>NZ_BAAAWH010000001.1:318317-636634 GCF_039534975.1 Microbacterium terregens
GTCCGCGAAGTCCGGTGAGGCCTTCAGGCGCTTCACCAGCTCCATCGTGCGACTCGCGTCCACATCCGTCCAGACCGATACGTGCGGTGCCGTGTACGCGCTGCGCACCATGCCACTGGCCACCGCCTTGCGCACCCCGCGCACGGGGATGGACTCCTCGCGGCCCGCGGCATCCACTGCCGGTGCCGAGGCAGCGGGCGCCGCCGGCGCGACCGGGGCGGTGCCGACGGGGATCGTCTCCTCGCGCACCGCACCCCACTCCGGAGTCTCGATGTTGCGGAACACGCTTGCCTGCGACGCCTGCTTCATGACGTCGTCGCGCGTCACCTCGCCGGCCGAGCCGCTGGGTGCGACGTCGGCGAGATCGACGTTCAGGTCGCGCGCCAGCTTGCGGATCGGCGGCTTGGCGATGACACCGACCGATCCCCGGACGGCTGCTGAGCCCGCCGCGGCATCGGCCGGCTTGCGCCGACGCGACTGCACGTGGCCCGCGCTGCCGTAGCCGACAAGCACGGCACCCCCGGCATCGGCTTCGTGCGGTTCGCCGTGCTCGCTCTGGCCCGCCGTCGCGGGTGGTGCTGAGTCGTCGGCGCTCGCGATGGTGATGATCGCCGCACCGACGGCGATCGTGTCGCCCTCGGCCACGAGGAGGTCTCCGACGACTCCGGCGAACGGGGAGGGCAGTTCGACCAGGGACTTGGCGGTCTCGATCTCGACCAGGACGTCATTGACGGCGACCGCATCACCGGGAGAGACCCGCCACGACACGATCTCGGCCTCGGTGAGCCCCTCGCCGACGTCGGGGAGGAGGAACGTCTGTGTGCTCATCCGGTGTCCTTTCGGAACATCGTCGGGTCAATACGCCAGAGTGCGGTCGACTGCTTCGAGGATGCGGTCGGCGTCCGGGAGGAAGGTTCCTTCGAGCTTTGCCGGAGGGAACGGCGTGTCGAAGCCGGACACGCGCAGCACGGGCGCCTCGAGCGCGTAGAACGCCTTCTCCATGACCGTAGCCGAGACCTCGCTGCCGAGGCTGCTGAAGCCCGGGGCTTCCTGCGCGTAGACCATCCGCCCGGTGCGACGCACCGAGTCCAGGATGGGGCCGTAGTCGACGGGCGAGAGCGAGCGCAGGTCGATCACTTCGCAGCTGGTCCCCTCGGGCTCCGCGAGCGCCGCCGCCTGCAGCAGTGTCGCGACCATGGCGCCGTGACCGACCAGCGTGACATCGGTGCCGCGCCGCACCAGGCGGCTGGCATGCAGAGGGAGAGCTCGGGCCGAAGCATCCACCTCACCCTTCTGCCAGTACCGGCTCTTGGGTTCGAGGAAGATCACCGGGTCCGTCGAGGTGATGGCGTCCTGGATCATCCAGTAGGCGTCGTTGGGCGTCGAGGGGCTCACCACGCGCAGTCCCGGCGTGTGGGTGAAGTACACCTCGGGGCTCTCCTGGTGGTGCTCGACGGCGCCGATGTGGCCGCCGTAGGGGATGCGGATCACCACCGGCATGCTCAGTGCGCCTTCGTGCCGGTTCGTGATCTTGGCCAGCTGCGACGTGATCTGGTCGAAGGCCGGGAACACGAAGCCGTCGAACTGGATCTCGCAGACGGGCCGGAATCCGGCCATCGCGAGTCCGATCGCCGTTCCGACGATGCCGGACTCGGCCAGCGGCGTGTCGAGCACCCGACGGTCGCCGAACTCGGCCTGCAGGCCCTCGGTGACGCGGAAGACGCCGCCCAGTCGCCCGATGTCCTCGCCCATCAGAATCACGCGGTCGCTCTCGGTCATCGCCCGGCGCAGTCCCGCGTTGAGCGCTCGGCTGAACGGCAGCGTCTCGATCGAAGTCGGTGCGGGGACGGCGGCCGTCGGCGATGCCTTGAGGTCGGTCATGACGCCTCCTCCTCGAACGATGCCTCGTAGCGGGCGAGCCACGCGCGCTGCTCGTCGATGAGGGGATGCGGTTCGCTGTAGACGTGGTCGAACATGAGATCGGCGGGTACGCCGCCGAGCGCACCGGTGCGAACCCGGGCGTCCTCGGCGACGGCGGCCGCCTCGGCCTCGACGGCGGCGAAGAACGTGTCCGGCGCTCCGCGACCACGGAGGTACGCGCGCATCCGCGCGATCGGGTCGCGGCGGGCCCAGGACTGCTCCTCGTCCGAGGTGCGGTACTTGGTGGGATCGTCGCTGGTGGTGTGCGCGCCCATCCGGTACGTCAGGGCCTCGATCGCGCGGGGGCCGGCACCGGCCCGCGCCTCGTCGAGGGCGACGCGCGTGACCGCGTAGCTGGCCAGCACGTCGTTGCCGTCGACCGGGATGCTCGGGATGCCGTACCCGGTGCCGCGCAGGTACAGCGGTGACCGCGACTGGGTCGCGACGGGAACCGAGATGGCCCACTGGTTGTTCTGCAGGAAGAACACCTCGGGGGTGCGGTAGCTCGCCGCGAACACCATCGCCTCGTGCACGTCACCCTGGCTGGAGGCGCCGTCGCCGTAGTAGACGATGACAGCCTGGTCGGTCTCGGGATCCCCGGTGCCGGACCTGCCGTCGAAGGTCAGTCCCATGGCCAGGCCGGTCGCGTGCAGGGTCTGGGACCCGAGGACCAGCGTGTAGATGTGCGTGTTGCCGTTCTTCGGGTCGTACGGGTCCCAGCCGCCGTGGGTCAGGCCGCGCATCACGCGGATGATGTCCACCGGGTCCACCCCGCGGATCATGGCGACCACGTGCTCGCGGTACGAGGGGAAGAGGTGGTCCTGACGGCGCGCGGCGCGGGCCGAGCCGACCTGTGCGGCCTCCTGGCCGAAGCTCGGCGGCCACAGGGCGAGCTGGCCCTGCCGCTGCAGGTTCGTGGCCTGCTGGTCGAAGGCGCGCACCACGAACATGTCGCGGTAGAAGCCTTCGAGCTCGGCATCCGGCAGGGCGTCGATGATCTCGAGATACGGTTCCGCGGCCGGAGTCGGCGCGACCGACCCGTCCGCAGCGAGCACACGGACAAGCTCCGGTGCGTCGGCAGGCGCGTTCTGGGGCGGAGTCACCGTTCTACGCTAGTCCGCGGCCAGGATGGGCCTCTGGGAGGTCCTTCACAACGGATGCCGCGATCGATAGGACCTTCTCGACAGAGTCCTCTTCGCCGACGCTGATCCGCAGACCCTCTCCGGCGAACGGCCGCACGATCAGCCCCGCGGCATCGAACGCGGCCGCGATCTGCATCGTCTCGGCTCCACCGGGCAGCCAGACGAAGTTGCCCTGCGCGTCGGGGACACGCCATCCCGTCTCACGAAGCGCCGCGGCCAGCGCGTCCCGCCGCGCGGCGATGGTCCGCACACGTTCGAGCAGCGCATCCTCCGCATCCAGGCTGGCGAGCGCGGCGACCTCGGCCTGCGCCGTGACCGACAGCGGGATGCTGGTGCTGCGCGCCGCATCGAGGATGCGCGGGTGGCCGATCGCATAGCCGACGCGCAGACCCGCCAGGCCGAAGGCCTTGGAGAACGTGCGCAGCGCCACCACGTTCGGGTGCCCCTGCGTGCCGAGCACCCGCAACCCGTCGACGGCGTCCGGGTCGGTGATGAATTCGGCATATGCCTCATCGAGAATGACCAGGACGTCCCGCGGGACGAGGGCGAGGAACGCGTCGAACTCGGCCTGCGTGACGATCGGGCCGGTGGGGTTGTTCGGGCTGCAGACGATGATCGCCCGTGTGCGCGGTGTGACCGCGGCCGCCATCGCCGGAAGGTCGTGGCGGGCATCGTCGGTGAGCGGTACCTGCACCGGTGTGGCACCGGCGACGATCGCAAGCCACGGGTACGCCTCGAACGAGCGCCACGCGAAGATCACCTCGTCACCGGGTCCCGAGGTGGCCAGCACCAGCTGCGTGAGGATCGAGACGCTGCCGGCCCCCACGTGAACCGACGACTGCTCGACGCCGAACCGCTCGGCCAGGCGTTCGCGCAGCCGCCCGGCGGTCGCGTCCGGATAGCGGTTCAGCGCGGTCGCGGCGTGCACCGCCTCGAGCACCCCGGGAAGGGGGTCGAACGGGTTCTCGTTGCTGGACAGCTTGAACGCGTCCGCGCCGGCCTGTTTGCCCTGCTGGTAGGCCGGCAGGGCGGCGATCTCGGGCCGGACCCGGACGGGAATCTGCGCGGCGTCGTCAGGAAGCGGAGCATCGGTCACCCTGTCGAGTCTATGGGCGCGCGTCAGCGGGCCGGGGGTGTGGGGCGGGGCCCCACAGAGCACCGCGCGTCAGCGGGCCGGGGGTGTGGGGCGGGGCCCCGCAAAGCACCGCGCGTCAGCGGGCCGGGGGTGTGGGGCAGGGCCCCACAGAGCACCGCGCGTCAGCGGGCCGGGGGTGTGGGGCAGGGCCCCACAAAGCACCACGCGTCAGCGGGCCGGGGGTGTGGGGCGGGGCCCCACGGGGTGCAGCATCCCTCTCTCCCGTCTGTTCGCTTGCCCTGGATGTACGCCCGATGCACGCTTTCGCGTACATCTAGGGCAAGCGAACGGGGCGCATGGCAGACTGACGACCTATGGGCTTCCTCATCCGTGTCGTCGTCAACGCGTTCGCCATCTGGGTCGTCACACTGATCCCCGCGCTGATGGTCTCGGTCATCCCGTTCCCGCCGGGAGAGACCCTGCAGTTCGTCCTCACGCTGCTGATCGTGGCCGCGATCTTCGCTCTGGTGAACACGATCATCGGCACGGTCATCAAGATCCTCGCGTTCCCGATCTACATCCTCACGCTGGGTCTGATCGGGCTCATCATCAACGCGTTCCTGCTGTGGCTGACCGCGTGGATCACCAGCTTCTGGAGCTGGGGGCTTCGTGTCGAGGACTTCTGGTGGGGCGTGCTGGCCGCGATCATCATCTCGCTCATCAACTGGATCTTCGGGATAATCCTGCGTCCGAAGAAGAAGGACTGACCGCGGCCTCAGGCGCGGGTCCCCGCCGGGGCTCCGGGAGCGCGACAACCCGTTCGGCCGCGTATTCGGTGACCTCGACGGATGCCGCGGCTCCGAGATCCTCGAACACCTGCCGCACCGCGGCCATGCGGGAATCGGCGGAGGCGTCCAGCATCCGCGCCGTCTCGGTGTAGCTCTCGAGAGCGTGCGCGGGCAGTCCGAGGTCGTGCAGGCCGGCACGCGGGTCGGCCGTTCGCTCCGCGATGAAGCTGCCGGCCGCGCCGACGGCGCCCGGGTGACCGCCGCCCGTCAGTGCCGCCACCGGGTCGTCCACGTGACGCACCGAGACGCTGAGCGTGCCGTCGCCGACGTCGGCCTCGACCGGCGAGCCGAACGTGACGAGGGTCTGCGTGTCGTACCCGCCCTCGAGGGCCAGGTGGGCGGCGACCATGGCGCCCTGGGAATGGCCGAAGGCGTGCACGACGTCGCCGGGCCGCGCGCCGGCCTGCCGCAGCGCGATCTCGGTCGCGTCGTACGACGCCGAGCGCGAGCCCGTGTACAGCTCGACGTTGGAGTCCATGTCGAACGGTTCCGTCGTGCGGGCTGCGATCGTCTGGGTGCCGGCGACGTAGACCGCGAACCGGCTCGAGCCGTCCGGCATCGAGTACCGCTCCACCCGGACCCGCGCATCCCCTCCGGTCGGGATCCGTTCCGCCGCGGCGGCGAGAGTGGTCGGAGCCGCTGTTGTCGTGCGCGGCCCGACGGGCGCGACGACCAGGTCGCCGGGGTGGCCGCGCAGACGCGCCGTCGCCGGCACGGATCCCGCGCCGAGGGTGCCGACGGCGCGCAGCAGCGCCCACGTCGTCGGCATCGCGAGCAGCGGGAAGCCGGGGGTCACCCACCACAGCGCACCCGGAGCCTGGCGCGCCAGTTCGCCCGGCCAACCGACCCAGTGCCCGATGGCGCCGAGGCTCGCCTGGGCCGGGGCGTCCGGGTACTCGAGGGCGAGCGCGGCGAGCCGGGAGTCGATGCGCCGGACGGCGCCGGCATCGCCCGCGGCGTCGGCGGCCGCGCGCTCGGCCTGCAGTTCGACGATCTCGTAGACCGCGGCCGCCCCGCGCAGCGCCCCGATCAGCTCGCCCGCGGTCCCCACGACCTCACGGATCCGTGTGCACGCGCACGACATCGTGTACGCGACATCCCACAGGGCACGGGTCGTTGCTGCGAGGTGCGTGGACGCCGAACCGATCTGGCCGACGATGTCCTCGAGGTCTCCGGCGAGGCGTTCGAATCCGTCCGCCGCCGCGCGGAGCGTCGCGGTATCCACCGCCACGACTCCGCCGCCGCGGATGTCCAATCCATCGCTCACAGCCCGTGCCGCCACGCGTGCGCTTCCATCCGTGCGCGCGCCAGGTCCAGGTCCTCGCGCGCGTCCTCCACGATCGGGACGAGCGCCGCCACATCCCGCCGCCACGTCTCGGCCGTCGTATGGAACGCCGTCGCGGCATCCGTCCGCCAATCGGTCTGCTCCGCCAGGCCTGCCGAGCGAGCGGACACCTCGAGCAGACGCCCGATCAACTCGTCGAGATGTCGCCGGACGAGGGCCAGCACGTCCAGGGTCTCCGTCGTGGGGTCGGATGGGGTCGACATCCCTCCACCCTCCCGGACGCCGGGCCGCGAGGACCCGCGTACTGCACCGGCAGAGGACAACCGAGATCGGGCGCGCGTTGTGCAGGAGCGGTCCGGCCGACGCACAATGTATCCATGACTGCGAGCGCGCTGGAGCCGTTTCGCGTCGTCTTCGTGTGCACCGGCAACATCTGTCGATCACCCATGGCCGACGTGGTGCTGCGCTGGTTCGCGGATGCCGGCAGCCTGGGCGACCGCGTGAGCTCGACGAGCGCCGGCACCGGCGACTGGCACGTCGGGGAACGCGCGGATCAGCGCACGCTCGACGCGCTGGAGCGTCGCGGGTACGACGGGACGCGGCATCGCGCGCGTCAGTTCACCCACGCCGACTTCGCGCGCAACGACCTCGTCGTGGCGCTGGATAGAAGCCATGAGCGCATCCTGCACGGCTGGGCGCGTTCGGAGGCGGACTCGGACAAGATCGCGCTGCTGATGTCCTTCGACTCGTCCGCACCCACCCTCGACGTTCCGGATCCGTATTATGCCGGCCCGGGCATGTTCGATGACGTCCTGGTCATGATCGAGAACGCGAGCCGCGCGCTCTACCGGCAGATCGAACCCGCGGTCCGCTCCACGATCTGACAGATGTAGGCCAGCAGACGTCTCGGCGTCGGTTCCACGGACACCGTGTCGGTCGCGGTCGCGGTGTTGCCCGCGGCATCCTTCGCCTCGTACGTGAAGGTGTACTTCGCGCCGACCACCGCCTTCACCGAGAAGCTCCGGTCGGTAAGCTGGCGCACGATCGCCTTCTTGTTTCCGCTCGCCGCGGCGGACAGGAGCCGAACGGTGACCTCGCCTCTCTCGTCAGCCGCGTCCACGGTCAGCGTCACCGTGCGCGTCTTGCCGTTGGGGGGAAAGAGGAAGGCCGGATCCGCGGTCACGGTGAGCGTCGGCGGGATCGTGTCCGGTGGTGTCAGGTCCAGGCCGACGATCACCGGGTCGTGGTCGCTGGAGCGGTAGGGGTCCGGCGCGAACAGCGCATCCTGCGCGGGTGCCTTGAAGGACATGTCGTAGTCGATCAGGCTCGGCTCGTCCGCGTTGATGTGCCATGCGGCCGCTCCGGTCACATCGCCCGCCAGAGCCGGGCCGGCGAGCGCGTAGTCGAGGTAGCCGAGCTGTCCGTCGAACACGTAGGAGTAGGCGTTCTCGCCCTGGTACTGCGCGAGCAGGTCGGTGAACCCGCCCGCGAGGAGCTCCGCGATCGGCGCCTCCTTGTCGTAGGAGTTCAGGTCTCCGATGATCAGCTCGTGCCCGGCGCCCTGTCCGGTCGGGTCGGTCGCCAACCAGTCGCTGAGGGCGGCGGCGGCCTGCGTCCGCGTGATGTTGCAGTTGCCCGCGCCGTCGCCCGTGTCGGGGTCGCCCACGGCGTTGCAGTCGGAGCCCTTCGACTTGAGGTGGTTCACCACGACCGTGACCTTGCCTCCGTCTGCGTCGGCGAACGTCTGGGTCAGGCCCGGCCGGTTGTAATCATCCAGCCAGCGCGCGTCCTTGTCTTGAGCCATGAGTGCGAAGTTCCCGACCGGCGTGACGGAGGCCGGCTTGTAGATGAGCGCCGTGGTGATCACATCGGTGCCGATCGGGCCGGTTTCGATGTAGTCGTACACGTCCCCGTGAAGGTGATCGTTCAGCGCTGTGGTCAGGGCGGCGAGCGCGGTTCCGTTGTTCTCGATCTCGATCAGGCCGAACACGTCGGCGTCGATCTCAGCGAGAGCGGCGACGATCTTGGCCTGCTGACGCTCGAACTCCGCCTCGTCGTTCGCTCCGCGGGCGTCCGGTCCCGTCAGGGTGGTGAAGTAGTTGAGCACGTTGAAGCTGGACACCGTGAGATCGCCGCCGACGTCCGGGGTCGCGGTGCGCGCGTTCACGGACGCGTAGTCGGCGCCCTCGGTCGGCTGAATCGCCCACGTGTCGGACCGGTAGTCCAGGACGCCGGTCGCGTTGGTGACGAGATCTCCACCGCGGAACGTGTTCTCCAGCGTGAACGCTTCGCCGTTGGGGTGGATGGCGGGATCCGGATTCTGTGCGCTGCGACCGTCATCGATCGTGATCCGCTCGGCGAGGTTCCGCTGCGCCAGGGCGGTCGCCTCGGCCGACCCCGGAGAGAACACCGCCGTCGGTGTCATCTGACGGTCCAGCCCCACGTCGATGGTGCCGTACCGCCCGTACTCGAAGTACTCGAGGACCGTGAGGCTCTGGGGGAGCGTCACGTACATGCTCTCTACTGCTTCGCGCTGCTCTGTGCTCGCCGGCAGCGTCAACGGCACGGCATCCGGCAGCGCGGCGCCGGTCGCACACACCTCGACGTCAGCGGCGTCGATCCTGGTCAGCTCCACGGCTGCCCCTCCGCTGCCGGATTCGCTCACCGGGCCGGCGACGTTGACGATGGCGCCCACCGCGACGTCCGTCCCGGTGGGCGCGGAGACGAAGATGCCGTCCGAGGTCGCGGAGTCGCCGTCCCCGGCATCCTGAAGGTAGTAGCCGCCGAACCCGCCGGCGGCTTGGAAATCGCCGACCACCGTGCCTTCGATGCGCACCGTCGACCCGGCAACCGGCGAGAGCGCGCCACTGCCCTGTACCGACCCGATCGTGACCACTTCGAGTTCGCATCCCGCCTCGCCGGCAGGAGGACCGACCGGCGGCGCGGTCAGCGAGTTGGCGGCACCGGGCGTGTTGGCGGCCTCACCCGCCACGAGCGTGCCCGCATTGCCCGGGATGCCGGCAAGGTCGAAGTCGTTGCGCACCCAGTCGCCGACGAGGTCGGTATCGGTGCCGTCGGGGATGCGCGAGGCCGCGCCGGGCGCGAACGGCAAGCCGTCGTACGAGACCCCGAGGGCCACGCCGCCGTACGTCAGATCGCCCGCGCCGCCGTCGTTGACCGCGACGGCGTCGACCACCGAGAACCCGAGGCCGTCGTCGATGACCCCATCGTCGTTCGCATCGATGTCCGATCCCGCGGCCGGGATCGTCCCCGTGATCAGCAGAAGGCTGATCGTGCCGTTCTCGAGCGCGTTGGCGGCGAGGGTGGCGAGCGAGCGACCGGATGCGTCCGGTGCCGCGAAGGAGATGACCTCATCGACCACGCCGAAGGCCGGCACGGATCCGCCGGCGTCGCCCTCGATCTCGAGGACGCGCACGCCGGACAGATCGGTGGCCGGTGCGGCCAGCAGTTCCACATACTCGACGTCGGTGCCGGTCGTACTGGCCGAGAACTCGTTGATCACGGGCGCGCCATCGGCAGCCACCGCGGGGGAAGTCATCCCCGACAGTCCGGCGACCAGCGCGACGGTGAGGATGGATGCCGGAAAAACGGGGGGACGGCGCACGGCGCACTCCGATCTAGGGGGGTCGTCGGAAGTTCCCGGCCAGGCTATGCGAAACCCCCGACAGGCAACACCCCACCCGCCGACCCTCCCGCGCGCCGCACCGGGTGGTGGCGGTGCACCGCGGTCCCGTCGGGCAAGGGACGCGTGGCGGCCGCTCGGTATGATCGGACTGCACGCCGGGTGCTCTGCCCGGCAGTCCTCACCCCGCGATCCGCCCCCGCGAATCCATCGCTCGGCGGTCGGAACGCGTCCCGACGGGAGTCCCGTGTCTTCTCTTCCTCCCCAGCCGCTGAGCCCGCTCGACGGCCGCTACTTCGCTGCGGTCGGCGAGCTCGCCGACTACCTCTCCGAGGCGGGGTTGAATCGCGCGCGCGTCGAGGTCGAGGTCGAATGGCTCCTCACGCTCACCGACCGGTCGCTGTTCGGCACCGCGCCTCTCCCCGAGACGGACAAGGAGCAGTTGCGCGCCCTGTATCGCGACTTCGGCCAGGTCGAGATCGACTGGCTCGCCGAGAAGGAAGCCGTCACCCGGCACGATGTGAAGGCCGTCGAGTACCTCGTGCGCGACCGGCTCTCGAGCCTCGGTCTCGAGGCGGTCGCCGAACTGACGCACTTCGCGTGCACGAGCGAGGACATCAACTCCGCCTCCTACGCGCTCACCGTCCAGCGCGCGATCACGACGGTCTGGCTGCCCAAGCTGCGCGCGGTGATCGACGCACTGCGCGGGCTGGCCCAGCAGCATCGGGATGCCGCGATGCTCGCGCGCACGCACGGGCAACCCGCCACGCCCACCACGATGGGCAAGGAGATCGCGGTCTTCGTCTGGCGGTTGGAGCGGGTCGCGGCGCAGGTCGCGGCATCCGAGTATCTGGCGAAGTTCTCCGGCGCGACCGGCACCTGGTCCGCCCACCTCGCCGCCGACCCCGATGTCGACTGGCCGGCGCTGACCCGGACGTTCATCGAGGGTCTGGGGATCGGGTTCAACCCGCTGACCACGCAGATCGAGTCGCACGACTGGCAGGTCGAGCTCTACGACCGGGTGCGGCACGCCGGCGGGATCCTGCACAACCTCGCGACCGATGTGTGGACCTACATCTCGCTCGGCTACTTCTCGCAGATCCCCGTCGCAGGCGCCACCGGGTCATCGACGATGCCGCACAAGATCAACCCGATCCGCTTCGAGAACGCCGAGGCGAACCTCGAGATCGCCGGCGGGCTGCTCACGACTCTCGCAGCGACGCTGGTGACCTCACGGCTGCAGCGCGACCTGACCGACTCGACCACTCAGCGCAACATCGGCGTTGCGCTGGGGCACTCCCTGCTCGCACTGGACAACCTGCAGCGCGGACTCGGTGAGATCTCACTGGCGCAGCCGGTGCTCGATGCCGACCTCGACGCGAACTGGGAGGTGCTCGCCGAGGCGATCCAGACCGTGGTGCGTGCCGAAATCGCCGCCGGGCGCTCGCAGATCACCGACCCCTACGCGCTGCTGAAGGAGCTCACCCGCGGGCGCCGCGTGGGCGGTGCGCAGCTGGCGGAGTTCGTCGGAGGCCTGGACATCGGAGACGCGGCCAAGCAGCGCCTCCTCGCCCTGACGCCCGCGACGTACGTCGGGCTGGCGTCGCAGCTGGTGGACGAGCTCTAGCCCGATCCCGCTCGCGTCAGATGTGCGTGCCGCCGGATGCCTCGGCATCCGGATCCGCGCCGTCCGAACGCGTGCCGCCCGCAGCGGTGTCGGGGTTCTCGCGCGGCTGCAGCACGGGGCGATCGATCGTCTTGGTCACCTGCGCCGGATCGATGGCGAGGAGCAGGAGCGAGACCGACAACAGGACGACGATGAAGGTGACGCCGGCGAAGATGAGGGCCAGCTGCAGCGCCGCGGGCGCCTGCTCCGGGCCGCGCTGCTGGAAGAACCCCATCGCGATGAGCGTGACGATGCCCGCGAACACCGCGGCCCCGAAGGCGAGCCCGAGCAGCTGCAGTGGCTTCATCAGGTCTCGGCGGGTGGGCTTGTCGTCGGTCATGAGACGCCCCTTTCGTCGTTCGTCGTGCGTGTGGGCTCAGCGGGCCGCGCCGTCGCGGGCGCGGTGGCCTCCGCGCTCTCGGTGGTGACGGGCTGCCGCTTGCGCGGCGAGAATCCGGCGATGCCGAGGTAGACCGCGACGATCGCGGCGTAGGCGCCGAAGATGCCGACGGCCAGGATGATCCCGGTGAGCGTGAAGGTCGCGTTCGCGTCTTCGACCCGGTACTGCAACGCGTACTGCGCCGGAACGAGCAGCAGCGCCAGGCCCAGCACGAGGGTGAGGACGCCGATGACGAGCGCGTCGCGAGACTCGGTGCGGGCGGGTTCCGCCGGCGGCTGCAGACGACGAGCCTCGCGCAGACTCCGCGCGCCGGCGATCGTCTCGACCAGTCCGGTCGTCAGTGCCCACGCGATCACGAGAACGAAGAATGTGGTGACCGACCGCAGCGGTACGACACCGCCGGCCATACCGGCGGCCACGGAGAGGACACCCAGGAGCACGGCCGGCCAGCGCTGGCCCGAGGGATACACCAGCCACGCGGCTACCAGCAGGACCAGCGCGTTCACGAGCACGAACCCGCTGAAGATGGACAGACCGACCGCCGCGGAGTGATCGGGCGAGAAGGTGACCATGACAGCCGCGATCGCCGCGCTGGCAGCTCTCGCCAGCTGCACGTGGCGCACATCGAAGGTGCGGGCTGCGGGGGTTCTGGTCACGGGGATTCCTGGCGCGGAGTGGTTCCTGCGTTCACAGGACGGATCCATCCAGTCTAGTTCGTGCGCGCATGTGGGCCCGCTGGGCGCGAGTCGCCCGACGCGTGTACCCGCGGTGCCGTCGTGTCGATCCGACTGTGCGCTACAGCCCCACGGCCATGTCGGTGAAGCGGGAGAAGTGACCCTGGAACGCGACGGTGATCGTGTCGGTCGGACCGTTGCGGTGCTTGGCGATGATGAGGTCTGCCTCGCCCGCGCGGGGGCTGTCCTTCTCGTAGGCGGCCTCGCGGTGCAGCAGTACGACCATGTCGGCGTCCTGCTCGATCGACCCCGACTCACGCAGGTCTGACAGTGCGGGCTTCTTGTCGGCACGCTGCTCGGCGCCACGGTTCAGCTGCGACAGTGCGATGACCGGCACTTGCAGCTCCTTGGCCAGAAGCTTCAGCGCACGCGAGAACTCCGAGACCTCCTGCTGGCGCGACTCGACGCGCTTGCCGCTCGTCATCAGCTGCAGGTAGTCGATGACGACCATCTTCAGCCCCTCGCGCTGCTTGAGTCGTCGGCACTTCGCCCGGATCTCGACCAGCGTCATGTTCGGGCTGTCGTCGATGTAGAGGGGTGCGTCGTTGATGCGACCGCGGGTCGAGGCGATCGTGGTCCAGTCGCGCGAGTCGAGCGTGCCCTTGCGCATGTTCTGCAGCGGCACGGAACCCTCGGCGCTCATCAGGCGCATCGCGATCTCGCTGCGCCCCATCTCGAGCGAGAAGAAGATCGTCGGAAAGTTGTGCTTGACCGCGGCGGTGCGGGCGAAGTCCAGCGCGAGGGTGGACTTACCCATGGCCGGACGCGCGGCGATGATGATCATCTGGCCCGGGTGCAGACCGTTGGTGAGCTGGTCCAGCCCCGAGAAGCCCGTCGGGATGCCGGTCATCTGACCGTCGCGACCGCGGGCGGCCTCGATCTCGTCGATGGCCGCGCTGACGGCGACCTCGAGCGGCACATAGTCCTCGGCGGCGTCGGCCCCGGTCACGCCGTAGATCTCGGCCTGCGCGTTGTTGACCAGGTCCAGCGCTTCGCCCTGACCCGAGTAGCCCATCTGCACGATGCGCGTGCCGGCGTCCACGAGCCGGCGCAGCAGCGCGCGCTCCGCGACGATCGAGGCGTAGTAGCCCGCGTTGGCCGCGGTCGGCACGATCGAGGTCAGGGTGTGCAGGTAATCCGCACCGCCGGCGCGCTGCAGTTCGCCGGTCTTGATCAGCTCGTCGGTCACCGCGACGACGTCGGTGGGCTCGCCATGCGAGTAGAGGGTGAGGATCGCCTCGAAGATCAGCTCATGCTTGGGAACGTAGAAGTCGGCGCCGCGCAGGGTCTCGATGACGTCGGCCACGGCATCCTTCGAAAGGAGCATGCCGCCCAGGGCGCTCTGCTCGGCGAGCAGGTCGTGCGGGGGGGTGCGCTCGTGCTCCCGGCGGCCACCGAGGCGTTCCTCCGAGATGTCGGCAATCGACATATGCACTGTCCTCCACGTTTCTGGCCATGCAAAAGCTACGACCCGGGGTTGCGTTGGGCGCGGACGCACTCCGGCAAGGCGACGTCGAATGCCTCCGGCATCCCTCGCCCTGTTCAGCAGAACACGAACCCCTGACAGCCGTCTGCACCGACGGCAGCGCGTCATTCCCCCTGGGCGCACCCCACGCTAGGCAGGGGCGAGACGGCCCGCAACAGCGCCTGTGGATAACTCTGTGGAGAGGCTGCGCGAAACGCCGCCCAGCCTGTGCACAACACCTGTGGATAACTTTCTCATTCAGCCGATTCCAAGAATATTTTCATATCCGGACCAGGGTTTTATCACCCTGGACGCTGTGGAATCAGATGTGCTTGAAGTACCACTTGAAGGTTGAGATGTGCAACGACGCCCTGTGCACAATTCCGGCGCCGTACGCGCGAGGGGGACGAGCTCTCCACGTGACCGCGCGGGCCGCACGCTCCGGTCAGACGGTCGCGAAAAGGCGGATGCCGCAGACCAGGACCCTCGGGGAGGGCGTCTGCGGCATCCGTCATACCCGGATCCCGATTCGGCGCTGATGCGCCTGTGCGGTCCCGAGCGGTGTTGCTACTTGGCTGCGACCACCAGCAGCGTGATCACGGCGGTGAGGTCGTCGCGCAGGCGAACGGTCGCCTCGTGCTCGCCCACCGACTTGATCGGAGAGGTGATCTGGATCTTGCGCTTGTCGAGATCGCCCAGGCCTGCGGCCTTGACGGCGTCCGCGACATCGCCGGTCTTGACCGAGCCGAACAGACGTCCTTCGGCACCGGCCTTGACGGCGAGCTTGACCTTGTTCGACTCGAGGGCGTCCTTGAGTGCGACGGCCTCTTCGTGGTCGTGGATCGCACGCGACTCGCGGCCGGCGCGAATCGACGCGACCTGCTTCTCGCCACCGCGGCTCCACGCCACAGCAAAGCCCTGGGGGATGAGGTAGTTGCGGGCGTACCCGTTCTTGACCTCGACCACGTCGCCGGCGCTTCCGAGCCCGGCGACCTCATTCGTGAGAATCAGCTTCGACATATCCGGTTCCCCTACCTGCCGGCGCCGGCGTAAGGCAGGAGCGCCATTTCGCGCGCGTTCTTGATCGCACGTGCGATCAGACGCTGCTCCTGCACCGAGACACCGGTGATACGACGGGCGCGGATCTTCCCGCGCTCCGAAATGAACTTGCGGAGTGTGGCGACATCCTTGTAGTCGATGAGGCCAACGCGGGTCGGCTTCGCCGGGGCTGCGTTCTTCGCGCCCTTCCGCGGCTTGCGGCGGTCGCCGCTTGACTTTCCAGCCATGTTGTTTCCTTTACTTGAAGAAGATCGGATGCCTCGTCAGAAGCTTCCGGGAACTGAAGGTCTCGATACGCCCGCCTCGCGGGCTTCTCGACCCTGAGTCGCCGTCGCATCAACGCCGCTTCGCGGCACTGATCCGACTCGACTCAAAACGGTGTGTCGTCGCCGTATGCGCCGGGAGCGGCCCACGAGTCGCCGCCGGCCGCTGCGGGTGCCCCGGCGGCCGGAGCCGTCTGGGTGCCAGGGGTCGACCACGGCTCTTCGGAGACCTGGCCACGGGACTGCCCGCCGCCGGAGGACGCCGCGCGAGTCACCTGAGCGGTCGCGTAACGCAGCGAAGGGCCGATCTCGTCGACCTCGAGTTCGATCGACGTGCGCTTCTCGCCCTCGCGGGTCTCGTAGGAGCGCTGCTTGAGGCGACCGGTCGCGATGACGCGGGAGCCCTTGGTCAGCGATCCGGCCACGTGCTCGGCGAATTCGCGCCACACGCTCGCGCGGAGGAACAGCGCTTCACCGTCCTTCCACTCGTTGGCCTGGCGGTCGAAGTTGCGCGGCGTCGACGCGATCGTGAAGTTCGCGACGGGGAGTCCGGTCTGCGTGTAACGCAGCTCGGGATCGGCCGTGAGGTTGCCCACGACGGTGATGATCGTCTCGCCGGCCATCGTCGTTACGCGTCCTGCTTGACGGGCTTCGCCGGGCGGGCCGCCTTGCGCGCTGCCTTCTCGTCGGCGCGCTGCTTCTCGGAGGCGATCATCGCGATCGCTTCTTCGGCGCGGAGGACCTTGGTGCGCATGATCTGCTCGCTGAGGCCCATCTGACGGTCGAGCTCCTGCGTGGCAGCGCTCGTCGCGGTGAAGCTCACGACGGCATAGATGCCCTCGGTCTTCTTCTGGATCTCATACGCGAGACGACGGCGGCCCCAAATGTCGACGTTGTCGATCGAGCCACCGTCTGCGGTGATGACCTTCAGGAACTTGTCGAGACTCGGAGCGACCAGGCGCTCGTCGATCTCGGGCTGGAAGATGACCATGAGTTCGTACTGGTGCGTCACTGACCCACCTCCTTCGGACTAGAACGGCTGCCGGGCATTTCCCGACAGCAGGAGGGTGTGTGCACGTGTCACGGGCTTCCGCGCACTGGGGCGCTGCCGGACAACCTTGACAGTCTAGCGGATCGGCGGCGCGCTCCTGAATCCGCACCGCGCGGCGCCGTGCGTGGAGCCGCTTGTGAAACCCCGGGGGTTCTGTTCTCGCCGGTCGCACGGGAGAGGCCGCCGGTCCACTCCGTCCCGCGTTTTCGACGCGGCGCGCGCTGCTCGCCGTTCGCCGCGTGGAACACGTCGCCGGGTAGCGTGATCGGCATGGACAGGATGCCGGGGGCCGGAGAACCGATGAGTGCACCGCAGGCCGGCCTCTCCTTCGACCCACGGCCGCTCGTCGAGCCGGCCGACCGCAACGCCATCCGTGCGCACGCGCAGCGGCTCAAGCAGAGCGGCGGTGCGGTCGGATCCGCCACCATCGTTCCCATCGTGATCGGAGGCGCCTTCGTCCTGATCTTCGCCAGTGTCGTGACGGTGACCGGATCGATCGTCGGCTCACTCGCGTCCGCGGGCACGGGAACCCCGTTCCTGATCTCGGCATTGGGCGGCCTTCTGCCGATCATCTTGGTCCTCGGGGCCGTCGCCGCCGTGATCCTGTTCCTCATCCGCGGCGGTCGGGTCAGGCAGGAGCGCCGGTACCGCCTGGATCGCTTCGCGACCGCGAACGGGATGAGCTACGTCCCGACGCTGTCCTCACCCGCCCTGCCGGGCATGATCTTCGGGGTCGGCAGCGCCCGGTCCGCGAACGACCTCGTTCGCGGCGAGCGGCCCCGGTTCGTCGAGTTCGCGAACTATCAGTACACGACCGGCTCGGGCAAGAACCGCACCACGCACCGGTGGGGGTACGTCGCGATCAAACTCGACGTGCCGCTCCCGCACATCGTCCTGGACGCCACGAGCAACAACGGACTGTTCGGCTCCAACCTGCCGGCGACCTTCGACAAGGACCAGCGGCTGAGCCTGGAGGGCGACTTCGACCGGCACTTCTCGCTGTACTGCCCGGAGGGGTACGAGCGCGACGCGCTGTACCTGTTCACCCCCGACATCATGGCGCGGTTCATCGACAATGCCGCCGCGCTGGACGTCGAGATCGTCGATGACTGGCTCTTCCTGTACGGCAAACGCGAGTTCTCCGGTCTCGACCCGACGACATGGGCCTGGCTGTTCTCCGTCGTCGCGGCGCTGCTGGAGAAGTTCGCCCAGTGGGCGCGCTGGCGCGACGAGAGACTGCAGGCGGATGCCGCGGCCGCGGCTTCGGCCACTGCGGCGTTCGCGGGCGGAGGGTCCGATGACGCCTCCGCGCCCGGCCTGGCCGGGGTGGCGGCATCCGGACCGGGCGCCCTCCCGTTCGCTGCTCCCGCCGGGCTGCTGCGCCCGCCACCGGGGGTCGCGCCGCCCGGCCGCCGGCTCACGCGCGGAGTCTCATGGGTGTCGATCGTCGCGATCAGCGCCGTCGTGCTGTTCTGGCTGCTGAGCCAATCGGGGATCCTGGGACTTCTCTTCCGCTGACGCCGCTTCCCGGTCGCCGCCGAGCACCCGCGCTTTCCAGTCGCGGTCAGCGTCGTCGCGGCCGCGACAGCCATCCGGTCAGCGGGACGGTGAGAAGCACCAGGAACAGCGCCAGATAGCCGACCGCCGGAACCGCCACGGCGAGCACGAGCGCCGCGGCGAACAGGGCCGACATCGTGACGGCGCCGATCATCCCTTCGCGCTGCCGGTCATCGGGGATCGCGTGCAGCTCGGAATGACGGCGCATGTAGATCCGCATGGCGAGCAGGATCAGGCTCGTGGCGAGCAGCGTCCCGATGTAGAGGACCTTCTGCACCGGGTCGATGGCGAGCTGGCCGACCAGACCGGTCGCCACGGGCAGCCACACGATCGTGAGCATCCACGCCAGTGAGAGCCAGAGCAGCGCGATCGTGACGTGCTGGACGCGGTCGAACAGGCGGTGGTGGATGATCCAGAAGATCGCGGTCAGCACGAAGCTGAGCGCGAAGCTGAACAGCTGAGGCCATTCGCCGCTGAGCCAGGTGCCGGCGAGCAGTCCCTCGTCGGCCGCATCGCCGAGGCTCTCCATCAGCGGGAGGATCAGCAACGTCATCGCGATCGCGACGACCGCGTCGGTGAAGCTCTTCAGGCGCTCCGCCGTCAGAGGCTGACGTTGGTCTCTGCTGGTCTCGACGCTCACTCGGCCATCCTGGCGGGATCGCGCTCGCGTCGCCAATCTCGTCGAGTGTCACCGGCGGGCTATCGCTTGGGGGCGGAGGCGAGCAGAGTAGGACAGCACTCCCGTGCGCACGAAGGAGGACGATGTGAAGGCTGTTCAGTATCGCGAGGTCGGCAAAGGTCCCGAGGTGGTCGAGATCGACATCCCCGAACCTGGCCCCGGGCAGATTCGCCTCAGGGTGACGGCCGCCGGGCTCTGCCACTCGGATTGGTTCCTGATGGACCTGCCCGCCGATCAGTACGCGTACGGTCTGCCGCTCACGCTCGGCCACGAGGGCACCGGCATCGTCCACAAGCTGGGAGATGGAGTCGAGGGCATCGACATCGGCGGCTCCTATGCCGTCTACGGACCCTGGGGATGCGGGCAGTGCCACGCCTGCTCGCAGGGCCGGGAGAACTACTGCACGCGCGCCGCCGAACTGGGGATCACACCTCCGGGACTGGGCGCACCGGGCGCCATGGCCGAGTACATGATCGTCGACGACGCCCGGCATCTCGTCCCGCTGGGCGACCTCGACCCGGTGCAGACGGTGTCCCTGACCGATGCCGGCCTCACGCCGTATCACGCGATCCGGGCGGCACAGGACAGGCTGTTTCCGGGAGCGACGGCGGTCGTGATCGGGGCGGGAGGCCTCGGGCACGTCGGAATTCAGATACTTCGGGCCATCTCAGCGGTGACGGTGATCGCGGTGGATCAGAACGAGGAGAAGCTCGCCCTGGCCGCCGAGGTCGGGGCCCACCACACGCTGATGTCCGGGCCGGACACGGCGGACGAGATCCGCGCGCTCACCGGCGGGCAGGGCGCGCAGGCCGTCTTCGATTTCGTCGGCGTGCAGAGCACCCTCGACATCGCCCGCGCCGCCGTGGCCGTCGACGGGTACGTCAGTATCGTGGGCATCGGCGGCGGCCTCCTGCCTACCGGCTTCTTCTCGACGCCGTTCGGGGTCTCGGTGCGCGCACCGTACTGGGGCAGCCGCAGCGAGCTGCACGAAGTGCTGGACCTCGCCCGGATCGGGGCGGTCACCGTGCACACCGAGGTCTACGGCATCGACGACGCTGTCGAGGCGTACGACAAGCTGCACGCGGGCACCGTGCGCGGACGAGCGGTCGTCGTTCCGTAGCCCGCGTGCCCGGCGGGGTCACTCCCGCGCAGGTCAGCTCTGGGCGGCCCACCACGCGCGGAGGCGCTGCTCGGCAGCTTCCTCGTCGAGCACGCCCTCGTCCAGCCGCAGGTCCAGCAGGTACCGGTATGCCTTTCCCACGTCGGGCCCGGGACGGATGCCGAGGACCTCCTGGATGCGGTTGCCATCCAGCGCGGGGCGCATCGCGTTGAGCTCCTCCTGCTCGGCGAGCTCCGAGATGCGTCGTTCGATGTCGTCGTAGGCGCCCGCCAGCCGCCCTGCTTTTCGCTTGTTGCGGGTGGTCACGTCGGCGCGGGTCAGAATGTGGAGCCGTGCGAGCTCCGGCCCGGCATCCCGGACGTAGCGGCGCACCGCGGAGTCGGTCCAGGCGCCCTCGGCGTATCCGAAGAAGCGCAGGTGCTGCTCGATCAGCTGGGTGACCGAGCCGATGGTGTCGGAGTCGAATCGCAGCGCCTGCAGGCGCTTGCGAGCCAGACGTGCACCTTTGAGGTCGTGGTGGTGGAAGGTCACCCCGCCGCCGGGCTCGAGGCGCCGGGTCGACGGCTTGCCGATGTCGTGCAGCAGAGCCGCCAGTCGCAGCGGCACATCGGCCGCGGCGTCCGGTGTTCGCGCCTGTTCGAGTTCGATGGTCTGGCGCAGCACCGTCAGGGAGTGCTCGTAGACGTCCTTGTGATGGTGGTGCTCGTCGATCTCGAGGCGCAGTGCGGGCACCTCGGGGAGGAACTGATCCATCAGCCCGGTCTCGACCAGCAGGCGGATGCCGCGCACCGGGTCGTCGGTCTGCAGCAGTCGCACCAGCTCGCCCTGGATGCGCTCCGGGCTCACGATGGACAGCGTCTCGCGCAGCTGCGCCATCGCCTCGACCGTCGCCGGATCGACGTCGAAACCGAGCTGCGCGGAGAAGCGCGCAGCCCGGAGCATGCGGAGCGGATCGTCGCCGAAGCTCACCCGCGGGTCGGCCGGAGTGCGCAGGCGGCGGGCGAGCAGATCCTCCACGCCTCCAGCCGGGTCGACGAGGGTGCGGTCGGGAATGCGCAAGGCCATCGCGTTGACGGTGAAGTCGCGCCGGGCGAGGTCGCCCTCCAGCGTGTCGCCGAACTCGACGGTGGGCTTGCGGGTCACCCCGTCATAGCTGTCGGCGCGGTAGGTCGTGACCTCGACCTGTTCGACGGTGCCCTTCTCCCGATCGCGGACCCGCGCTCCGATGGTGCCGAACTCGCGGCCGACGTCCCACTGCGCGGTGCTGATCGGCTTGACGATCCGCAGGATCTCGTCGGCGCGGGCATCCGTGGTGAAGTCCAGATCGTGCGTGGTGCGACCGAGCAGGGCGTCGCGGACCGGGCCGCCCACGATGGAGAGCTCATGACCGGCGTCGGTGAACGCCGCGGCAAGGGTCGCGACGACCGGCGACTCGGCCAGCGCGCCCAGGCGCGCCACACCGTCGGCCATGTTGAGCATGCTTCGAGCCTAGATCGTGTCTCGATACGCTCGCTGACGCTCGCTACTCGACAACCGGGCGCGCAGCGCCGTATCGAGATCTCCAGGTGTCTCGTCACCCTCGCTACTCGACAACCGGGCGCGCAGCGCCGTGCCTCGTCAGTCGCCGAAGCGCAGGAATCCTGTGAACAGCAGCTCGCGCACGGCGGGGAGCAGTTCGCTTCGCAGTTCACCCGGGTCGACCTCGAGCAGCGACGCGATCGCGTCGACGAGCACACCCACGGGCAGGTCGCCGTCGGAGGCGCCGACGAGGGCCGCCAGGCCGGGGTCCACCGGGACGGTGCGTGCGAAGCCGCCCCCCTGTCGCAGCTCGAGAACGCTCGGCGACTCCACGCCCGGCAGGTGGTGGCGCGCTTCGGTGACGTCCGCGGTGACGACCAGGACGGATGCCGCGAGCCCTTCGTCGTCGAGGGCCGCGAGCCTGTCGTGGGCGGCGAGGGCATCGGCGTAGTGCGATCCGAGCGCCGTCCGCGGATCGAGCGCCTGCAGGATCCGCTCGTACCGGACGAGCGTCGGGGCGCCTGCCTCGGGGCGCCGCAGCAGCACGTATCCGAAGCCCACCTCGGTGACCCCGCGCGCGGCGAAGTCGTCCAGCCAGGCGTCCGCGAGCGCCGTGAACTGCGGGGTGCCCGCCAGCGTGCCGCCGTCGCGGATCCACAGCTCGGCGTACGACAGCGGATCGAGCGATTCGCGCTCCACGATCCAGGCATCCAGCGGGACCGGGGATGCCTCCACCCACGCCCGGGCCCGCTCGAGCCCGGACGCCCCGTCGCGGCTCTCCCAGTTGCCGAGGAGCTGGGCGACGCCACCGGGCTCGAGGTGCTCGCCCACCCCCTCGATGACCGCGGCGACCAGGTCGTCGCCCTGCATCCCGCCGTCGCGGTACTCGTACGCGGGCACGCCGGCGACGCGCGGTGTGATGACGAAGGGCGGGTTGGAAACGACGCGATCGAATCGTTCTCCGGCGACGGGCTGGAACAGCGAACCGCTGCGCGTTTCAATCCCGGAAACGCCGTTGAGCAGCGCGTTCAGGCGAGTGAATCGCAGCGCGGCCTCGGAGACGTCGGTGGCGACGACGTGCGACACACTCCGACGTGCACGCAGCGCCTGGATGCCGCATCCCGTGCCGATGTCGAGGCCCCGTGCGACCGGAGTGGGCAGCTGGAGACCGGCGAGGGTGAGCGAGGCCCCGCCCACGCCCAGCACGTGGTCCTCTGGCAGCGCGCCGCCGAGCGCGGCCTCGTCGAGATCGCTCGCGATCCACCACTGCCCCGATCCGCGATCATCGGCGAAGTCCTGCGGTCGGATGATCGCCCGTGGCACCACCGCGTTCCCGTCCCGCCCGACCAGTCCGAGCCGCGCCAGCCCGTCCGACCCGGTGCGCGGCAGCGCCGCGGTCACGGACACCGCGGGCTGCGGCATCCCGAGCACGAACAGCCGTCCCAGCACGGCGAGGGGGTCCGTGCGGTCCCCGAGGGCCCGATCGGCCGGTCCGCGGAGGCCGCGTGCGATCGCCGTGTCTGCGACCGCGCCCCACGCCTCTCGGAGGGCCTCGGACGCGAAGCCGGCGTCGCTCAGGTCGGATGCCAGCGCACGGCACAGTGTGGGATCGGGTTCAGGAAGCACCGGTCCATTCAACCCCGCTGCCCGTCGCGCGTGCGCCCGCGTACGGCCGCCTGGGGGCGCCGTACCGGGTGCTCAGAGGCTCGGACCGTAGAATCGCACCTGATCGTGCGGTCATGAATCGCACAGGAGCGAAATCCCACATGACCGTCACCTCCCCGCCTTCGGGACTCAGCGTCTTGCGACGCGGGCTCCGCGCACGCCTGCGCGCAGCCCTCGCCATCGCGGCGCTGCTCGCGGTCGCGGCCCCGATCGCCGCGACGCCGGCCGTCGCGGCCGTCGCCGCCGTCGGGGGGCGGGCATCGGCATCCGTCTCGCCCTCACCCCCGCCGGAACCGCCGACCGGACGCGTCGAGTTCACGCTCTCACCGGTCGCCAACGGCATCGTGCGTGCGGACGAGGGACTCGCGGTATCGGTCACGCTGCAGAACGGGACGGATGCCGCGACCGAGCCGGCCGCCGTCACGCTGTCGCTGGGGACCACGCCGCTGCCCGACCGGGCGGCGCTGAGCGCGTGGTTGAACGCCCAGACGACGGGCGGAGACCTTGTTCCCGTCGGCACCACCGCACTCGAGACCGTGCTCCCGGGGGGAGAACTGATCAACGGCATCCTCGTCGCTGCGGGCGACCCGGTTCTGGCGGGACGAGCGGCCGGTGTCTACCCGCTGTCTGCGACGTATGAGACCCCCAATGGTCGCCTCGAGTCCACGAGTGCGATGATCGTTCCACCCGAGAACCCCGCCACCGTCGGGGTCGGCATCGTCGTTCCCATCACGGCCGGTCCCAGCGCAGAAGGCGTCCTGACGGCGCGTGAACTCACCGAGCTGACCTCGCCCACCGGCTCGCTCACGAGTCAGCTGGACGCCGTCGACGGCACCACCGCCATCCTCGCCATCGACCCGGCGGTCCCCGCCGCCATCCGCGTCCTCGGCACGTCGGCGCCGGCGAGCGCCGTGGCCTGGCTCGAGCGGCTCGAATTGCTGCAGAACTCCCGGTTCGCGCTGCAGTTCGGCGACGCCGATGTCGCGGCGCAGCTGCAGGCCGGCCTGACACGACCGCTGCGTCCGGTCTCGCTGCAGGCCTATATCGACCCTGCGAACTTCACGGCGGTCGGGAACACGACCCCGGGCCCGACCCCCACCCCGACCTCGACCGCCGACCCGGACGCACCCGTCTACCCCGGTACGGCCGAACTGCTGGACATCGGCGGGGCGAGACCCGCGGTCTATTGGCCGGGCACCGGCACGGCGACACCCGACGTGGTCGCGACCCTGGGGTCCCTCGTGGTCGATGACCGGGATGCCCTGACACTCGTCCCTTCCACGTCGACCCGGGCCGGTGCCGAGGGAGCGACCGTGTCCGGCCGCGCCGTCGCCGGCGACGCGGACCTCCTGGTCTATGACGCGGACGTGTCGCGCGCGCTGCACAGTGCGTCCGTGCTGGAGGAGACCGCCCTGCGCGGCGCGCCGCTCACCGCGGCGACCGCGTTCCTGTCCTTCGCCGTCGCGGAGGCCGACGGCCAGCCGATCGTCGTCACCGTCGATCGGGACCTCGATCGCTCCCGTGTCGGTCTGCGCACCGCGATCACGACAGCCGCTCAGGCCCCGGGCGTGACCCCGATGACGCTGGGGGGTGTGGCGACGAGACCACCGACGGCGGTCGAGATCGCGGACGCCCCGGTGGAGCAGGAGCGAGCCGACACGGCATCCGCGCTGCTGACCGGAGAGGCCCAGCTGAACCGGTTCGCCACGATCCTCGAGGACGCGTCGCTGATCACCGGGCCCGAGCGCGCCGAGATCCTGCAGCTGCTCGGCCTGGCGTGGCTGCCCGAGACCGCGCAGTGGCAGGAGGCCGTCGCGGCGCACTACGCGGCAACCGCGACCACGCTGGACAGCGTCGGCATCCTTCCGCCCAGTCCGATCAACCTGTTCAGTGCGGGGGCTCCGATCCCCATCTGGGTGCGCAACGACCTGCCCTATCCCGTCAACGTGGTGCTCTATGCGACGCCGGATGATCTTCGCCTCGACGTCGCCCAGGCGACGGAGGCCACGGCCGGGGCGCAGAGCAACACGCGCGTACAGGTGCCTGTCCAGGCGCGCGTCGGCAACGGTGACGTGACCGTCCAGCTGCAGCTGCGCAGTCGCACCCTCGAACCCATCGGCGCTCCGCAGGCCGTGGACGTGAATGTGCGAGCGGATTGGGAGGGCGTCGGCATCGTCGTCCTGTCGCTGCTGGTCGGCGGGTTCATCCTGCTCGGCATCGTGCGGACCGTGCTGCGGCTGCGGTCACGTCGGAGACGACGCGCCCAGGTCGAGGAGGAGCCGTCATGACCGGAATCGGCCGCGCCAGCGTGCTCATCGGCGCAGGCACGATCGTGTCCCGACTGAGCGGATTCCTCCGCGCCGTCGTGCTCGTCTCGGCGGTCGGTGCCACGACCGGTGCCGGCAACGCCTTCGCGATCGCGAATCAGCTGCCGAACAACATCTACGCGATCATCTCGACCGGACTTCTCACCGCCGTGATCGTGCCGCAGATCGTCAAGGCCGCCAGTCACGAGGACGGCGGGCGTGCCTTCGTCTCGAAGCTGTTCACGCTCGGCACGGTGGTGCTGCTGGCGGTGGCGACCCTCGCCACGATCTGCGCGCCGTGGCTCGTCCAGCTGTATGCACCGGGGTTCCCACCCGCGCAGCAGGCGCTGGCCACCGCGTTCGCATACTGGTGCCTGCCGCAGATCCTGTTCTACGGCCTGTACGCGCTGGTCGGCGAGGCGCTGAACGCGCGACGCGTCTACGGGCCGTTCACCTGGGCGCCGATCGTGAACAACGTCGTCTCGATCGCGGGCTTCCTGCTGTTCATCATGCTGTTCGGCTCCGACGTCGCCGTGGACGCCTGGACACCGGAGATGATCGCCCTGCTCGCGGGAACGGCGACGCTCGCCATCGTCGTGCAAGCCGTCATCCTGCTGATGTTCTGGCGCCGCACCGGTCTGCACGTGCGGCCCGACTTCCGCTGGCGCGGCGTCGGCCTCGACCAGCTGGGCCGGCTCGCGGGCTGGACCTTCCTGATGGTGGTCGCCGGCCAGCTGGCGGGCCTCGTGCAGTCTCGCGTCCTGTCCGAGGCCGCGCAGGACTACCCGGGTGTGCTGGTCTCGCAGAACGCGTGGCTGCTGTTCATGCTTCCGTACTCGATCATCGTGCTCTCGATCGGGACGCCGTACTTCACCCAGCTCAGCGAGCACGCCGCCGGCGGGCGAGACGATGATGTCCGCGGCGACGTGGGGCGCAGCATCCGCACCCTCGGGGTGTTCATCGTGATCGCGACCGCCGCGCTGGCGGCCGCGGCGGTACCCGCGTCGCGCATCTTCACCGACAGTCGTGACGAGGCGGTGGCCGCGGCGGCCGTCCTGCTGTGCTTCCTGGTCAGCCTGATCCCGCTGGCGGTGCTCTTCGTCATTCAGCGCACCTTCTACGCGTACAACGACACGCGCACCCCGTTCTTCTTCACGCTCCTGCAATGCTCTCTGGTGGTGCTCACCGCCCTGATCGCCTCGACGCTGCCGGTGGAGTACATCGCCGCGGGCATCGCCCTGGGGCAGTCCTTCGCGAGCATCGTGCAGGTGATCCTCGCCACCTGGCTGCTGCAACGGCGCCTGGGCGGACTGCGCGTCGGCTCATGGATGCTGTCGCTCGGCCGATTCGCTCTGGCGGCCGTCCCCGCGGCCGCCGCGGGATGGCTCACGTTCCTGCTGCTGGGGGGCGTCGACGGGTGGACCGTGTCGGACAAGCTGCTCGGTGCCCTCGGTGCGGCACTGATCGGTGTCGTGTCGCTGGCGGTCTATGCGGGTTTCCTCGCGTTGCTGCGGGCACCGGAACTCGGGCCGGCGATGCGGCTGGCACGGCGTGTTCTTCCCGGCGGGCGATGACCGCGCGGGCAACGCCGTCCTCCACTGCGCGGAAACCCGCTCGGGTCGTGGAATGCGCCGCGGTTACCATGTGTTGAAGCATCCGGAGCGACAAAAAAGGGGGCGCGCGTGCGTCAGGTAATCATCATCGGGTCAGGCCCGGCAGGCTTCACGGCTGCGATCTACGCGGCACGTGCGAACCTGGAGCCGCTCGTCGTGGCCAGTTCGGTCGAGGTCGGCGGCGAGCTCATGAACACCACGGACGTGGAGAATTTCCCCGGTTTCCCTGACGGAATTCAGGGCCCGGAGCTCATGACCAAGATGCAGGCACAGGCCGAGCGCTTCGGAGCGGAGATCCTGTACGACGACGTCATCGAGCTGGATCTGACCGGTCCGGTCAAGACCGTCAAGCTGGGCAGCGGTGCGGTCCACCAGGCGTCCTCGGTGATCTTCGCGACCGGCTCCGCGTACCGCAAACTGGGCCTTCCCGGCGAGGAGCGCCTGTCCGGACGCGGTGTGTCCTGGTGCGCCACGTGTGACGGCTTCTTCTTCCGCGACCGCACGATCGCCGTCATCGGCGGCGGCGATTCCGCGATGGAGGAGGCCACGTTCCTCACGCGCTTCGCCAGCAAGGTGTACGTGATCCACCGCAAGGACTCGCTGCGCGCCTCCAAGATCATGCAGGAACGCGCCATCGCGAACGAGAAGATCGAGTTCGTGTGGAACACCGAAGTCGCCGACATCCTCGGTGAAGACGCGGTCAACGGGGCACTCCTGCGGTCCACCGTCGACGGCTCCACCCGCGAGCTGCCCCTCGACGGGATCTTCGTCGCAATCGGCAACGACCCGCGCACGCACCTCGTGCACGGCAAGCTCGAGCTCACTCCCGAAGGCACCATCTGGGTGCACGGCCGCTCATCCCGCACGTCGGAGCCCGGTGTGTTCGCCGCGGGTGACGTGATCGACCCGACCTACCGCCAGGCGGTCACCGCGGCCGGAAGCGGCACGGTCGCGGCCTTGGATGCCGAGCACTTCCTGGCCGCGCTCGCGCAGACCGGGGACCCGCAGACGGCGGAAGACGTCGAGGTCGCCACCGAGACGCCCGACCGCGAGACCGACGAAGCCGAGACCGGCGTTCCCGCAGCCTGAGAGCCGGCTGTGCCGGAACAATCCGGGCGCCGTCGACGTTTGCATAGCTAGTGACTTTCCACAAAGGAGAAATGAATATGACCGCCAAGGCGACGACATCCGCGACCTTCGAGCAGGATGTCCTGCTGGCTGAAGGTCCCGTGCTCGTGGACTTCTGGGCAGAGTGGTGCGGCCCGTGTCGCATGGTCGCCCCCGTCCTCGACGAGATCCAGGCAGCGAACCCTGACAAGATCACGGTGCTGAAGCTGAACGTGGACGAGAACCCCGACCTCGCGCTGAAGTACCAGATCACCTCCATCCCGGCGATGAAGGTCTTCAAGAACGGCCAGGTCGAGACCACGATCATCGGCGCCAAGCCGAAGTACGCGATCGAGCAGGATCTCGCCGCGTACCTCGCGTGACCCGCTAGCGTAACCGCAGAAAGCCCCGGCAAACGGGGGAACCGAAGACCTCGGTTTCCCACGGAAGCCGGGGCTTTCTCGATGTATGCTCCGAACGGCATTCAAAGATCTTCCCTTGATTTCGGCGAATCTGTCGATCGAGACGCACCTCGTTCGACGTCATTGATGAGCAGGCCGACCGGCCCTTCGGGGCCTCGGCTCAATGAGAAAAGGAGCAGGCGATGCGTTACATGATGATCATGCAAGTCGAGCCCGAGGCAGCGGCTCGTGCGGCTCAGGACCTCGACATGGAGGCGGTCGTCGCCGTGATGGGCGCGTACAACGAGGAACTTCAGAAGGCGGGAGTGTTTCTCACGGCCGAAGGTCTCTCGGACGCCAGTGAGGGCTTCCGCGTCGACTTCTCGTCCGTCCCGCCCGTCGTCACGGACGGCCCCTTCGCGGAGGCGCGCGAGGTCTTCACCGGATTCTGGATCCTCGAGGTGGCGAACCGCGAGGAAGCCGAGTACTGGGCCAAGAAGTGCCCCCTCGGGCCCGGAATCGCGCTCGAAGTGCGCCGTGTCCCCGAAATCCAGGAGATGGGCCTTCCTGAGGACAACGAGTGGATCCAGAAGCGGCAGGAATGGAGCGCCGCGCAGGCGTGAGAGTTCAGGACGCGTCGGCTCGCACCGCGGCATCCCAGACCCGATGCGAGCCGCCGTCTCCGATCAGCCGCCACACCGCACTGGTCAGCGGCGGGTACTCCAGCGCGATCTGCCGCAGCACGCGGTAGTGCCGCGCAGCATTCGGCCTGGTCCCGCCGTTAGCGGCGATGTTCTCGGCACGAAGCGTCAGCACGACGAGTTCATCGACGGTCGGCAGCTCCTCCATGAACTCCCACGGATCCTCGCCCCCGCGCAGTCGCTCATGCACCAGAACGGAGAGTTCGTCGGATGCCTCGGCCCGGAGAAGCTCGAGACTTGCCCGCCGCCGCGGGGACTCATCGTGCGTCGCCATTCATCAACCCTACGATGCGAATCGCCCGGTCCGGGGCTCACGCGCCTACGCTGACAGCATGAGCGAGGGTCCCGCGCGCCGTGCGGCTGAGGCGGTGTGGCGCAACGAGTCGGCCCGCATCGTGGCCGCGCTGACTCGTCATACCGGCGACTTCGAATGGGCTGAGGATCTCGCGCAGGACGCGCTGCTGGAGGCGCTCGCCACGTGGCCGGAGTCCGGCATCCCCGACAGGCCCGGGGCATGGCTGATCACGGTCGCCAAGCACCGCGCGATCGATGGCTGGCGCCGGCGGGAGCGGCTCACCGAGCGCGAGAAGCTCATCGCCGGAGAACTGCGCACCTTCGAGCAGTGGGATGCCGTGCCCGAACTCGGGGATCCCGACCGTATCGACGACGACATTCTGCGCTTGATCTTCGTCGCCTGTCACCCGGTCCTGCCGGCCCAGGCGCGGCTCGCCCTCACGCTGCGCGCGGTGGCGGGCTTGACGACCGAGCAGATCGCGCGCGTGCTGCTGATGACGGTGCCGGCGGTGCAGCAGCGGATCGTGCGCGCGAAACGGGCGCTCGGTGACGCTGACGTGCCCTTCGAGGTGCCGGATCGCGCGGATCGGCCGGCCCGGCTGGCCAGCGTGCTGCAGGTGATCTATCTGCTGTTCACCGAGGGCTACTCCGCGGGCGGAGGAGAACACCCTATTCGCCCGGACGTGGCACGCGAGGCCGTCCGCCTGGCCCGCCAACTCTCCGCGCTGATGCCGACCGAGGCCGAGGTCTATGCGCTCATCGCACTGATGGAGTTCCAATCCTCCCGATTCGCTGCCCGCGTCGACGCTGGAGGGCTGCCCATCCCCCTCGCGGACCAGGATCGGCGACGCTGGGACCGCTCGGCCATCGCACGAGGCCGCGCGGCGCTGGCCAGATCTCAGACGTACGCGCGCGGACTCGGCTACTACGGCCTGCAGGCATCCGTCGCAGAATGCTACGTCGTCGCACCCACCGCCGCCGAGACGGACTGGGCGCGCATCGTGCAGCTCTACGACGCGCTCGGTTCGCTGACCTCATCGCCCGTCGTCCGTTTGAACCGCGCGGTCGCCGTATCGATGGTGGACGGCGCTGACGCCGCGCTGGGCGAGGTCGAACAGCTTGCCCAGGAACTGGGCGAATTCCGACCCTTGCACGCGGTGCGTGCCGAGCTTCTCGAACAGCTGGGGGAACAGGATGCCGCGGCTGCGGCCTTCTTGAAGGCCGCAGCGCTCCCAGGCAATGACGCCGAGGCAACCGTCCTCCGGCGCCGGGCCGAAGCGGTGCTGGGGCGACCCGCTCAGAGCGAGTTGTAGCCGTTTTCGCCGAGTTCCCCGAGGATGCGATTCAAATCCTGGATGCTGGCGAAATCAATGCTGATCTGGCCTTTTCGAGCGCCGAGAGCGATCTTCACGCGGGTGTTCAGTCGGTCCCCCAGGCGCTCGGCGAGCTCGTCGAGGTGGGCCCGGCGGGCGCCCGCCTGCGGTCTCGGGGAGCGCTGCCGAGCAAGATCCGGTGCCTTCGACGCCACTTCGGCAGCACGCACCGAAAGGTCCTCGTTGACGATCTTGTCTGCCAGCCACTGCATGGTGTCGGCATCCTCGAGCGAGAGGATCGCGCGCGCGTGACCGGCCGTGAGCACGCCGGCAGCGACGCGCTGCTGGACAGGCAGCGGCAGTTTCAGCAGACGGATGGTGTTGCTGATCTGAGGACGCGACCGGCCGATACGGCTCGCCAGCTCCTCCTGCGTGATGCCGAAGTCCGACAGAAGCTGCTGATACGCGGATGCCTCTTCGAGCGGGTTCAGCTCGGAACGGTGCAGGTTCTCCAGGAGCGCATCGCGGAGCAGATGCTCGTCGGCGGTGTCGCGGATGACGGCAGGGATCGATGTGAGGCCGGCCTCGCGCGCGGCACGGGTGCGCCGCTCGCCCATGATGAGCTCGAACGTGCCGTCACCGACATCGCGGACCACGACCGGCTGCAGGACACCGAACTCTCGGACGCTGTGCACGAGTTCCGCCAGATCGTCCGCGTCGAAGTGCATCCGCGGCTGACGGGGGTTCGGAACGATTGCGTGAGGGTCGATCTCGGCGAGCCGGGCACCAGGGACCTCGACGAGCTCTTCGGCCACCGCGGTGGCCGTGAGGGATGCGCCGGGAAAGAAGACGTCCACGGGGCGTGATTCCGTCGAGGTCTCGCTGATCGGGATCAGCGCGCCGATCCCTCGGCCCAAACCGGTTCTCTTCGCCATCAGGAGTCCCCTTCATCTCCGGGCGCACTGGCGTTCCCGGGGTCTTTCGCAGTGGCATCCGGACTGTCGCGGCGGATGATCTCAACGGCCGCCTCGCGATATGCGACGGCGCCGGCAGAATGCCCATCGTAAGCGATGACGGTCTGCCCGAAGCTCGGCGCCTCGGAGACCCTCACCGAGCGCGGGATGACGGTCGGCAGCACTTCGTTCGGAAAATGCTGACGAACCTCTTCGGCGACCTGCTGCGCCAGCCGCGTGCGCCCGTCGTACATCGTCAGGAGGATCGTGGAGAGACGAAGTTGCGGATTCAGGTGCTTCTGGATCATCCGGACCGTACCCAGCAGTTGGCTGAGGCCCTCGAGCGCGTAATACTCGCATTGGATCGGTATCAGCAGCTCGTGAGCGGCCGCGAACGCGTTGATCGTGAGCAGCCCCAGTGACGGGGGGCAGTCGATCAGCACGAAGTCGAGCTGTTCGGTCACGTTTGCGAGATATTCGTCGAGCGCCGTACGCAGCCGGTGTTCGCGGGCCACCTGAGAGACCAGTTCGATCTCGGCACCGGCCAGATGGATCGTGCTGGGAGCGCAGAGCAGGTTCGGCGACTCCGGGCTGGTCTGAATGATGTCCGCGAGCGGGAAATCGTCGATCAGAACGTCGTAGATGCTCGGAATGTCCGCGGTGTGCGGCACTCCGAGGGCCGTGGAGGCGTTCCCCTGCGGATCGAGGTCGATGACGAGCACGCGCGCACCGACAGAGGCCAAGGATGCCGCGATATTGACGGTCGTCGTGGTCTTGCCGACGCCGCCCTTCTGATTCGAGACAGTGATCACACGCGTACGGCCGCTCAATTGCACGCTCACCGCGTCGAGGGATCGTCGCCGAGCGGTCAGATCCGCCAATTCACGGGCGATGGGGCTGTCGTCGAGCGAGAAAGTCGCCGCAGATCCGGCGTTCTCGGGTTGTTTCACGTGAAACACCCTCCCTTTGGCGCGCCGACGGACATCGCGTTCCACTCTAGTCGCGGCGTGGACGCCCGCTCGACGCCGCGCGCCGAGTGACACGACTCGGCGCTCGAGGAGCCGGCACAGCCGCCGTATCGAGACCAAACCAGCCCCCCGCACGACGCACATCCGGCGGTCGAGTAGGCGGCGGCGCCGCCGTATCGAGACCAGAGCGCGCGAGAACGGTGGTCGAGTAGGCGGCAACGCCGCCGTATCGAGGCCGCTAGTCGCGAAATCGACCGGTCGATCTCGATACGCCCGCTCCGCGGGCTACTCGATCACCGCAAAACGGCACATCCGGTGGTCGAGTAGGCGGCGAAGCCGCCGTATCGAGACCACGCGAGGCTCGCACGGCGTTTCACGTGAAACATCGGTGGTCGGGTGGCCGGCAACGCAGCCGAAGCGCGCCAAGAACTCGCAAAACCAGCCGCCAGATCTCGATACGCCCGCTCCGCGGGCTACTCGATCACCGCAAAACGGCACATCCGGTGGTCGAGTAGGCGGCGAAGCCGCCGTATCGAGACCACGCGAGGCTCGCACGGCGTTTCACGTGAAACATCGGTGGTCGGGTGGCCGGCAACGCAGCCGAAGCGCGCCAAGAACTCGCAAAACCAGCCGCCAGATCTCGATACGCCCGCTCCGCGGGCTACTCGATCACCGCAAACCACCCACCCGGTGGTCGAGTAGGCGGCGAAGTCGCCGTATCGAGACCAGAAGGCGCGAAATCGACCGGTCCATCTCGATACGCCCGCTCCGCGGGCTACTCGATCACCGCAAAACTGCACATCCGGTGGTCGAGTAGGCGGCGAAGCCGCTGTATCGAGACCACGCGGGCCTCGCACGGCGTTTCACGTGAAACATGGGTGGCAGAGTCGGCGGCGTGCCACCCGATCTCGGTACACCCACTCCGCGGGCTACTCGAGCACTGCGAACGCGTGCTCGGGTCTCGTCCTCCGCGCAGGCGTGGAGGCTTGCGGCTCAGCTCGTTCAGCCTTTCGACCTCACCTTTGGCCAGCGCCAAGCGCTTCGCTCGGCCCCAGCCTTGCACCTGCTTCTCCCGCAGGAAGGCATTCTCGATGCGGTGGAAGTACTCGTAGTACAACAGCCGAACCGGACGACGCGTGCGTGTGTACTGAGCACCCTCGCCCTCCTGATGCTGAGCCAAACGACGGTGGAGATCCCAGGTGCTGCCGACATAGAGAGTGCGGTCGTGACACTCGAGGATGTACATGAAAGGCATGCTCGATGATGGCCGAAGCGTTTCACCGTGGCTGGCGCGCGCTCGGCTCTTTGTGCAGACCGAGCTCGCCGGAAATGGGTGTGGAGGAATGGGGATCTCGATACGCCCGCTGCGCGGGCTACTCGATCACCGGCTGAGTCCCCGCACAGCTGGGGAATGGGATCTCGATACGCCCGCTGCGCGTACTCGATCACCGCGAACGGCACATCCGGTGGAATGGGATCTCGATACGCCCGCTGCGCGGGCTACTCGATCACCGGCTGGGTGCCGCACAGCGCGGATGTTTCACGTGAAACAGTCGTCAGCCGCGCACGGTGGCGCGGACGACTCGGGTCGGCTCGTCGAGAAGACCCTCGCCGAGCACTTCGAGTCGTACGTTGCTCAGTCGGTACTTGCGCAGCTGCTTGTCTGCGGTCTCGATCTCCGTCGACGCGCTCGCACCTTTGAGCAGGATCAGCTCGCCGCCGTCGCGGACGAGCGGGGCGGTCATCGGCACGAGAGTGCGGAGGGCGCTCACGGCGCGTGCGGTCGCGGCATCCAGAACCGGGCCACGCCGCCACTCCTCGGCGCGGCCGCGCAGAACCTCGACATTGTCGAGACCGAGAGCCGATACCTGTTCGTTCAGCCATGTGACGCGGCGTTCCATCGGCTCGATGAGGATCCACTCCACATCCGGCCGTGCGATCGCCAGTACGAGCCCCGGCAACCCTGCTCCGGATCCGACGTCGCCTACGCGTCCCGAGAAGAGAGGCGCGGCCACAGCACTGTTCAGGATGTGCCGGCTCCACAGCCGCGGGGGTTCGAGCGGGCCGATCAGGCCTCGCTCCTCGCCGTGCTCTGCCAGTGCGCGCGTGAACTCGCGCGCCAGATCGATGCGGGGGCCGAAGATCTCGGCGGCGACCGCTGGTTCCGCCTCGATGTCGGTCATCGGTGTTTCACGTGAAACATCAACCGCGGCTGATCACAGTGTGGCGATCAGCACCCTCGCCGTAGGACTCCGAGACGAGACCACGGTCGGCCACGATGTCGTGGACGAGCTTGCGCTCGTAGCTCGACATCGCCGGAAGAGACGCCTGAGTCGCACCTTCGTCGAGGCGGACGATAGCGCGATCGACCAGAGTCTCGAGTTCGCGCTGACGCGTGTCGCGGGATCCTCCGATATCCAATATAAGACGGGAGAACCGGCCGGTGCGGTTCTGAACGGCGATGCGTGTGAGCTCCTGGAGGGCCTGAACCGTTTCCGGATCCGACAGCAGCGACAGCGATCCTGGTTCGTCCGATTCCAACGACACATAGGCGCGGCCCGAGCGGACATCCAGAGCAAGATCTCCGTCGACATCGGCGATGTCCATCAGCTCCTCCAGGAAGTCGGCCGCGATGTCACCCTCCTGCTCGAGCTGCTCGACGGTCGCGGCAGCCCGCTCAGCGGGCGCTTCTTCGGTGGGGGAGGTGTCGGGATTAATGGTCATCGGGTCCTCGAGCCTTTAGAAAGGGAAGAGCAGGGAATCAGGATGCCGCGCCGGCGGTACCTGGCGCAGGGTCGGTTGAGCCACCGTGGGGCGGTTCAACCTTTTTCGGGCCGCCGTCGCCGGGCTGCTTCTGCCCCTGCTTCTTCGCGCGTTGCTTGCCGATCGGCTGCTGGCGCTTGGGAGTTGCAGCCCTGGCGCGCTCGGCCTCTTCGTAGAGGCGCTGCTGTTCGGCCTGGTACTTCTCGATCGGGATGATCTTCCCCTGTGCGTCGATCGCCTTGCCCTTGCGTGCCAGACGCTCCTCGCGCAGCTTCGCAGCCTCCGAGCCCGGTGTGGGCATGTTTCGGATGACGACGAACTGCTGAACCATCGTCCACACGTTGCTCGTGAACCAGTAGATGACGACACCGAGGGGGAAGAACACACCCGAGAAGACGAATGCGAAGGGCAGCACGTACAGCATGATCTTCTGCATCTGGTACGCCTGGCCGGTCTTGGCCTCGGGCGACAGGTTCTTCGAGATGATCTGCAGCTGAGTGAAGAACTGCGACACGATCATCAGGACGACCAGGACGAGGAGGATGCCGACGGTGACCTGCCAACCGGTGGCCTGTGCCTCCCACGCACCGACGAGGGTGTCGTGCAGCGATGCCACGCCGAAGAGCTTCGCGTTGTAGAACTCCGTCATGAGTTCGTTGTTCAGCAGGCCGACACCGGTGTGATTCGGGTCGGTCTTGATCGTCTGGACACCGTTGAGCACGCTGAAGAGCGCAAAGAACACAGGCATCTGCACCAGCAGCGGCAGGCACCCCGAGACCGGACTCGTGCCGTGCTTCTTATACAGCCCCATCGTCTCGCGACTCATCGCCTCACGAGAGAGCTGATCCTTCTTGCCTTTGTACTTCTCCTGAACTTTTCGCAGTTCAGGGGCGATTTCCATCATCTTCCGCTGGCTCTTGATCTGCTTGACGAAGAGCGGAATCAGGGCGGACCGCACCACGAGCACCAGGCCGATGATCGCCAGAACCCAGGTGCCGCCCGCTGCCGGGGGCAGCCCGATCAGCGTGAACAGCGAATGCCACGCGACGAGCACGAGTTCGACCAGCCATTTGAGTGGCCAGAGGATGATTCCGATCAGATCCGGCACGGATCAGTCCTTTCTCAGGGGGACCGGCACGACGAACCCGCGAGGGGTCAGTTCGTGCCGAAAGTTCTTGTGCGGAGGAACGTCATCGACGCCCCCCTTCGCCCAGGGGTGGCAGCGTGCGATTCGGGCCGCCGCCAGCACGGAGCCCTTCAGAGCACCGTGCTGCTGGACCGCACCGACCGCATAGGCCGAGCACGACGGGTAGTACTTGCAGACGTCACCGTAGGCATGGGAGATCGTCGCACGATAACCATGGAGCAAGCTCAACACGGTGTTGCGGGGGAGCAGCGGCAGCGCCTGCAACGCCGTTGATCCTTCGAAGTGGCCGTGGCCGGTTGAGGCGGCCGGAAGAGTCGCGCTCATGCGGCTCTCCGTGCGATGCACCGGGACACTTCGTCCCGCAGCGCAGCGAAATCCGCGGTCGCCGCAGACGGCAATGCGCGGATGACGATGTCAGCGCCTGGACGGACGCGCTGCAACTCCTCATGGCACACGGCCTTGAGACGCCGACGAACGGTGTTGCGGACCACCGCCGACCCCACCTGCTTGCTGACGATGAAGCCGAAACGAGCTGCGCGGTCCTCACCGGACGTATTCACATACGTCACCGTGTGCGTGCTCGCACAACGAGCGCCCCTACGGACGACGGCCTTGTAATCCGCTCCGCGGGTGAGTCGGTTCGGCCTCGCAAGCACCTCTAGAGGGTCAAGCAGAGAGCTCGGTGCGCCCCTTGGCGCGACGAGCGGCCAGGATGCCGCGGCCGGCGCGGGTGCGCATGCGGGCACGGAAGCCGTGCTTCTTGGCCCGGCGGCGGTTGTTGGGCTGGAATGTGCGCTTGGTCATGAGGGGTCACTTCCGGATCAGGGTGTCCCGGTATTCAACAACGACTGACGCTCAGACCGGGGACGTGGCTTACGGGACTGCCATCTCGGCATAAGTCAACCGATTCAGGTTACGTTCCCCGGACCCAGAACTCAAACCGAGCAGGACCGCGGGGCATTATCTCCACCAGATTCCCATACTCCTGGAAATGACACGCCGGGCGGACCTACAGTGGAGTTTGCTCCCGACACGCCCGCGAACTAGCGTGGCACGGGCAGTTATCCACAGGCTGTGATGTGACGATCACCGTTCCACACCTGAGGCGCGTCAACATACTCGGGGGGCCCATGCCATCGCACGAAGTTCCAGATGTTCCCGTCTGGTCAGCCGTGCTCGACGAGCTCGCCGGCGACGACCGCGTCACCCCCCAGTTGCAGGGATTCCTCAGTCTTGCCGTTCCCCAGGGAGTCATGGGGGGCACGCTCTATCTCGACGTACCCAACGACCTGACGGCCGCGCAGATCAACAAGCGCATGAGGACGCCGATCATGGAGGCACTGACCAAGGTCGACCAGGACCAGCAGCACGATCCCTCGGCAACCGCCTTCCGGGTCGTGGTCAATCCCGAGCTCGCAGACAGCCGCATCACCGCGCCTATCCACGTGCAGTCCTCTGCTGCCTCGTCGGCTCCGGTCCGGCAGCAGATGGAAGAGACGATGGATGCGGCATCCGCCGCATCGCGCAGCGACACGCGTCTGAATCCGAAGTACACCTTCGACAACTTCGTGATCGGGCAGTCGAACCGATTCGCACACGCGGCAGCGGTCGCGGTCGCCGAAGCGCCGGCGAAGGCCTATAACCCGCTGTTCATCTACGGTGATTCGGGCCTGGGTAAAACACACCTCCTGCATGCGATCGGCGACTACGCGCTGAGCCTGTACGCCGGCATCCGCGTGCGGTACGTCTCGAGCGAAGAGTTCACGAACGACTTCATCAACTCCATCGCGAACAACCGCGGCTCGGCATTCCAGGCCCGGTACAGAGACGTCGACATCCTTCTGATCGACGACATCCAGTTCCTGCAGGGCCGTGCCGAGACGCAGGAAGCCTTCTTCCACACCTTCAACACGCTTCATGACCATGACAAACAGGTCGTGATCACCAGCGATGTGCCGCCCAAACACCTCACCGGGTTCGAGGACCGGATGCGCAGCCGCTTCGAATGGGGCCTGATCACCGACGTCCAGGCGCCCGACCTCGAAACGCGCATCGCGATCCTCCGCAAGAAGGCGCAGAGCGAGCGGCTGCAGATACCCGACGAAGTCCTCGAGTACATCGCGACCGTCGTCTCCTCGAACATCCGCGAACTCGAGGGCGCGTTGATCCGCGTCTCGGCATTCGCCAGTCTGAATCGGTCGACTCTCGACATGTCTCTCGCCCAGACGGTGCTGCGGGACATCATCGACCAGGACGACGCGAACGTCATCTCCCCGACGGACATCATCACCGCGACAGCGCAGTACTTCAAGCTGTCGGTCGATGACCTTTACGGCTCGAGCAGATCGCAGTCCATCGCAACGGCCCGCCAGATAGCCATGTATCTCTGCCGTGAGCGCACCAGTCTCTCTCTTCCCAAGATCGGTCACCTGTTCGGAAACCGCGACCACACGACCGTCATGTATGCCTACAAGAAGATCAGCGACCTGATGAAGGAACGTCGCTCGATCTACAACCAGGTCTCCGAGATCACCACTCAGCTGGGCCGCAACCCGCGCTGACGCCGCCAGGCAGCACGGCGTCGTAGCCGCGGTGTTCGGTGTGCGCGGATCCGAACCCGTCGTGCGCGAGGCTCGGGCCGGTTGTGCGCGGATCCAAAGCGTGCGCGGGCGTGCGAACCCGCCTTCCGCAGGTCCGAACCCGGTCACGCGGAGCGATGTATGCCTGAAGAAGTGCTTGACAGACCCCGCGCGGCGGGCCAGTATTCCGGTTCTTCACATGTGGAAAACCTGTGGATAACTCCGCGACGCGGCGGAAAGGTTGTGCGCAATCGCGTCGAAGCTGTGGAGGAGACGCTGATGCGGCGAAAGGTGTCGACACCTTTGGATGACACAGTCCGCAGCCGTTCCACATCTCACACGGTTGTAGTTTCCATCTCCCGACAAGGATCCCCAGAGTTATCCACAGTTTCCACAGGCGTTAAGAAGATGACAGAGAAATAGTTAATGGGAATCCGTTCGATCACCTTGACGGTGTCGGAGCCAGTCTCGCTCCCGTCTGGGGACCGCGGCATCGTGGGCACTAGCATGGGAGATCCCACGCCGATGTCAAGGGAGCGCCAGTGAGGTTCCACGTCAATCGCGATGTGTTCAGCGAAGCCGTGTCGTTCGTCGTCAAGCTCCTGCCACAGCGCAACCCCCAGCCGATCCTGGCCGGGGTCCTGATCGAAGCATCCGAGAGCGGGCTGTCGCTCGCAGCTTTCGACTACGAAGCGTCCGCGCGCACCACCATCGAGGCGACCGTCGATGACCCGGGCACGATCCTGGTGCACGGCCGGCTGCTCTCCGAGATCGCCAGCCGACTCCCGAACGCGCCGATCCAGGTCGAGGTCGACGACGATGGCGGGATCGTGCTCACCTGCGGCTCGGCCCGCTTCACGCTGGCATCCATGCCGGTGCAGGAGTATCCCGCGATTCCTGAAGTCTCCGGAGACACCGGTCTCGTTCCCGCCGAGGACTTCGCGACAGCCATCGCGCAGGTCGCATTCGCCGCATCGCGTGACGACGTGACCCCGGTGCTCACCGGAGTCCAACTCGAGGTCTCCGGCACCCGGCTCAGCCTTGTCGCCACCGACCGGTATCGCGTCGCCCTCCGCGACATCCCCTGGGATGGCGGAAGTACCGCGACGGACGAGCCGACCACCGCACTCGTCCCGGCGCGCACGCTCACCGAGGTCGGCAAGACCTTTGCACACGGTGGCGATATCTCCATCGCCTTCTCCGGCTCGGGGGACCGCGAGATCATCGCATTCACCGCCGGCAACAAGACGGTGACCTCGCTGCTGATCAAGGGAAACTTCCCCCCGGTCCGTCGGCTGTTTCCCGAGCAGACCGAGCATCACGCGGTGCTCAACACCGCGGAACTGGCCGAGGCCGTCCGCCGTGTTTCGCTGGTGCTCGATCGATCTGCGCCCTTGCGCTTCACGTTCACGACCGACAGCGTCTCGATGGATGCTTCGGGCACCGAGCAGGCCCGTGCATCGGAGTCGGTCGATGCCAACCTGGTGGGCGACGACGTGACGCTGGGTCTGAATCCCCAGTATCTGCTGGAGTCGCTCGGCGCGGTCAAGAGCGAATTCGTGCGGATCACGTTCACCTCGAGTGACAACGCGAACAAGCTCAGCCCGGTGCTGATCACTCCGCAGACTTCCGTCGACAAGGATGGCGCGGAGTCGTTCAAGTACCTGCTGCAGCCCAACCTGCTCCTGCGCTGAGGTCCTTCGCTTCTCGAGAGAGCACCAGCCCGGCGAGTCGGACCCGCGGATTAGGGTTGCACAGTGATCGTTGAGCATCTGAGCCTCGTCGACTTCCGTAATTACGCGGTTGCCGACGTCGCGCTGAGCGCCGGTCCCAACGTCTTCGTCGGCCGCAACGGTCAGGGGAAGACGAACTTGGCAGAGGCCATCGCCTTTCTCGCGACCCTGGGATCCCATCGGGTCTCGACGGATGCGCCTCTGGTGCGTCACGGCGCGGATGCCGCGATCATCCGTGCCCGCCTCGCTCACGGGGAGCGGCAAATCCTGCTGGAAGCACAGGTGAACCGACAGGGTCCGAACAAGGCGCGTGTCAACGGCGCCCCCGTCAAGAGCTCGGATCTGCCCCGTTATGCGCAGGTCGTGCTCTTCGCTCCCGAAGATCTTCACATCGTGCGCGGCGATCCCTCATCCCGGCGGCGCTTCATGGACCAGCTCCTCGTGCAGCGATCGCCGCGCTTCGCCGGCGTCCTCTCGGACTACGACCGCGTCCTCAGGCAGCGGACGGCTCTGCTCAAATCCGCGCGGGCCCGCGGCATCCGTGGCGAACAGTTGTCCACCCTGGATGTCTGGGATGACAAGCTCGTCGCCCTCGGCACCGAACTCATCGAAGCACGGCTGGCGCTGGCCGCGGACCTGACCGGACCTCTCACCGCCGCGTACGCCGCGATCGCGGGCGCGGACCACGAGCCGCGCATCGAGTGGGCACTGTCTGTACGTGGAGGCGACCCCGAGGAAGAGGCCGTGGAGTCGGCCGCGGAGGCGCCGGGCGGGCTGATCGCGGAACAGTTCCGACAGGCGCTGGCCGACAAGCGCACTGCTGAGCTCGATCGGGGCCTGACTCTCGTGGGTCCGCACCGAGACGACCTCTTGCTGCGCGTGCGCGGGCTTCCGGTCAAGGGGTACGCGTCGCACGGCGAGTCCTGGTCCGTGGCGCTGGGACTGCGCCTGGCCTCCGCAGACCTCCTGCGCGCCGATTCGCGTCTGGGCGACCCCGTTCTGATCCTCGATGACGTGTTCGCCGAGCTGGATACAGATCGCCGGGCACGGTTGGGGGCTCTCACGGCCGGCTACGAACAAGTCATCGTGACGGCCGCAGTAGAAGAGGACGTGCCGGTGGCGTTGCGGGCGCGCGTCGTGCGCGTCGAATCCGGTCGCATCCTGGCGGCGACGGATGTCTGAGCGCGACGTGCCGGGCGACGGCGACGCGTCGCGCAGCTCGGGCGCGCGTCGGCAACCGATCGGTGCCGACCTGGTGCCGGAGACCGTCGCCACCTACCTTCGCCTGCGCGGTCTTGAACCATCGGCGCGGGCATACCGCAAACGGCGGCGTCGCGGACCGGACGATGAGAACGCGCCCTTCACGCCGGGGCGCGACCCGAAGGGCGTGGCCGATGTGCTGGCCGACCTCACCCGCGACGCGGGCTGGGACTCGCAGCTCGCGCGCGAGGACGTCGTGCGGACGTGGGACGAGGTGGCCGGCGAGGACACCGCTCGGCACACGCGTCCGATCGCGTTCACGGAGGGGACTCTGACCGTTCAGGCGGACTCCACGGCGTGGGCGAAGCAGCTGCAGTTGATGCGCTCTCAGATCCTGTCGGAGATCGTTCGCAGGTTCCCGGAGGCGGGTGTCGACGGCATCCGCTTTATCGGGCCGGACGTCCCCTCCTGGAAATGGGGTCCCAGAACGACTCCAGGGCGTGGTCCGCGCGATACCTACGGCTGAGATACCTCCGGTCCTATCCGGGTGAAATCCATCGCGCCACAGAGCCGCACATGGCGCCTGGCCGACGTGTTCCTTGGTAGACTGGGGAGGCCCGGAATTACGATGTGGAGCGCGCCGATAATATGACGTCTGATACCCCCGACAGCCTGCCCGAGCAATCCGATCAGCATTCCGTGGAACCAGACCCGGCCGAGCGGACGCATGTGCGATACGGGGCCGAAGACATTCAGGTTCTCGAGGGCCTTGAGGCCGTCCGCAAGCGACCGGGAATGTACATCGGGTCGACCGGACCGCGCGGCCTGCACCACCTGGTCCAGGAGATCGTCGACAACTCCGTCGACGAAGCGCTCGCCGGCTACTGCGACACCATCCTTGTGACCATCCTGCCCGACGGCGGAGTACGGGTCGTGGACAACGGCCGCGGCATCCCCGTGGACATGCACCAGGCCGAGGGTCGCTCGACGGTGGAGGTCGTGCTGACCGTGCTGCACGCCGGCGGAAAGTTCGGCGGCGGCGGTTACGCCGTTTCGGGTGGACTGCACGGGGTCGGATCTTCCGTGGTCAACGCGCTGTCGAGCCGCCTCGACGTGGAAGTGCGTCGCCAGGGATACGTCTGGCGTCAGTCCTACCGCGATGGGGGCGTTCCGCAGGCACCTCTGGAGCGGGCGGAGGAGAGCCCCGACACCGGCACGACCATCACGTTCTGGCCGGACGACTCGATCTTCGAGACCGTCGACTTCGATTACGACACCCTGCGCACCCGCTTCCAGCAGATGGCGTTCTTGAACAAGGGACTGCGCATCGATCTGGTGGACGAGCGCCCGGGAGCCGCGTACGAGCAGGAAGTCTCGCCCGGCGAGGTCGTTCTGCAGCAGCCGAACGACAGCTTTCTGTACGAGCGCGGGCTCGTGGACTACGTCGAATACCTCAATCGCGTGCGCAAGGCGGAGCACGTGCACGAGGACATCATCGACTTCGAGACAGAGGACACCGAGCGCAAGATCGCGCTCGAGGTCGCGATGCAGTGGACCACCTCGTACACCGAGAACGTCTTCACGTACGCGAACACCATCAATACGCACGAGGGCGGCACGCACGAAGAAGGTTTCCGCGCCGCGCTGACCACACTCGTCAACAAGTACGCCCGCGCCAACAGCCTGCTCAAGGAGAAGGACGAGAACCTCTCCGGCGACGACGTGCGCGAGGGTCTGACCGCCGTCATCTCGGTCAAGCTCGCCGAACCGCAGTTCGAGGGTCAGACCAAGACCAAGCTCGGCAACACCGAAGCCAAGGCGTTCGTGCAGAAGGTCGTCGGCGATCGGCTCGGGGACTGGTTCGACCGCAACCCCGCGCAGGCCAAGAACGTCGTGCGCAAGGCGATCGATGCGGCCACCGCACGGCTCGCTGCACGGAAGGCGCGCGAGACCGCGCGCCGGAAGAGCGTGTTCGAGAGCGCGGCCATGCCCGACAAGCTCAAGGACTGCACGAGCAAGGATCCTTCGATCAGCGAGATCTTCCTGGTGGAGGGTGACTCGGCCGGCGGCTCCGCGGTCCAGGGCCGCGACCCGCACACGCAGGCGATCCTCGCCTTGCGCGGAAAGATCCTCAACGTCGAGCGCGCGCGTCTGGACCGGGCCCTCGGCAACAAAGAAGTACAGGCGATGATCCAGGCCTTCGGCACCGGCATCGGCGAAGAGTTCGACATCGAAAAGGCCAGGTACCACAAGATCGTCCTGATGGCCGATGCCGACGTCGACGGCCAGCACATCACCACGCTGCTGCTCACCCTTCTGTTCCGCTACATGCGAGGACTGATCGAAGCGGGCTTCGTCTACCTCGCCCAGCCGCCGCTGTTCCGCCTGAAGTGGTCGAACTCGCCGCACGAGTACGTCTACAGCGACCGGGAGCGCGATGCGCTTCTGGCTGAAGGCGTCGCCACGGGCAAGCGCATCCCGAAGGACAACGCGATCCAGCGTTACAAGGGTCTGGGTGAGATGAACGACAAGGAGTTGTGGGAGACCACCATGGATCCGGAGACCCGCACGCTTCGACAGGTGACGATCGACGATGCCGCGTCGGCCGACGAGATCTTCACCATCCTGATGGGCGAGGACGTCGAGTCCCGCCGCGGATTCATCCAGCGCAACGCGAAAGACGTCCGCTTCCTCGACATCTGATCCCCCGATCGGATGCCCTGTGATCCCGGCTGCGAAGAAACGAAACGAAACCGATGACTGACGAATCACACCCCGCCGTCCCTGAGCACAATCACGGCCGCATCGACCAGATCGACCTGCAGGCCGAGATGCAGCGCAGCTATCTCGACTATGCGATGAGCGTCATCATCGGGCGTGCGCTGCCGCGCGTCGAGGATGGCCTCAAGCCGGTGCACCGCCGGGTCATCTACGCGATGTACGACGGCGGCTTCCGCCCCGACAAGTCGTTCTCCAAGTGCGCGCGTGTGGTCGGCGAGGTCATGGGTCACTACCACCCCCACGGCGACGCGCCGATCTATGACGCCCTCGTCCGCCTCGTGCAGCCGTGGTCGATGCGCTACCCGCTCGCGCAGGGTCAGGGAAACTTCGGGTCGCCCGGCAACCAGGGCGCGGCAGCACCCCGGTACACCGAGACCAAGATGGCCCAGCTCGCGCTCGAGATGGTGCGCGACATCGAAGAAGACACCGTCGATTTCCAGGACAACTACGACGGACAGACGCGCGAGCCCGTCGTCCTGCCCGCGCGTTTCCCCAACCTGCTGGTCAACGGCTCCGTCGGCATCGCGGTCGGCATGGCGACCAACATCCCGCCCCACAACCTGCGCGAGGTGGCCAGCGGCGCACTGTGGGCGCTCGCCCACCCCGAGGCGAACCGGGAGGAGCTGCTCGAGGCCCTCATGGAGCGGATCCCCGGACCGGACTTCCCGACGCACGCGCAGATCCTCGGCACCCGCGGTATCAAGGATGCCTACCGCACCGGGCGCGGCTCGATCACGATGCGCGCCGTCGTCAACGTCGAGGAGGTGCAGGGCCGCAACTGCCTCGTGATCACCGAGCTGCCCTATCAGGTCAACCCCGACAACGTCGCCGTCAAGATCGCCGACCTCGCGCGCGAGGGCAAGATCACCGGCATCGCCGATATCCGCGACGAGTCCTCCGGCCGTACGGGTCAGCGCCTGGTGATCGTCCTGAAACGGGATGCCGTCGCCAAGGTCGTGCTGAACAACCTGTACAAGCACACCCAGCTGCAGGAGAACTTCGGCGCGAACATGCTTGCGATCGTCGACGGCGTGCCGCGCACGCTGCCGCTGGACGGGTTCATCACGCACTGGATCGATCACCAGATCGAAGTCATCGTCCGCCGTACGCAGTTCCGGCTGCGCAAGGCGGAGGAGCGCATGCACATCCTGCGCGGGTACCTGAAGGCGCTGGACGCGCTCGATGACGTGATCGCCCTGATCCGCCGGTCGGCGACGGTCGACGATGCGCGCGAGGGCCTCAAGTCGCTGCTGGCGATCGACGACATCCAAGCCGACGCGATCCTCACGATGCAGCTGCGTCGCCTCGCGGCGCTGGAGCGTCAGAAGATCATCGACGAGGCCGAAGACCTCGAGTCTCAGATCGCGGACTTCAAGGCGATCCTGGCCGACCCGGTGCGTCAGCGCACGATCATCCGTGACGAGCTCACCTCGATCGTGGAGCGCTTCGGCGACGATCGGCGCACGCAGATCCTGGCCGGCTACGACGGCGACATGTCGATCGAGGACCTGATCCCCGAAGAGGAGATGGTCATCACCGTCACGCGTGATGGGTACATCAAGCGGACGCGCAGCGACAACTACCGCCAGCAGCATCGGGGTGGCCGAGGCGTCAAGGGCGCGCAACTGCGCGCGGACGACGTGGTGGAGCACTTCTTCGTCACCACGACCCACCATTGGCTGCTCTTCTTCACGACCAAGGGCCGGGTGTACCGCGCGAAGGCGTACGAGGTGCCCGAGGCGGGCCGTGACGCGAAGGGACAGCACGTCGCCAACCTGCTGGCCCTGCAGCCGGACGAGGAGATCGCACAGATCCTCGACATCCGCGACTACGGCGTGGCCACCTACCTCGTTCTGGCCACGCGGGGCGGTCTGGTCAAGAAGACCCGGCTCACCGAGTACGACACCAATCGACAGGGTGGCGTGATCGCGATCAGGCTGCGCGAAGGCGACGAGGTGACCAGCGCCCTGCTGGTCGAGGAGGGCGATGACGTCCTGCTCATCAGCCGCCACGGCATGTCGCTGCGCTTCACCGCCACCGATGATTCGCTGCGCCCGATGGGACGCTCGACCGAGGGAGTGAAGGGGATGTCCTTCCGTGAGGGCGACAGCCTGCTCTCGGCATCGGTCGCCGAGGCCGGCGCGTTCGTGTTCGTCGTCACCGACGGCGGTTACGCCAAGCGCACCGCCATCGAGCAGTATCGCGGCCAGAGCCGTGGCGGGCTCGGCATCAAGGTTGCGCGTCTGAGCGATGACCGCGGCGTTCTCGCCGGCGGTTTGATGGTCTCCGAGGACGACGAGGTCTTGGTGGTTCTTGCCAGTGGCAAGGTGGTACGCTCTGCCGTGGCCGAGGTCCCTGCCAAGGGTCGCGACACCATGGGTGTCGTTTTCGCCCGCGCCGACGACGATGATCGCATCATCGCGATCGCCCGTAACGGAGAGCGTGGCCTGACCGAGACATCAGAGGCAGCCGACACAGAAGCAGACGTGTCCGGCACACCCGAGGCCTCCGCCGAGACCCCCGAAGAGAGTACTGACGCATGAGCACCGTAGCCGACAAGCTCGCAAAGAAGTCCAGCCACAAGACCAGCGCCAAGCAGGTGCGCCTGCGGCTGGTGTACGTCGACTTCTGGTCGGCAGTGAAGCTGTCGTTCCTGGCCGCCGTCGCTCTCGCGATCGTGACAGTGGTGACCTTCTTCCTGGTCTACCTGATCGTTCAGACCACGGGACTGATCGGCAAGGTCGACGAGTTCTTCCAGAGCTTCTCAGACGGTGGCATCTCGATCACCGCGTTCATCGGCCTGCCCCAGGTGATGGCCTTCGCTGCCATCATCGCGATCCTGAACCTCGTCGTCGTGACCGTACTGGGCGCCGTGGTGGCCGGCATCTACAACCTCGCGGTCAAGGTGACCGGCGGACTGCTCGTCGGGTTCACATCCAACTAGTGACGCGGCCGTTTCGGCTCGTACGTGGGCGCATCCGGACCGATCGGACCATGCCGGATGAGCCCACCGGGGTGCCGATCGCGAGCGCATCGGCGAGAGCGAGTCGCCTGCTCCACGGATTCGTCAAATCCCCGCCGTTCAGGTAAAGTCTTGCAGGTTGACGGCGCTCGCGCCGTGACAATTCGGGGCTATAGCTCAGGCGGTTAGAGCGCTTCACTGATAATGAAGAGGTCCCAGGTTCAAGTCCTGGTAGCCCCACAGGCGAGTGGGGTGGATGCTTGCATCCACTCCCACGCCGATTGAGCCTCTTGTGCGGGCAGAGCCCGCAAAACAGCTCAGGGGCCTTAGCTCAGTTGGTAGAGCGCCTGCTTTGCAAGCAGGATGTCAGGAGTTCGAATCTCCTAGGCTCCACAGTCCAGAAGTCCCCTGATCAGAGCGCCTTTCCGGCCTCCTGCTCGGGGGACTTTCTCGTTGCCTCCAGAGCCGTTCGTGCCATGGTCGTGCCAGTAGCGGTCCCGATCGACCCTCCGGAGAGGGCATCCATACCCGCCGCGATCGCCCCGGAGCGCTCCTCCGCCGCGTGCTGGTAGAGCAGAGCCGCCCGGGCGGTCGAGTGTCCCGCGCGGGCCATGAGTTCGCGGGTCGTCGCGCCCGCCTGAGCCGCCAGAGTGAGGCTCGCGTGCCGCAGATCGTGGAGCCGGAACTGGGACAGTCCAGCCCTGCGAGCCGCCTTCCGCCAGGCCTGGCCGATCGCCCCTCCGGTGAACCGTTCGCCGTCCGAGCCGGGGAACATCGGAGCCTTGCCGAACCCGGGAGCGGTCGAGAGGTAGATCTCCAGATCCGCCGCGATGCTCGGCGGGAGATCCACCCTCCGAACGTTGCCCGTCTTGGTGCCGCTCTCGATCTCGTCGCCGCCGACGCGGACGATCTGCCGCTCGACCAGGAGGACCCCGCCCGCGTAGTCCCGCCGCTGGAGCGCGAGGAGTTCACCGAGGCGGAGATGCGCGCCAAACATGACTCGGATAGGCAGATGCCACTTCGCCGGCATCGCCGCGACGATCCGCCCGAGATCCTCGGCGCTCATGTACGGGCGCTCTGCATGCTTCACCGATCCGGCGCGGTCGATCTGGCAGGGGTTCGCGGGGATTATCCCGTCCCGCACGGCGGTCGCCATGATCGCCCGGAGGAGGCTGTAGGCCTGGCGGAGTCGAGATGATCCGTCGCCGCCTTGCCGCTTGGCGGATGCCGCGAGCGCTCGGCCCGTCTTCGTGTACCAGGCGCGGACCTGGGAGGGAGTGATCGAGGCGATCGGCATCTCCCGGAGCGGAGTGAGTGGACCGGCGAGCGTCGTCTCGTAGAGATCTCGAGTCTTGGGCGCGAGCGCTCCTCGGCGTCCCCCGTGGGCGATCCAGTCGGCGGCATACGGGCCGAACGGAACGAGCCCTGCGCGGTGGTCGATGTAGGTTCCGCGCATCCGATCGGAGCGCACGGCGGCGAGATGATCGAGCGCCTCCCGCTTCGTCTGGAACGTCTGAGGGCCGGTCATGGGGCGTCCTGCCGGGTCGAGATAGCGGGACTGCCACCGCCCGGAGGGGAGTTTGCGGACCGATCCGAAGTCGATTCGAGAACTTTTCCTGGTGCTCGTTGTCATGGGTTCTGCCTTTCGTCGGGAGTGCCTGGTTTCGGTGCCTGATCTGATCTTTCCTGCGTTCGCCTCGGATCTCACCGTGGGGTCTACTTAGTTCTCATGATGGGAACAAACTCCAGGTCAGAGTAGGAATCAGTGTCGCAAAGACACCCTATTCTGATCCCAGGACACCGGCCCGAACCGAACGAACGGAACCCAGAGATGACCACCACAGCCCCTGCTTCCGAGCGGCACGCCCTCACGATCGAGGACCTCCACGGACGCGCCACCTGCACCGTCCCCGAGGCCGCGCAGATCCTCGGGATAGGCACCTGGTCGGCCTACGAGGCGATCAAGCGCGACGAGATCCCCGTGCTCCGCATCGGCAAGCGCATCCTCATCCCCGTCCCTCGCCTCCGCGCCCTCCTCGGCGCAGACGCCTGATCCCCTCCAGCACGAGATCCCAACAGCGACAGATCGGGCGCGAGATGAACGACGACGGCGAGAGGTTCGCCCAGGTGCCGCACTGGCTCCAGGACAACGCGCACGCACTGGGCATCGGCCCGGGCGGCATCGCGGCCTACGCCGTGCTCTATCGGCGCGCGGACTGGAGCACGGGGCTGATCGAGACGGTGGGCATGGAAACGATCGCCCGTCTCTCCGGAAGCGGAAGCCGGATGACCGCGACCGCCGCCGTCAAGCAACTACTCCACGCGGGGCTCCTGGAGATCGTGACCCGCCGTCGCACCCAGCCCCACATCTACCGGCTGAGACTCCCCGCCGAGGGTCCGCCCTCCTCGGTTGGTGTCCAGAATCTAGCCACCATGGGCGATGCCGAGACTGCCGACCAGGCTCCCGTCACCGACGACGAGAAGGATCTTGGTGCCCAAAATCTAGCCACCGGGTGCCTAGAAATTGGCCACCATGGTGCCCAGAATCTAGCCACATTCAGATCTACAGATCTCTCCAGATCTCTAAAGGCCGATCCCTCCGGGCTCGCCGGGGCAATGCCCGCCAAGTCGGGCGACCCCGAGGAGATCGGCTCCGCCGTCTCCAGCCTCGCCCAGACAGACCATCTCGCGATCGGATCATCCGCTCCCAACGTCGGGACAGGTGACCTCACCTCGACGGGTGACCGACCAAGCCATAGATCCCCGCGCGCCCGCGCCAGCCGCGCGCAGATCCTCTGGCTCCGCGACCTCCGCGCCATGACCGGAACCGGACTCGAGAACCCGGACCCCCTGACCGTGCACGACGCCGACGCCGAGATCCGGGACCTCTGGCCCGAGATCGAACGACGCCGGCACCGGGGCGATCCCCTCGACGGCAACTACTGGGACCTCAGTCCGCGAGCCCGCGTCTATGTGGACGAGCACGATCTCGATATCGACCGAAGGGAAGCATCATGAGCGAGCGAGACATCCGCCAGTTCCGGCGAGCGCAGGAGACGATCGGGCAGACACGAACCGCCGCCCGCGCCGCCTCGACTCCCGACCACGCCCGGGATGCGCTCCTCGCGCAGATCCGCCGCACCCTCGACACCCCCGATCGGGTAAGTCTCCGCCGCGCGAAGGACGAACGGGATCGGGCCGTGAAGGGCTACGGCTCCGCCCTCGACTACTCGCAGGGCTGGGTGGCCGACTCGGTGCGTCGATACGTGGGGGCGATCTCAGCCGAGGCGGCGGCGAACCGGGCCGAGGTCCGCCAGACGAGGGAACTACTCGCCGCGCTCCTCGCCCTCCACGACCGCCAGAGCAAGACACCCATAGAGCAAGACACATCGGAGGGTCCAGCATGACCACGACCAAGGGCAAGACCCGAACCCAGATCGCCGCGTCGGCTCGGGAGCGGGAGGCGCGAGCCCTGGATCTCCGCCTCCTCGGCTACTCTTACGACCGCATCGCACGCGAACTCGGATTCGCCCATCGGAGCGCGGCGCGGAAGTCGGTCGAGCGGGCACTCAAGGCGATCCCTCGGGAGGCGGCGCTCGAACTTCGACAGATCGAACTGGAGCGTCTCGATCTCGCGCAACAGCGGATCGCCAAGCAGATCATGAGCGGGCATCTCGGCGCGATCGACCGGCTCCTCCGGATCATGGACCACCGGGCGAAGTTGCTGGGACTGTACGAGCCTCAGCCGGACTCGGGCATCGCTGAGGTCGTGGCGGTCCTCGGCGCATGGCTCGGGCAGGTCCGCGAGGAGGACGAAGCCCTGGACGCCTATCTGCCGGATTCGGAGCCTCAGGCCCCCCCAGGACCCCCTGGAAGGCGAGAACGCTCGGCAGACGCGAGCAGAGAGCGTCTGAGACGCATGTACGAGGATCTGGAGGCCAGGAGCCGATCAGATCCGTAGATCTATCCACATATCCACAGCCCTATCCACAGATCAGGAGATCATCATGACCAGCACTCACACCGCCGCCCTCGCCGGGTTCTTCCGGGATGCGCACGCCGCCGTCTCGACCCAGGACCGCGACAAGACACCGGAGGCGAACTCCCGCGCACAGCGGGAGGCGCTCGCCCGCGCTCGGGCCGTGCTCGCCGCTCGCATCCCCGCCGTCAACGAGCCGAGCGGCCCGGACCGCTCGCAGGTCCTCGCCAGCATCCGCCCGACCACCGCCGACTCCCTCGCCCTCGCCGCCCGCGAGCGGGAGAAGGTCGAGGCTCTCCGGAAGGCCGGTCGTCGCCTGGATCAGATCATCGCCACCGCATCCCCGGAACGGCTCGGCGCGATCCTCGACAGCCTGGAAATCATGCCCGAGGTCCTCGCGTCGTCGGAGGGCTCCGAGATCGTCGCGGAGTTCGAGTCGCTCGCCTTCGACCGGCTTGCCACTCTCGGGCATGAGCCCGCCGTCGAGCGGCTCCGCGCCGAAGAGTCCGCCGCCCCGGTTGCCGCCTGGTCGCGCGTGCTGACGGAGGCGCTCACCGGTCCGGTGACCGTGGGCGCGTGGACGGCGCTCTACCGCGCGGACGAGGCCGGGTATCGGGAGGCCCAGGCGTCCGAGATCGACGGGCTCGGGGAGGCGCTCCACCGCTCGGATCGGGAGCAAAGGCGAGCCGACCTCGCGGATGCTCAGTCCGCCGCCACCTGACCCTCGAATCAGCGAGTGCCCTGGTGCCCCACCGGATGCCGGGGCACTCCCCTAAGCGTTCTCGGGCGGATAGTCGCTAAGTGCGTTCTTCATCGCGACCGAACCCACGATCGCAGACATAATGCCGTCAGTCCCAGCACGTACCTCCGCCTGGACGCTCTCGCTACTCAACAGCGAGGACAGGTCTAGGCCAAGCAGTTCCTTCGTATACGCGGCGGCATCGTCAGCGATCAGGAAAAGCCACCCTGCTCGCTTCAGGCGGGCGATCGCTTCGGCACGTGGCGAGATTCCGCTGAAAACTAGGTAGATCGGAACGAGGCCCTCTGCGATGAGGCCCTCGGCCATCGCTACATCCTTGCGCAGTCGAGCACTGTCGTTCGGGTTGAAGTTGTAGCGGATCTCGATTCCGAGCCCGCGGCGCGCTGGATCGACGGCTTGGCCAGTTGCGGCTTCTGTTGCCGCGAGTGCCAGCACTCGATCCTCCTCGGTTAGCAATGAGAAGGGGATGCACACGTCAAGGTTCAGCCCGACGATCTTGGCAGCGACATCACTCGGCGTGAGGCCGAATCTGGCGGCCGCGACATACTTCGGCAGGTTGTCGTACAACTCACCTAGGCGTCTGCCGATGCTGATGCTCATCCGGCCCATAAGGCGGATGAGCACGTAGCCGTTGGAAGCCAGCCCGAACTGCGCGTAGACCGGGTCGGACTCCAGACTGGCCAACTCTTTTGACGAATTGCCGACACTGAAGTCGTTGTCGACCTTGTCTTGCCACCCCATCAGCGCACGTCGAAGAAGTTCCAGAAAACGGGCCTGCGTCTTCTCGGGCGACTCAGCCATTCAGCCCGCCTGAGCAGAGAAGTCGGTCTGTGTCGATTTCTAGAGCGGCAGCGATCTTCTCGACAGCGGCAAGGCTCGCGTTGGCCGTTCCGCGCTCGATTTGACCGACATAAGTTCGGTGAAGTCCCGCGTGTTCCGCCAGACGTTCCTGGCTCAATCCACGATCAGCCCGGTACGCGGCGACTCGACCCGCTAGTCGTTCAGTAAGGCCATCTGTCACACACCAACGCTGGTCGACCCAGCCGGGGATAGCGACAGAATATAGTCATTAATTCGATGCGCGAGCGCTCACCGTCACTTCGGTCAGACCCACTCCGCTGTTTCGTTTGCGGAGAACGTCCTGCTCCACCTGATCAAACCCATTCGCTAGAAAGATCTCTCCGAGGATCTCGTGAGTCTCGACCATGATGCCCTTGGACTCGGAATTCCCAACAACATAGCCAACATGCGCGCCGTCGCGCAGTTTTGGGCGAACTGCTCCGACCTGGATATCCATCGAGTTGAAGTACTTGGTCACGTAATTGCCCATGAGCGTCGACTCTTCGTGCAGGCGCTCGATCACGGCACCGGCAGCCTTCTCCACGATGGGGCGGGGCTCAACAACACCCTTCATCAGTCGGCTCGTTGCACTTCCCCAGGTGCCTCCGATGGTCTGCATGTCCAGAGCGGCAGCCTCCTTCGAAGTGGAGATGAACTCGAGGAGGTAAAGGTGGGGGCGGGTGTTCCAGACGTAACTGTAGCGATTCGGATACGGCGGCGAGGTGAACACCGCGTCGATGGACCCGTCCTCCACGAAATCGAGGATGGTGCTGTCTGCGTTGTGTATCGTCGCGGTTGCGGTGGGAAAGTCGTCTGAGATCCCCAGATCTGCGGCCATCTTCTCGACCATCTGACTGAACGGCTCGAATACGTGGATCTCGTGGTGCGAGCGATTCACGAAGGCAACCTGCAAGCGTCCAAGCGTGATGTTCGCGGTTGAGTAGACGATCTGAGCGAGTGCCAACTTCAAGTGGTTTGCGAGGGCGGCATCCTGTTGGTTGATGGCGTGACGGACAGCCACCAACTCGCGGAGAACCTGATCTCGCCACCAACGACTGACGTTGTGGATTGGTGGCAGGGAGTCGCCTAGGAACGCTGCAAACGCCTCGGGGTCGTGCGGTCCGCGTAGGACAGACTCTCTAGCGGTGGCCACCACGCGTGCGGAGGCATCCCGGAGTTGTTGCGCCGTTGGCGTCCAGTCGACGGAGGTTTGGCCGACGAACGCGAGAAATGGATTGATCTCTACACCGATGGAGTCGATCCCCAACTCCTTGGCGACGATGTTGGTCGTTCCCGCTCCAGCGAAGGGCTCCAGCACGGTCTGCCCAGGTGTGATGCCGTACTTCGATAGCCACCCTCGTACGAGATCCGGCGAGAAACTCGGAGTAAGGCGGAACCATCGATGGAACGGAGCATCGAGCCCACCTTCGAACGTCACGGCAGCGCGACGCGACCGTTTTGATGCGGTCGGTTCGAGGAGTTCCAGCCCGGGAAGTGTCATGCAACGACTTTACCCAAAGGGCTCCCGCCTCGACGGTGAGCCGCCCCCGGCTTACGCAGATCGTTTGGCGCAATTTCTAGAGCGTCGGTCTTGCATGGGCTTCCAGATGGGTTCGGACCATGCGTGTAGGCGTTCGAATCCCGGGATGGCTTTGGGGTGTCGGTGCCGTGCCAGAGTCGTGCCACTAGGGGGCCATTCGTGCCACAACTCACCCCAACAGGGCCAAACGAGAGGGGCCCGAGATCCCGTGATTCGGCGGGATTCCGGGCCTCGCCGTGTACCGTAGTGCCTGCTTTGCAAGCAGGATGTCAGGAGTTCGATTCTCCTAGGCTCCACGAAAAGGCCCGGTTATCCGGGCCTTTTCGATTGGCGATGCGCTCCAGCGTTGCTCCTATGCAAGCAGTATCGAAGCAAGCAGCAGAAGACTACGTCGTCCGGATCACGTCAGGCTGGTTCCGGTCGCCCCAAACAGCCATGTGCTTCGCGGCACGGTCCATCACGCGTCGAGCGCCGCAGCCGCATGGTGTGTGCGAAGACTGTCGAGTCGCCCTCCGCCCGTAATGCGTCAGCACGTGGATCGCGTGATGCGACCGTCCTCCCATTCCACGAGCCAGGAGCCGTCCGCGTCGAAGTGAACGGCTCCGACACCAGGTTCGCAATGTGGTGGGACCCCGCCTATCACCACGCCCGCGTCCTTCAGCACGCCGATCAGCTCATTCCACGTCCAGCCGGGATAGTTCTCTGAGACGAATGCGGCGGTGAAGCCACGGCTGACCGGAATCGGGTGACCATAGTGCAAGAGACGGTTCACGTCGACCCTCGCCCGCGCCTGGTCATAGTTGCTCGCCGCGATGCTGTCCTGCCATAGCGACGAGTCCACTTCATCCCACAGCGCCCGTTCAGCGGCCGCACCTGCGCTGGCGCGGGCGGCCCTGATCAACCAGTCATATGCGGCCCGCTGCGTCGGATCCGATCCGGGGTCGAACGAGCCGGCGGTCCGCCCGTCGTCCGTAGGGTCTGTGCACATGGCGTGCCCCTCTCGGGGCGGTGGACCCATCGAACTTGCGCGCCGCCGATCAGCGCCACGCCCGTTCTTCCCCTGGGGCACCCGGAAGTCGATGGGACTCGGGTTGCCGTGCGGCCGGCCAGGTACCGAAAGCCGCAACTCTGGAACGTGCCGTCAGACTACGGCTTACCAGCGACATCGAAGTACCCACCGAAGTGCGCGCATCGCCCGCGCGAAGTGGACTGTTGCGTCGGCGCGACGAGTTCAGTGGCGGAATCGGGTGAGCCCGGAAAAAACCATCGGAAGTGGGTCCAACATCTGTTCAGACGAAGACGCCAGCTCAGATCGAGGCTCCGCGCGGCGCGAAGCGCCGTGTGGAGGGCGGGGGGACTCTAGGCTCCACAACGTGAGAAGCACCGGCCCGCGAGGGTCGGTGCTTCTCGCGTTATCGGGTACGGCGATTCGAACGAGCGGCGAAGCCGCGCGTCGGACAAGGGGACAAATCCCCGTCGGTAGAGTCGAGGCATGGACACGCGGATCGCGGCATACGCCGTCATCATCGACGCTGATGATCGCATCCTGCTCGCCCACTGGAACGAGGGACGCCGCGCGGCGTGGACCCTTCCCGGTGGCGGGCTCGAGCCCGGTGAGGACCCGGAGCACGCAGCCCGCCGCGAGGTGCGTGAGGAGACGGGCTATCGGGCGGCCGTGGGCGAGCTCCTCGGCATCCATTCTCGTGTGATCCCCGCGACGCGACGCCTCACGCCCGGAGCGACCGGCCCGCTGCATGCTCTTCGCATCGTGTACCGCGGGCGGGTCACCGGGGGACGTCTGCGCAACGAGACCAATGGGTCCACCGACCGCGCGGAGTGGTTCCCGCTTCAGAGCCTGCACGCCCTTCGGCGCGTGAAACTCGTCGACATCGGGCTGAGGATGGCCGAGCGCCGCGACTGAGCGGTGGGCCGAGCACGCTCCTTCTCAGACGGCCTGCGAGATGTCCGCGACCGTTGCGCTGTAGGTGGCGATCAGGGCATCCGCGTCGGCGAAGAGGCTGTAGCCGTGCGCACCCGCGCCCATCGCGACACGCCGCCCGACGATGCGCTCATCGGCGAAGATCGGCCATTCGTGGGAACTGCCGATGGGAACGATCGTTCCGCGCTCGTACCCGGTGGCCGCGAGCGCCCGCGCAGGATCGGGCAGCTGCAGCTTGTTCACGCCCACCACCGCGCGCAGCTTCGGCCAGGAGATCGCCCGGTCACCGGGGATCAGGGCGAACAGATAGGTGTCGTCGCTGCGTTTGACCACCAGCGTCTTGACGATTCCTGCGGGAGGGATGCCGAGCAGCTCGGCCGCCTCGGCGAGGCTGTCCGCCGCGGGGCGCTCCTTTATCTCGATCGCCAGTCCGCGGGCTGCAGCTGCGTCGCGGACGCGAGCCAGGGGGTCGATGCCGTCGCTCATCGCACCAGGCTACCGACGACGAAGAGCCCCACCGAACGGCGGGGCTCTTCGCGAAAGTGACTCAGGCGTCCGGTGCGCGCAGCGGGTCGTCGGCAACCCACAGCTCGTCGTCGGCCCGAAGCGTCTGCCAGGCCGCATACACGACGCCGATAGCCGCTGCGACACCGAGGATGATCGCGACCACGCCTCCGGCGCCGATGCCCCGCTTGGGCGGGTCGAGCACGCGGAGCTTCTGCGCCATGCGCTTCGATGCCTGCGCGCCGTACTTGTCCGCCTTCTTCGCATACGTGGCGGCGTCCGGCATCGCGAACCCACGACCGGAGGCCAGGCGGGATCGGGTGTCGTTGGCGGCGTCCCACACCGAGAGTGCGGATCCGACCACCGCTCCTGCAGTCGGAACGACCTTGTCGCTCAGCACGTTCTTGGAGAACTGCATGCCCTTGTCGACATAGGGCGCTGCGTACTTTCCGTAACCGGCCTGCACCGAGGGCACGACCTGCTCACGACCGAAGTGGCCGAGCTGCCGGCTGGCCTCACGCGCGATGTTCGCCGCTTCGCCGACGAGCACCTGCTGCGACTCCCACAGACTGTTCGCCTGCACCTGCAGTCGGCGGAGTTCCTTCTTGCGCTTGCGGTTCACGCTCACGTTTGCCCTCCCAAAGGCCGGGGGATGTAGTTTTCCCATCTTGCCAGACCGCACCCCGGACGGGAGGGTTCCCACAGAACTCTGAGAGAATAGACGACATGCCTCAGCACACAGCGGTAGCCACTTTGCACACCAACTACGGCGACATCGTCGTCAACCTCTTCGGAGACCACGCACCCACAACGGTCGCGAACTTCGTCGGTCTGTCGGACGGATCCAAGGAGTGGACCGACCCGGCGACGGGAAAGCCGGGCACGGGCCCGCTGTACAAGGACGTCGTCTTCCACCGGATCATCTCGGGTTTCATGATCCAGGGCGGCGACCCGCTCGGGCAGGGCACCGGCGGACCGGGTTACAACTTCAACGACGAGATCAACGGTGAGCTCACCTTCACCGCACCCTACAAGCTCGCGATGGCGAACGCCGGTCTGCGGCGCAATGCGATCACCGGCCAGCCCGAAGGCACGAACGGGTCGCAGTTCTTCATCACGGTCCCCGGCCAGGGCGGACGCGGACCGGAGTGGCTGCAGGGCAAGCACTCGATCTTCGGCGAGGTCGCCGACGACGCCTCCAAGGCCGTCGTCGACACGATCAGCGCGCTGCCTACGGCCGCCGGCGACCGACCGCTCGAGCCCGTCGTGCTCCAGTCCGTCGACGTCGTCTCCGTCTAGGGCGCTCGACCCCGCGTGACCTCGCCCGACTTCGCTGGCAACAGCGACAACTACTGTTACCGGCATCCCGACCGGCAGAGTTTCGTGCTGTGTCAGCGGTGTCTGCGCACGGTCTGCCCGGAGTGCCAGACGCAGGGCGCGGTCGGCGTGGTCTGTCCGGAGTGCATGGGCGAGCAGCAGAAGACCCAGACCACCGCGCAGCGCAAGGCCGAACGACGCTGGTCGCGCCCGCGGGCGGTCACCGCCGCCGCCTCGCGGCCGCTGGTGACCTACGGGATCGTCGGGGTCACTCTGCTGGTCTACCTGACCCAGCTCATCCCCGGCCTGGCCGTCCAGGAGCTGCTCGCCTTCAACAGCCTGTTCGTCGCACCGGCGTGGAATGCGGCCCCGTTCCAGCCGTGGCGCCTGTTCACGGTGCTGCTCGTCCACAGCGGGTTCTTCCACGTCGGGCTCAACATGCTCGCGGTATGGATGATCGGCCGCAGCCTCGAGCCCCTGCTCGGGCGCTGGCGATTCCTGGCGCTGTACCTACTGGGTGGCCTGGGCGGTTCGGTGGGCGTCGCGCTCATCGCCCCGGGTATCTGGGTGGTCGGAGCCTCCGGCGCGGTATTCGGCCTGCTCGGCGCCCTGCTGGTGATCGGTCGGCACATCGGCGCGAACATCCGGGGAATCGTCCTCATCCTGGGACTGAACCTCGTGATCGGATTCGTGCCCGGGTTCCAGGTCGCCTGGCAGGCGCACGTCGGTGGCCTCGTCGTCGGCGCTCTGGTCGGGCTGATCTACGCCCGAACGCGATCGGTACGACAGCAGGCTCTGCAGGTCTGGCTGCTGGCGGCCGTGACCGTCGGCCTCTTCGCCCTGCTGCTGCTGCCGCCGCTGATCTACGGGTGATCCGCTGACGCGGCAAAGTTATCCACAGGTTCATCCACACCTGGGGATGAATCACACCCGTGTAATTCGCCGCGTGGGCGAAGGGGGAAGGTCGTCAGCGCCAGCGCGTGGTCATCAGGAATCCGACGAAGGCGATGCCGAATCCGATGACGAGATTCCAGGCACCGACGCCGGGAATGGGGAACTGCTGGCCGCTGAGGTAGAACACGAGCACCCAGACGAGACCGACCAGCATGAGGCCGATCATGATCGGCTTGAACCACACCGGATTGGGTGCGGATTCGCCTTCGGTGCGCTCCACGAGGGAGTCGTCGTCTTTGCCCGGTCGTGCCATACGGATATCCTACCCTCCCGGTCTCGGGCGGCCGGTGAAGCCCACCGGGGTCGCGCTCCGGGCAGGACCACAGGGGGCCTGCCTTAGAATCCAGGTGTGGACGAGGCAACGAACGAAGGCGCGCGCGACGCGCCGACCCGCCGCGATCGGCGCCGCAATCCGCAGCCTCGACGCCGCACCTCGGTCATGGGCGTCGTGGGCGAGCTGTTCATCACCGCTGGTGTGATCGCGCTGCTGTACGTCTCGTGGCAGCTGTGGATCGGGGACATCATCATCGGCGCCCAGTTCAAGGACGAAGCGAAATCGCTGTCCGAGGAGTGGGCCTCGCAGGAGCCGGCGGATGCCGCGCCGACGCCGCAGCCCACTGGGCAGCCCACCGAGCCCCCTGCCGCCGACCCCACCACGCCGACCACGGTGGAGGCGCCGATTCTGGCGGAGCCCGCGGAGGGCGAGATCTTCGGAATCATGCGGATCCCCCGATTCGGGCCCGACTACTACTTCAACCTGGCGGGCGGCGTGAGCGCCTCGGTCACGCTCAACCCGATCGGCATCGGCCACTACCCGGGGACGGCGATGCCCGGCCAGGCGGGGAACTTCGCTGTCGCCGGCCACCGGGGCAGCCATGGCGCCCCGTTCCAGGACCTGCCCGGACTGCGTGTGAATGACGCGATCGTGGTCGAAACCGCCGACGGCTGGTACACGTACCGGTACCGCAACCTCGAGTACGTGCAACCCGACCAGGTCGAGGTTCTGCTGCCGGTCCCGCAGGTGGTCGATGCGACGGCGACGGACAGCATCATCACGATGACCACCTGCAGCCCGCGCTACGGCTTCTCGGAGCGCGCGATCGCATACGGCGTGTTCGAGTCGTTCACCCCGCGCTCCGCCGGGGCACCGGCATCCCTCACGGAAGGAGCGACCGCCTGATGTACGCGGCGCTTTGGCGAGTCCTGCCCGGCCCGTGGTGGGTTCGGATTCTCATCCTCGTGGTCCTGATCGCCGCGGTGCTCTACGGCCTCTTCTTCTACGCCTTCCCCTGGATCGGCGACATCGTCAACCCCCAGGACGTCACCGTTGGCTGAGTGCGCACACGGGTCACCGCGATGACCGCACCGATCCTCGTCGTCGACAACCACGACAGCTTCGTGCACACCCTCGTCGGATATGTCCACGAGCTCGGCGCGGACACCGACCTCGTCGAGGCGGATGCGATCGAGACGGATGCCGCGGCATCCGTCATCGCGAATTACCGGGGCGTGCTCGTCTCACCCGGGCCGGGAACTCCCGCGCGCGCGGGCGCGTCGATCGCAGTGGTCCGCGCCGCCGCGGAGGCGCGGATTCCGCTGCTGGGCGTCTGCCTCGGTCATCAGGCGATCGCAGAGGCGTACGGTGCGACGGTCGCGCATGCACCCGAGCTGATGCACGGGATGGTCTCGCTCGTCGAGCACGACGACGATCCGCTCTACGCGGGTCTGCCGAGCCCGTTCACCGCCACCCGCTACCACTCGTTGGCCATCGTTCCGGGCACGCTGCCCGCCGAGCTGGTCGTCACCAGTCGGACCGAAAGTGGCGTCATCATGGGGATCGCGCACCGGACGGCGCCGATTCAGGGTGTTCAGTTCCACCCCGAGGCAGTACTCACCGAGGGCGGACACCGGCTACTGGGCAACTGGCTCGAGTCCGTCGGGTTCGCCGGCGCGTCCGCCCGAGGCGCCGCCCTGCACCCGCGCCGCTGACCGCGCCGCGCATCCCTCACGGCGCGGAGTGATCCGCGACCGGCGCATTGCGTGCGCCCTCGCTCAGGGACCGGAGCAGTAGGCGAGGATCACTTCGGAGTGGATCGGCGCCTCACCCGGTGCGATCGACTGCGTCCGGACGACCGGCGGGGACACGGCCGTGCACGAGGGATCTTCCTGCGGGATGACGACGAGCTGGGACTCGGGGCCTTCCAGCTCGCGCGTCGCCGCCTCGAGCGTGTACCCGGTGACGTCGTTGATCACGACGCGCCCGGTCGCCGCAACGACGTTCACCGTCGCTCCGACCGGAAGTTCGGCGCCGGCCGGCTGATCGGAGGAGATGACCGTGCCGGCTCCGAGGGCAGGGTCGTTGCGGGGTGTGACCGCGCCGAGCGTCAGGCCCGCGGTGGCGAGTGCCGAGGCCGCGGCATCCTGACCCAGCCCCTCGAGGGCCGGCACCGTCGTGGTCGCCTGGCCCGTGGACACGAACACCCGTACTTCTTGACCGGGGCTGACCGATTCACCGGCACCCGGATCGGTACGGATGACGTTGCCCACCGCAACGGTCGAGTTGGGCTCGTCGACACGGAACGACGTCAGATCCTCCGCGCCGATCTCGACGCTCGCCCGCTCATAGGTCATTCCCGCGACATCGGGGACCAGACGCGCATTCGACGGCACGTCGGTACCAGGCCGGATGGACAGGACCCAGAACAGCACCGAGATCAGGAGCACGGCGAGAATTGCCACGCTCGCCCAGATCCAGGCCACCGGCGGGCCCGCCTGCGTGCGCTTCATGGTGGTGTCGGTGCTGAGCTGGCGAAGCGATCGCGCCGTCTCGGCGGCCTGCCGAGGATTCGGGCCGTAGAGCTCGCTCGTAAGCGCCCCGACCGCCTTCTTCGAGGGAACCTTCCCGCCGACCGTCGCGTCGAGGGCCTCGCGGAACGCGGCGGCGTCCTGGTAGCGCTGGAAGGGATCCTTCGCGAGTGCGCGCAGGACGACGGTGTCCATGGTGCGCGGCACCGTCTCGTTCACCTCGGACGGAGGCAGGGGTGCTTCGCTGACGTGCTGGTAGGCGACCGCGACGGGTGATTCGCCGCGGAACGGCGGGCGACCGGCGACGAGTTCGTACAGGACCACGCCGGCCGAGTAGACGTCCGCGCGCGCGTCGACCGGTTCGCCCTTGGCCTGCTCGGGTGAGAAGTAGGCGGCGGTGCCGAGGATCGCGGTGGTCTCGGCGACCGTCGACGACGAATCGGACACCGCGCGGGCGATGCCGAAATCCATCACCTTGACCTGGCCGGCGTCGGTGACCATGACGTTGCCCGGCTTGATGTCGCGGTGCACCACACCGGCGCGGTGCGAGTACTCCAGGGCTTCGAGGATGCCGTCCACATAGCGCACGGCCTCGGAAACGGGGACGGGACCGGCGCTGATCACGTCCTTCAGGAGCGCGCCGTGGACCAGCTCCATGACGATGTACGGCACCGGCCGGACCGTGCCGTCCGGGCTGGTCTCGGTGTCTTCACCGGCGTCGAAGACTCGCACGATCGTGGGGTGGGCCATCCGCGAGGCGGCCTGCGCCTCCAACCGGAACCGCGTGCGGAACGCGTTGTCGTTGGCAAGGTCGCGGTTCAGGAGCTTGATGGCAACCTGCCGGCCCAGGGTCAGGTCGTACCCGCGGTACACGGTGGCCATGCCGCCGCGACCGATCAGCTCGTCGACGCGGTAGCGCCCCGAAAGCACGCGCGGCTCAGTTGTCACGGTCACTCCCTGGGGTGGAACAGAGCCAGCCTAACCGCTGCGACTCGACTCGCTGAATCGAACGGCTACGGGGTCGGGGTGGGATCCGGCGCGGACGGCTGGATCTGCGCGTTCGCCTCGCCCGACGGGCCCGACTCGCGCTGACCGGCCGAACCGCCCGAGCACGTGACGGTGTACGTCACGATGATCGTCTGGCCCGGGCTGTTGTCGGCCAGAAGCTGGCCGTTGCGGTCGTTCGGACCGAACGCGGCCGTGGACTGACCGGTGCTCGAGAACGTCCCGTGCACGGCCGTGAAGTTGTAGGCACTGACCGTACCCGTTCCGGACGGACAGGTGTATCCCGACCACGAGACCTGCGTCTCGTCGCCGGCCACGACCGTTCCCGCCATCGTCGGAGCGGCCGGAGCGGGCAGCGCCACCTGATCGACGTAGAACGTCAGCGTCAGCAGCTGCGACGGTGGGATGTTGCCCGATGGGCTCACGCGGTAGACCTTGTTGACGTCGTTCCCGGTCGGAGCCGGGTCCCCGCCGACGCAGTCGACAGCATCCACACCCGCATCGCGCGCCTTCGTCGCCGCCTCGCTGCAGTCCAATCCCGCCAGGCCGAGGGCATCGACCGCGATCGTCGAGGTGGTCGGGACCGGTGTCGGAGGCGCCGAGGACTCGGTCGGAGTGGGAGAGGTGCTGGTGGGGCTCGGTGTCGGCGCTTGCTGATTGGCCAGGAACGCCCAGACCGTGCCGCCGAGGACCAGCAGCAGCAGCACGATGAGTGCGATCAGCGGCCAGGTCCACGGGCTGCGCTTCTTGGCCTCGCGCTGCTCGTCCGGCGCATCCGGCGCGGGCAGCAGACGCGTCGCCGCACCGGTCTGCCCGGCAGAGGTCAGCAGCTGGGTCATGTCGTCGCCGGCGGAGGCACCCGTCGCGATCGCAGGCACGGCGGCCGCCGCGGCCGCCACATCGCCGCGCCGCAGTGCGGTGGCCGCACGGGCGACGACCGCCGCGGACGCGGGTCGGTCCTCGGGCTTCTTGGCGATCATGGCCATGACGAGGTTCTGCACGGGCACCGCCACAGTCGGCGGCAGCGGTGGCGCCTGCTCGTTGATCTGGGCCATCGCGATGGCCACCTGCGACTCGCCCGTGAAGGGCCGCCGGCCCGCGAGGCACTCGTAGGCGACGATGCCCAGCGAGTAGGTGTCGGTGGCGGGAGACGCGGGATGACCGGACGCCTGCTCAGGAGAGAGGTACTGGACGGTTCCCATGACCTGACCTGTGGCGGTCAGCGGAACCTGGTCGGCGATGCGTGCGATGCCGAAGTCCGTGATCTTGACCCGGCCGTCCGGGGTGATCAGGAGGTTGCCGGGCTTGATGTCGCGGTGGACCAGCCCTGCGGCGTGCGCCGCCTGAAGCGCTGCAGAGGTCTGCGCGACGATGTCGAGCGTCTTGTCGGTCGAGAGGGAGCCGTCGCGCTCGATGATCGTCGAGAGCGCCTCACCGGGGACGAGCTCCATCACCAGGAAGGCGCTGCCGGCTTCCTCGCCGTAGTCGAAGACGCTCGCGATGCCCTCATGGTTCACCAGCGCAGCGTGGCGCGCTTCGGCGCGGAAGCGCTCGAGGAATCCGGGATCCCCCATGTACTCGTCTTTGAGGATCTTGATGGCGACGGTGCGGCCGATCACGTGGTCGGTCGCCTCCCACACCTCGCCCATGCCGCCGATCGCGATCCGCGAGTCAAGCTCGTAGCGGCCGCCGAAGGTCACTCCCTGCGTCGGTCTCATCGTCCCAGCACCGCCTCCATGACCTTCTTCGCGATCGGTGCTGCGATGGTATTGCCGCTGCCCGACTGACCCTCGCCGCCTCCGTCCTCGATTACGACGGCGACAGCCACCTGCGGATTGTCCGCGGGAGCGAACCCGGTGAACCACAGTGTGTACGGCCGACCTGATCCATTCTCTGCGGTGCCTGTCTTGCCGCCCACATCGACTCCGTCCATTCTTGCACCCGAGGCCGCGCCGTCACTGACATTGGCGACCATCATCGCGGCCAGCTCAGCGGCCAGTGCGGAATCCAGCGCCCGCCCGAACTCGGTGTCATCGAACGTCTGCTGCACCGAGAGATCGGCGCCGATGACCTGGTCGACCATGCGTGGGTTCATGACGATTCCTTCGTTCGCGATGCCCGCGGACACCATGGCCATCTGAAGCGGAGTGGCGGTGACCTGGCCTTGCCCGAATCCGGTCAGCGCGGTCTGCGGATCGTCCAGCCCGCGCGGGTAGCTGGAGGGCGTCGAGCTGAGCGGGATCGACAGCGACGTGTTGAAGCCGTACTTGACCGCCTCCTCGCGGATCGCGGTGTCGCCGAGCTCGACTGCCAGCTCGGCGAACGGGATGTTGCAGCTCAGACGCAGGGCGTCCGCGAGCGTGACCGTCTCGTCGGGACCGCACGTGCCACCGCTGGCGTTGAAGACCACGCTGCTGGATTGCGGCAGCTGGTAGGACGCCGGGTTGGGCAGCGTCGACTGCGGAGTCCAGTCGCCCGATGCGAGTGCGGCAGAGGCGACGACGAGCTTGAACGTCGAACCGGGTGGGTTCAGGTCGCCGCCGATCGCCCGGTTGAAGAGCGGATGAGCCGGATCCGCGGCGAGCTGGTCGTAGACCGTGTTGACCTCGGCCGTGTTGTGCGCGGCGAGCTGGTTCGTATCGAAGCTCGGGCTGGTGACCATCGCCAGGACCCTCCCGGTGGACGGTTCGATCGCGATGACCGCGCCCTCCAGACCGCCGAGCGCGTCGAATGCCGCGCGTTGCACACCGGCATCCAGGCTCAGCTCGACATTGGAACCGCGCGGCGGCTGTCCGGTGAAGATGCGCTCGACGCGGGCGAGGAACTGGGAACCGGCCGTGCCGCTCAGTTCCTGGTTCATCGCCTGCTCGAGCCCCGTCGCGGCGCCCAGGGCGGGGTTGATGTAGCCGGTGACCGGTGCCCACATGGGTGCGTCGGCATACACCCGCTGCCAGCTGAAGACGTCATCGGTCGGAACCGACGATGCGATCGCCGCACCGCTGGCGATGATCGACCCGCGCTGCACCTCGTAGGAATCGTAGAGTGACCGCGTGTTGCGGGAGTTCTCCGCCAGGGTCTCCGCCTGCACCACCTGGATCACGCTCGTCGAGGCGAACAGGGCGAGGAACATCAGCAGCATGAGGATGCTGAGACGCCGAAGTTCTTTGGTCATCTCAGCCGATCACCACCCGAGGACGGCTGCGCACCGCGTCGGAGATCCGCAGCAGGATCGCGACGATGATCCAGTTGGCCACGAGCGATGATCCACCCGCGGCGAGGAACGGGGTCGTCAGCCCGGTGAGCGGGATGATGCGTGTCACCCCGCCGACCATGATGAACACCTGCAGCGCGATCGTGAACGACAGCCCGGTAGCCAGGAGCTTGCCGAAGTCGTCCTGACCGGCCAGACCGATCCGGATGCCGCGGCTGGTGAAGACCATGTACAGACACAGGATCGCGAACACCCCGATGAGGCCGAGCTCCTCACCGAGACTGGGAAGGATGTAGTCGCTCTGCGAGAGTGGCGTGATGTACGGCCTGCCCTGGCCCAGTCCGGTGCCCAGCAGGCCACCGTGTGCGAGCCCGAAGATGCCCTGGACCAGCTGGTAGCTCCCGCCGCTGCGCTCGATGACCTCCGGATTGAACGCATCGAGCCAGTTCGCGAAACGGCCGCCGACGTAGGGCAGCACGCGCGAGGCGAGGAAAGCCCCTGCCGCGGCGAGCAGCACGCCGAGAACGACCCAGCTGGTCTTTCCCGTAGCGACGTAGAGCATGGCCACGAACATCCCGAAGATGAGCAGGCCGGTGCCCAGATCGCGCTGCAGCACGATGATGGCGAGGGAGATCAACCAGATCACCAGGAGCGGGCCGAGCTCCCGGGCGCGCGGCCAGGTGAGTCCGAGGAACCGCGTGCCCACGGAGGTGAGGCTCTCGCGGGTGCGCACCAGGTAGCCCGCGAAGAAGATCGCCAGCGCGATCTTGGCCAGCTCGCCGGGCTGGAACGAGAAGAAGCCCAGCGAGACCCAGACGTCCGCATTGGCATTGGTCCCGAGCCCCGGGACGATCGGCAGGATCAGCAGCACGACGCCGACCAGGCCGGCGATGTAGGTGTAGCGGAAGAGCAGCCGGTAATTGCGCAGCAGAAGCACGACCGCGATCGCGCCACCGACGGCGATGCCCGCCCAGGCGAGCTGCTTCGTCGAGTACGCGTCCCAGCCGTGCAGGTCCTGCGCGATGTCGATGCGGTAGATCATCGCGATGCCCAGGCCCGTGAGCACGGTGGCGATCGGGAGGACGAAGGGATCGGCATCCCGCGCCTGCAGCCTCAGCACGATGTGCAGGGCGAAGACCAGAGCCGTCAGGCCGCCGCAGTAGAAGAGGAAGGTGGCGTCGATGGCCCCCAGCGCGCCGAGTTGCACCAGCGCGACGGAGGCGGAGTTGATGGCGACGGCGAAGATGAGCAGGAACAGCTCACGGTTGCGCTGGGTCTGCGGGACGCGGATGCGGCGCAGCGCGCGGATGACCGCCGTGTCGGTGGAGATCGCCTCGGTGCTGCTCGACGACGCGCTCATCGTGTGGCCTCCGCGGAGCTGCGCAGCCGGTCGACGATCGCCTCGGCGTCGGCGAGCGAACGCGCCGAGATGGTGCGTTCGACGGTGGCGCGACTGAAGGAGGGCAGGTCGGCGAGCAGGATCTCGGTGTCCTCGTGTGGTGTCGACAGGGCGATCGGACCGAGGTTCTGCTGGATTCCCTGGAAGATCACGACGGTGTCCCCGTCGGCGCCGACGTAGTACCGCGTCTGCGTCCAGCTGTATGCCGCGAACAATCCGCCGGCGATCAGGGCGAGGACGATGACCAGACCGACGATCCAACCGATGCGGCGCCGTTTGGCGCGGCGGCGATCCTCCTCGATGAGCTCCTCGAGGAATTCCGCGGCCGGTTCGAAGTGGCTCGGCTCGTTGGCGGCCTGCCGGTTCGGGTGCAGCCATCCACCGCGTCCGGAGCGCGCGGCCGGAACCTCGACACCCAGGGGGTTGGACGCGGAACCGACGATGGTGGGCGTGCCGGAGAAGATCGGATGCTGTCCGCCCACGTCGACCAGCACGATCGTGACGTTGTCGGGCGCGCCCGCATCGAGTGCCTGCTTGAGCAGATTGTCGGCGGTGCGGCCGGGCGCCAGCCCGAGGGCGAGGGCCTTCGCGGTGTGCGTGTCGTCGATCACGCCGCACAGTCCGTCCGAGCACAGCAGCCAGCGATCCCCCGGCTGGGTCGGCATGATGAACGTGTCCAGTTCGGGGTCCGGGTCCATGTCGCCCAGCACCCGCATCAGCACCGAACGGCGCGGATGGAACCGTGCCTCTTCCGGCGTGATGCGCCCCGAATCGACGAGCCGCTGCACGAAGGTGTGATCCGTCGTGATCTGCGTCAGGGCGTCATCGCGGTAGAGGTAGATGCGCGAGTCGCCGATGTGCGCGATGACCGCGTAGTCATCGACCATCACCAAAGCGCTCACGGTCGTACCCATCCCGGCGAGTTCGGGCTTGATGTGCACCGTGTCGATCAGCTCGACGGCGGCATCGGCGATGGCATCGCGCAGCGCACGCTCGGCCTCGGACGTGGACTCGAACGGGTGGTCGACGCGTTCCAGTCGTGCGATCGCGAGGCTGGATGCGACATCTCCGCCGGCGTGGCCGCCCATGCCGTCCGCGACAGCGAACAGGTTGGATCCGGCGTATCCGGAGTCCTGATTGTTGGAGCGCACCTTGCCGGTGTGCGAGATGGCGGCGCTCGAGCCCTGGAAGACCATGCGTGCGGGTCCGCTACTTCCGCAGCTCGAAGGTCGTCGCGCCGACCTTGATCGGTGCACCCGAAGTGATGGGCACCGGTGAGCTGACCCGCGCGCCGTCGTGCCAGGTTCCGTTCGTCGAGTCCAGGTCCTGGATCATCCACTGCTCGCCCCAGAGCACGAGGCGCGCGTGATGGCTCGAGGTGTAGTCATCGCGGATCACCAGTCCGGATTCGCTGGATCGCCCGATGGTGAGCGGCTCGGTGCCCAGCGGAAGCTCCAGCCCGGCCTTCGGGCCGCTGGTGATGACGATGCGCGAGACGGCGGCGGTCGTTGCCGGCCCGCCGCGCACGCCGGACGGAGCCGCTCTCTGCGGAGCGACGGGAGCCGTGGCACGTGCCGCGGCGGCGGGTGCCGGTGCTGCCGCGGGCGCCGGCTCCGGCAGCCGCCGTACCTTCACGCCGAACAGGTCCGCGCGCAGGGAGTACACGACAGCGAACACGAAGAACCACAGCAGCAGGAGGAATCCCACCTGCAGCAGGAGCAGGGTCAGTTCACTCACCGCAGCGGCCCTCCGTCGCGCATGTCGTAGGCGCGTGTCGCATCGGCGGCCGGCTGCGCCGGGCGTCCTGGAGCAGCCTGCGCGACGACGTGGAAGACGATGTCGGTGCGCCCGATGGTGACGGTCGAGTCGGGCGGGAGACCTGCCTCGGTCACCTTGCGGCCATCCAGCAGTGTTCCGTTCGTGGACTGCATGTCGCGGACCATCGCGCGCTCGCCGTCCCACAGGATCTCCACGTGCTTGCGGCTGGTGCCGGAGTCCGAGATCGTGATGTCGGCGTCGCTGCCCCGGCCGATGACCGTGCGCGATTTCACGATCGGATGCCGCTTGCCTTCGACGTCGAGAACCCCCCGCCACGCCACGCGGCCCTCGGCGGTCGAGGAGTTCACGCGCAGGGTACCGGTGGACAGCTGCGGGTCGCGTTCGAGGGTGATCGAAACCGGGCCTGCGAACGTGTAGCCCTGGGACTTGGCGTGCTTGTGCACGAGGGTGTCGAGCTCGTCGGCGAGGGCGCCGCCGAGCGTGCGCATGCGCTCGTCGTCGGCGGTGGCAAGGTGCACGATGAACGTGTTGGGCGCCAGAATCCGGTCGCGGCTCACGACGGCGGCCTTCTTGTCGAGTTCGCTGCGCAGCGCGGAAGCGATCTCGACGGGCTGGATACCGCTGCGGAAGGTCTTCGCGAACGCGCTGTTGACGGCGCGCTCGAGACCCTTCTCAAAGCTGTCAAGTAGTCCCACACGACTCCTTAGGCAGGGATGCCAGTCGGTACATGCTAATTGCATACGCTGGGCGGAGCTGGGAACGTGGCGGGGCGGGATCCGGGGTGCACGCCGGCGGCAGCGCGTTTCTGCTCCGAGAGGCTGGCGGAGGTCGCGCGACTGCTCCGGCGGCGGTGCGCGTGGCTGATGCATTCTCTGTCGGTGGGCGGGCTGCCTGGTCGAGGGCGGATGCGGGGCGATTCGGACGCGATGCAAGTCACGTCGGACCGCGTGATATCCTCGGGAAGTTGAGTTGCGCAGTATCTCCGGATGCCGCATCTCGCGCGAGTGGCGGAATAGGCAGACGCGCTGGCTTCAGGTGCCAGTGCCCGAAAGGGCGTGGGGGTTCAACTCCCCCCTCGCGCACGAAACGTAGATGGCCCCCGAAAGGGGGCCTTCTTCGTTTCCGCTACTCCAGCGTGGGAACCAGCACCAGCACGATCTCCTCGATCTCACGTCCGACACCGGGCGCGAACTCGATGTCGCGGGAGACCTCCGTGAAGCCCACTTTGGTGAGGACGGCGCGGGATGCCGCGTTGTGCGCGGCGACACGGGCGAACAGCGGCCGCTCCGGCTCGCGGGACACGAGCAGGCGGAGCGCTTCGGTCGCGACGCCGCGCCCCCATGCGTGGCGGGCGATCCAATAGGTGACCTCCCGCTCGCCGTCGGCGGAGAACAGTGCCGCCGTCCCCGCGAACCCCCCGGCCTCGGTGACGACGTAGAGAGCGACATCCGCGGTCCTGCGCTGCTGCGCGATCCACTCGTCGAACACGGCGCGATCTTCCGGATCGGCGGCGGTGAACGCGGCCATCTCCACCGCCGTTCGGTCGCGCATCATGTCGAAGATCGCGTCCAGGTCGTCCTCGTCCAGGTCGCGCAGTTCGATGTGACTCACGCCGTCAACGGTATCGAGGGGTCGCGACAGGCGTAAGTGTCGATCACGCCAGGCCGTGCAGTTCGCGCAGGATCGTCTCGGCGCGCGCACCATCGCGTACGGCGATCGCATCGCGGAAGTCGACGTACCCCGCGGTCCGCTGGATCGGGCACTCGACGAACGGATGCCATCCCGCCAGGTTGCGTCGGATCGCAAGCTCGGCCTCGCGGATCACCCGGAGGAAGACGACGTTCTCGCTGTCGGCGACGATGCGGTCCAGGAGCCGCGACGTCGCGGCCATGATGCCTTCATGATCGTCGATGCGGGATGCCGCGATGATCGCATCCGCGTGCTCCAGGCTGCGGGTCAGGTCTTCGTCGGAGCAGCGCCGCAGGGCGAGGCGCAGCGCGTTCCCCATGAGGTACACGAAGAACTCGTTGGTGTCCGCGTGCGTGCGCTCGCTGGGAACGGAGACGCGGGTGTAGCGATTGGGGGAGACCTCGACCAGGCCGGTTCGCTCCAGCCGCTGCAGGGCTTCGCGGACGGGGGTGCGGGACACGCCCAAGTGCTCGGCCAGTTCCTGGTCGCGCAGCCGCTCGCCCGCACTGAGCCGGCCGTCCAGGATCGCCTCGCCGAGGAGCGTGTACACCTCGTCGCCGAGCACGGTGCCCTGCGGTTCGAGCGGTGGAAACGGGGATGTCATTGCGCGCCCATTGTACGACTGCCGATTCAGCGGTATGGATCGTCGATGTCCGATGCGATTCGGGAGCGGATTCCCTCGCCGAAACGCTGATATATCGGTAGAGTGTGCGGTGGTCACGCCATGCGTGGCCTATCCGGGGGGATCCGTCGACGCCCGGGCTTCGAGTGTCTTTTCTCGGCCCGGGCGGACGATGGCAGAGTGCAACATTTGTGTCACCTTCCTTCCCGATTTTTCTCGCTATCAGACGAGTTTTCGGTACCCTGAGCGGGACTCGACGCAGATGGCGCGGGCACAAGAGAACGGCACTACTACATGAGTACCCAGGGCACGGTCAAGTGGTTCAACGCGGAGAAGGGCTTCGGCTTCATTGCTCCTGATGATGGCGGCGCTGACGTCTTCGCGCACTACACCGCGATCCAGTCGGGCGGTTACCGCTCGCTTGAAGAGAACCAGCGCGTCGAGTTCGAAGTAGCCCAGGGCCCGAAGGGCCTGCAGGCTGAGAACATTCGTCCGGTCTGACGACCTACCTCGCGGCGCTCGCGCCGCGACATGCGGGGCGTTCGCGGACGGGTTCTCGTCGGATCAGTCGCGTTCGCCCCGCATGAGTTCCACGCCGGCCCCAGCGAACTGCCGCAGCGTCGCGTCGGGGAGGAAGGCACGGGTGAGTCCCGCGCCGATGCGGGTCAGGTCGCTCTCGTCGCGGAACAGCAAGTACATCGTTTCGTACCGCGGGTGGAACTTCTCCTTGAACCGGTGCAGCGAGCCGAACCCGTAGACGGGCTCGAGCATGGTCGCCAGCCAGTCCGAGAGACCGGCGATCGCACCGGCATCCGGTGGATAGTCGTGAGCCAGCGGCGCTCCCGACAGCGACATGATCTCCGCACCCTCCTCGGAGAAGTGCTTTGCGGACGAGCCGATCAGAAACTCCATCACAGGACCGAATCCGCCGTCACGGCGCCGCATCAGATCCAGCGTCCAGCCGCGCACGCGGCCGTCGCCGCCGTAGATCGGCAGCCAGGACAGGAAGCCGTCCACGTCGCCGTTCGCCGAGACCGCGACGGCGAGGCGCACCTCGGGGTCCTTGGCCTCGTCCAGGGTGCCGAGGGTGAACCCCATCTCCGGCAGCCCCTTGTCACCGACCCACATCTCGGAGATGGCGCGCAGCTGCTGCTGAATTCCCCAGGACTCGTCGGACAGTCGCGTCATGCGGAAGGTCACGTCCTCGCGGACGGCCCGGTTGATCGACGTGCGCACCGCCGACCACGCCTTGCCGGTGAACTCGAGACCGGGAAGGTCGACGATGGTGTCGTCGGCCACCACGATGCTGCGCCAGCTCTCGGGCACGGCGGCCTTGGTCGCATCGCTTGCGCTGAAGAAGCACGGGATCAAGCCGGCGCGCTCGGTCATCGTGATGAAGTCCTCGACCGACTGGGCGCGTGATCCCTCCGGGCCGAGGGGGTCGGCCAGAGCGATCGCCACTCCCGCCCGCTTCTGATAGGCGACGATGCCGTCCGCCGTCCTGGCGTAGCTGTTGCCCCGCCACGTCGTCATCCAGGACAGCGTGCCGCCGCCGTCGGCGTGCAGCGCGTCCTTGACGTCGTCGACCGACGGCTCGGCGCCGACGCCGATCGTCGCCTTCCGGTGAGCGGCGAACGCGCCGCGCACCCAGAGGAGGTACACCAGCAGGATGCCCCAGAGTGCGGACTGCGCGATGGCCACGCTCACATCGCCGACCGAGCTTTCGATCTCGGCACCCGGCACGAACACGAGCAGCGTCACAAACAGCAGCCCGGTCAGGACGTTGAAGACACCCAGAATGATGCTGACGACCCACGCCCACCGTCGGCCGCGGCGCAGCCCGTTCGCCACGACCAGCACGACGACGATGTCGATCCCGATGTCGAGGATCGACCCGCCCGTCGCGGTGGTGCGGCCGAAGGGCCCGTCGGTCGGCACGAGGAAGGTCAGGATCTCGACGGCGAGCAGGACGAGGATCGTCACGAACGCCAGAAGCCGCTGCTCGCGCAGAGTGGTGCGCTGAAGTCGCAGCGACCGGTCGACGAACAGCACCAGTACGACCGCGACCGCGTGCTCGAGGTCGGCCAATGATCCCCAGAAGAAGAGGCTAACGACCGTGAATCCGAGCAGCACCACCCACGCCCGGACGCGCCAGGGGGCGGCGAGCAGTCCTGCGGCGGCGGCGATGCACGCCATCGCTCCCCCCGACGGGCCGACATCCAGCACCAGGGCCTCCGCCTGAGCCCACGGCCACGGCAGAAAAGCGAACAGCCATACGAGCAGGGCGCTGGCGAAGATCGCGAACAGCTGACCGATCGTGTAATAGGCGATGGCGACCCGGGAACCACGTCGGAACTCGAGGTAGGCCATGCCGACGAAGCTGGCGATCGTGAGGATGTAGACGAGCGGGTGGTTGACGAAGAACGTGCCGGTGATCGGGGTCCACCAACGCCCTTCGAGGAAAGCGGGCAATCCGTACGCGACGCTCTCCCACAGCGGTGAGTCCTCGAACGGACGCCAGAGTCCAGCGAAGACGACACCGACGATCAGGAGCAGGGCGACCATGGTCAGCGTTGCCGGAATGCGGCTCGCCACGATCACGAGGGGATGGCGCGGCTTGGTCTGCACGTCGGTCATGGCTTCACGATAGCGGCGACCGCGCTGCCCTCCATTCCGAGACCGACTGTCTCAGCCTCCGGTGAGCCGGTCGTAGTCCGCGAGGGCCTTGGCGTCCTCGGCATCCCGCATCGCGCGTCGGGCGGCATCCAGCGCCTCGACCGGATCCTGCACCTGGCGGGCCGCGGCAAGCTCGCGCTGGGCGGAGACCAATCGCGATCTCGCATCCGCGCCCGCGCGGGCATGACCCAGGGATGCTTCGGCATGCGCCACCGCATTGCGGGCCGCCGCGAGTGTTCCGGGCAGAGCGGTGCGCGCACCGCGCAGGCGCTGCTGCGCGGTGCGCGCGTCGCCGAGCGCAATGTCGAGGCGATCGCGCAGGCGCGCGATGCGGTCGATCGTCCACGTCGGTCGCAGCGCGGCATCCGCCTCGAGCGAGGTCAGCTCGGCCTCGACGACGCGCAGCTCTGCTCCCAGACGGGCGGCATCCACCGGATCGAGCTGGTCGCGTGTTGTGAACGCCTGCCGCAGGGCGGTGCGGGCCGCAGCGAACTCGTCGGGAACAGCCTGCGCGGCCTGCATGGCCAGGCGGTGGGTCTCTTCCATCGTGCGCGCCTCGACCTCGGCGCGGCGCAGGGCGCGCTCGGCCTTGGCGAGGTCGACCAGTGCCGTGCGGGTCGGGTCGTCGGCCGTGCGCGCCGCGTTTGCGAGGTGGCTCGCCGCCTCGTTCGCACCGTCGACGGCGGCTCGGGCTGCCCGGGACGCGTCCGCCCACTCATCCTCGGCGAAGCGCGACGAGAGTTCGGCGACCAGCGCGGCAGGGTCGCCCATCGTGGCGCGCAGGCCGGCCAGGCGCTGCTCGGCGGCGGCGATCTGCGCTCCCGCCGACACGTTGGCGCGCACCCAGCCCGCATGCTCCGCGCGGGCAGCCGAGATCGTGGCGATGGCCTCGGCGCTGCGCCGCTCGATGCGCGTGGAGACGCGTCGGATCTCGTCGGGAGTCACACTCTCGTCGGAGATCTCCCGGTACTCCTCGAATGAGGCATCCCGCACGTGCTGGGCGGTGAGCCGGGCACGGCGCAGGGACGCCGGAGCGCCTCCGCCGTACAACGCCCCGGACAGACCGACCTCGAGGTCGAGCTCGTCGACGGCATCGTCCAGCGTGACCAGGGCCGCGCCCGCGCGCGCGCGCAAGCCGTCCGCGGCGGCACGCGCCCGCGGCGACCGCCGGGCCCTGCGGACCGCCCAGACGATCACCGCGATGGCGATCGCCGTCGCTCCGAAGACGACCACCGCGGGCACCGCCCACGCGAGCGCCCCGCCGAGGGCCTCAGGCATCGGCATCCCCGACCAGGAGGAGGTGGCGAAGCTCATCGACCGTGCTGACGGCCGCCTGCGCTCCGGCCGCCTCGTGCGGCCAGCTGAAGCCCCAGCGCACGAAGATCACGGGCACGCCCTGTTCGGCACCGCCTTCGACATCGTGGTGGCGATCACCTACGAGCACCGGGCGGCTCGTGTCCACGCCCGCCGCCTCCAGCCGCCGCAGCGCCTCGGCGACGATGTCGGATTTGGCCGCGAGCGTCCGCTCGTCAGGGGTGGCGCCGACGATGGCGGTGAAGCACGACGACAGATCGAAATGATCCATGAGCGCGACGACCTGCACCTCGGGCTTCGAGCTCGCCGTCGACTGGGGCACGCCATCGTCGGCGAGCTCCTTGATCAGCTCGGCCACTCCGGGGAACAGCTTGGCGCCGGTCGTGTACCCGTCGGCCTTGCCGAGCACCCGGTAGAAGGCGACGGCCTCGGACGCCTGATCCGCAGTCATGCCCCCGGTGACCTGGAACGACTCGAACATCGGCGGTCCGATCCAGTGCACCAGCTCCGCCCTGGTCGGCGCCGCCTTGCCGAAGTGCTCGAGCGTGATGGTCAGACGCCGCAGGATGCCGTCGGATGCGTCGACGATCGTGCCGTCGACATCCCAGAGCACGCACGTCCACGGCGACCGATTCCCCATGCCCCCAGCCTATGCGGGCACTCTCACCCGCGAGATTGCGATGCCCGCGGCCGTTCACTTGCCCTGGATGTACCGGAAACCGCCCCGGGCGCGTACATCCAGCGCAAGTGAACCGCGGGGTGAGCGTACGTTCGCGCGACGGGAACGCCGGGCGCGGGCATGTCCGCACCGCGAGCCGGCGTCAGAAGAGCCGCGGTGCGCCGGAATCGACGCCCTTCATGCCGTCGTAGTCCAGGGTGACGCAGCGGATGCCGCGGTCCGCGGCGAGGACGCGCGCGTGGGGCTTGATCTCCTGCGCCGCGAACACGCCCGTGACGGGCGCCAGGTGCGGGTCGCGTCCGAGCAGATCGAGGTAGCGCGTGAGCTGCTCGACGCCGTCGATGTCGCCGCGCCGCTTCACCTCGACGGCGATGGTGCCGCCGGCGGCATCGCGCAGCAGCAGATCCACCGGGCCGATCGCGGTCGGAAACTCCCGTCGGACCAGGGTGAGGCCGTCGCCGATGACGCCGACCTGCTCGGCCAGCAGCCGCTGCAGATCGGCCTCGACGCCGTCCTTGACGAGCCCGGGATCGACACCGAGTTCGTGCGACGTGTCGTGCACGACCTCGTAGATCCGAACCAGCAGGGCGTCGCCGGTCTTGGTGTGCGTGACCTTCCACAGTTCGACCACGCCGTCCTCGGCATCCGATTCCTCCGGGGAGGAGACGGTCAGCGTGCACGGCGGACTCATCCAGTTCAACGGCTTGTACGAGCCGCCGTCGGAGTGCACGAGCAGGCTGCCGTCGCCCTTGTGGACGAGCAGGCGGGTGGCCAGCGGCAGGTGCGCGTTGAGGCGACCGGTGTAATCCACCGAACAACGGGCTATGACGAGGCGCACCCGACGAGCCTAGCCCGGGGCTCAGCCGCGGTCGGACTGTGCGTGCGACTTGCCCGCGCCCACGGCCGTGCCGGCCAGGGGCTTGGCGGCGCCCGACGCGAGCCCGGAGGCGACGGCCAGCGCGACCAGGATGTAGAGGGTGTTCAGAAGTCCGATGTTCTCGCTGATGAAGCCCAGGATGGGCGGTCCGCACAGGAAGGAGATGTAGCCGATGGTGGCCGCCGCGCTCACGCGCGCCGCGGCCTTCGCCGGGTCGTCGGCGGCCGCCGACATGCCCAGCGGGAAGCCGAGCGAGACGCCTGCGCCCCACAGGGCTGCCCCGACGAACACCAGCGGGATGGTGGGGGCCAGGATGAACAGGAGCAGGCCCGCCGTGGCGAGAGCGGCAAGGACCCGGAGGGTCCAGACCCTGCCGAACCGGTCGACCAGCGGACCGCCGAAGATCCGCACGACCGTCATGCTCACCGAGAAGACCGTCAGGCCCAGCGCCCCGATCGCCTGAGCGGCGCCGTGGCCTTCGACCATCCCGAGCGCGAGCCAGTCGTTCGCGCCTCCCTCGGCGAACGCCATCCCGAGCATGATGACGCCCAGGGCGTAGGTGCGCGGTTCTCGCCAGGCGGCCAGCGCGGTGTGCAGGCGCTCGCGCCAGTGGCGCTTCTGCGCGGCGTCGACCGGGTCCATGGTGATCTCCCGCGCAGGAACATTGGCATGGGTGACGAAGGCGATGACGACGATGACGACGGCCATCACCGAGGTGTGCACCAGCACGTTCAGGCCGAAGGTCACCGCCAGCGCGCCCAGGCCGGCGCCGATCACGGTGCCGAAGCTGAAGAACGCGTGGAACAGGGGCAGGATCGTCTTGCCCACCTGCTTCTCGATCGCCGCACCCTCGACGTTCATCATCACGTCGACCGCCCCGTTGCCCAGACCGAACAGCGCCAGGCCCGCCACGACCAGGACGTACGAGTGGAACACATCGGTGCCCACGCCGATCACGGCGACGCCGAGAGCGAAGACCAGGATCGCGCCCAGCATGCCGCTTCGCGCACCGAACCTGGCGAGCACGAGCGTGGCCAGCGACAGCCCCAGGATCGAGGCGATGCCCGCGCCGAGAAGCATGAGCCCGATCTGGATGTTGTCGACATCGAGCGCGATCTTGATCGCCGGAACGCGCGATGCCCATGTCGCGATGCTGAGACCGCTCGCGAGGAAGATCGCGAAGATCGCGGCGCGCCAGCGGACGAGCTGCGCGCGGGTGAGGTCGAGTTCCATGCGGGCAACCTTAGCGAATCGATTCGATCACGTCATTCCCGTCGGCGTGTCGAATCGATTCGACTTGCGGCGGAGACGCGCGGTAGCATCGAGGCGCCATGACCGTACGCAGACCCACGATCAACGACGTCGCCCGCCATGCCGGCGTGTCGCCCTCGACGGCGTCCGTGGTCTTCAGCGGCAAGACAGCGGTCTCGGACACCACGCGTCAGCGGGTGCTCGACGCCGCCGGATCACTGGGGTACACCGGGCCCGACCCCCGGGCGGCGTCGCTGCGACGCGGCCGCTCCGGCATCGTCGGCGTCGTTTTCGAAGAGCACCTCGGAGCCGCCTTCCTGGACCCGGTGAAGACGCTCATGATGGACGGCCTCACCGACGGGGTCGCGTCCCTCGGCGCCGGTCTTCTGCTGCTGCGCGACCAGGCGCCGCTCGGCACCGAGCCCACCCTGACCACGGCCCCCCTGGATGCCGCGGTGCTCGTGGGATGCAGCGGGATGCTGCGCGAATCGCTCGACGCGGTGCAGGCACGTGGCATCCCCGTCGTCGTGATCGAGGGCGACGCCGGCGACGGCATCCCTCAGATCCAACTCGACAATCGCGAGGCGCAGCGCCAGGCGGCCAGCCACCTGCGCACCCTGGGTCACACACAGGTCGCCCTGGTCACGCTGCCGGCTCGCGCAGGCTGGGTTCGCGGCCGGCTCGCGGCCGACGAGCGCATCACGATCGACGTCACGCGGGAGCGGCTGGCCGGCGCCCGTGAGGTGTTCCCCGAGGCCCCCGCCTACGCGGCCCAGGGCAGTTCCATCGACGAGGGACTGGCGGCCGGCCGTGCACTGCTGACCGATCCGGCAACGCGTCCGACCGCCGTTCTCGCGCAGAGCGATCTGCTCGCGGCCGGCGTCATCCGTGCCGCGGAGGAGCTGGGACTGCGGGTGCCTCAGCAGCTCAGCGTGACCGGATTCGACGGGATCGTGGTGGACGGGCTCGCACCGTACGAACTGACGACCCTCGTTCAGCCGGCAGCCGAGAAGGGCCGCGCCGCAGGGCAGGCCATCGCGGCGATGCTCGCCGGGCAGACCGCCGCCTCCATCCGGTTCACCTGCGTCTTCCGAGTCGGAAACACCACCGGCCCACGGTCCTGAAACCGGCCCTCCGCGTCCACTCCCGCGCGGGGAGCGCGGATTCGCGCCGTTAGACTTGCTGCGACACGCCGAACGCCCGCGCCGCCGCCCCCGAGCCGTTCGGCCGACGAACACCGAGGAGGCCGCATGCTGCTACTCCTCGGCGCGTTCGCGCTCCTCCCACTGCTGCTGCCGTGGCTGGTCGGACGCATCGGGGCACGAGCGTTCTATGGTGCGGCACTGCTGCCGATCGCGGCGTTCTTCTACACCGCGTGGCAGACCCCCGCCGTCCTCGCCGGAGACATTCCGTTCGAGGCATTCGACTGGATCCCCTCGCTCGGCATCGAGCTCTCTGTCCGGTTGACCACGCTGTCGTGGATGATGGCGCTGATCGTCACCGGCGTGGGTGCGCTGGTGATGCTGTATTGCCGTTGGTACTTCCGGGGCAAGACCGAGGGCGTCGGCCAGTTCTCCGCGGTCCTTCTCGCGTTCGCCGGCGCGATGTACGGCCTGGTCATCACCGACGACCTGATCGTCCTGGTGATGTTCTGGGAGCTGACGAGCGTCCTGTCGTATCTGCTCATCGGGTTCTACAACCGCCGCGCGACCAGCCGCCGTGCCGCACTTCAGGCGCTCCTGGTGACCACTCTCGGCGGGCTCGTCATGCTCATCGGAGTGGTTCTGCTGGTCGTGGACACGGGCACCTCGAGCATCTCCGAGATCCTCGCCGCCGCACCGACGGGCGCGGTCGTGGACGCGGCCCTCATCCTCATCCTGGTCGGAGCGCTCAGCAAGTCGGCGATCTTCCCGTTCCATTTCTGGCTTCCCGGTGCGATGGCCGCACCCACTCCGGTCAGCGCCTACCTGCACGCCGCGGCGATGGTGAAGGCCGGCATCTACCTGATCGCGCTGTTCGCCCCCGTCTTCGCCGCGTCCGCCCCGTGGCGGCCGATCGTGGTCGGACTCGGCGCCCTGACGATGGTCCTCGGCGGGGTCCAGGCCCTGCGCGAGACCGACCTGAAAAGGATTCTCGCATTCGGCACGGTCAGCCAGTTGGGCTTCCTGACGGTCGTGCTGGGATACGGCATTCAGGATGCCGCCCTCGCGGGTCTCGCGCTGCTGATCAGCCACGCGCTGTTCAAGTCCGCGCTGTTCCTGGTCGTGGGCGTGATCGACCGGCAGCTGTCCACGCGAGACATCGGCGAACTGAGCGGCGTGGGCCGCCAGGCGCCGGTCATGGCGACCTTCTCGTTCATCGCCGTCGCATCGATGGTGGGGATCATCCCGACGATCGGATTCGTCGCGAAAGAGACCATCCTCACCGCTTTCCTGCACGAAGCGACCGGTGGCGCCCTCTGGGGGATCGTCGGCCTGGTGGGCATCGTCCTGGGGTCGATCCTCACGGCGGCATACGGCATCCGCTTCCTGTGGGGGGCGTTCTGGACGAAGACGGTCCCCACGCCCGCTCCCAGCGAGCCTGACGCGTTGCGCGAAGCCGCCGGGCGTCTGGGTCCCGCCGGAGGCACGCCTCTGCCGTTGACCGAATGGCCCGATCCGCCGATCGGATTCCTCGGCGCCCCCGTCCTGCTCTCCGCGTTGACGGTCGTGGCCGGTCTCGCCGCCCCTCTTCTGGACACGGTGCTGGCGACCTACGCGGCTCTCGCTCCGGCGGCCTCGGCAGGGGTCGCCGCGCCCGAGCACCCCGCACACCTCGCTCTGTGGCACGGCCTCGAGCCGGCGCTGTGGATCTCACTGGGCACCATCGCCGCCGGTGCCGCGGTGTTCTGGCTGGTCACGGCGACGGGCTGGAAACGGCACATGCTGCCCTTCACGGCGGCGGACATCTACAACGCGGTGCTCCGCGGCGTGGCACGACTCTCGGTCGTCGTCACCACATTCACCCAGCGTGGTTCCCTCCCGGTGTACGTCGGCACGATCTTCGTCGTCTTCGTCGCCGCCGAGGGCACGGCGCTGCTGCTCGGCACGGAGTGGACGGCGCAGCTGGATGCGTTCCAGACGCCCATGCAGCTGGTCGTCGCACCCCTGATGATCGCCGCCGGCCTGCTCGCCGTGCGCGCGCAGAAGCGCTACAGCGGCGTGGTGCTCGTCTCGGTGACCGGCCTCGGCATGGTGCTGCTCTTCGCCACGAGCGGCGCACCCGACCTGGCCCTCACGCAGATCCTGGTCGAGACGGTCACCCTGGTCGCCTTCGCCCTTGTGCTGCGCCGCATCCCCTCACGCATGGGTGAGCACAACGCGTCGGTCTGGCCCGTCGCCCGAGCGGTCCTGGCCGCCGCGGTCGGTGTCACCATGGCCGTCATCGCGATCGTCGCGACCGCCGCACGGTCGGCGAAACCGATATCCGAGTCCTTCCCAGAGCTCGCCTACGAACTCGGCCATGGCAAGAACGTCGTCAACGTGGCGCTGGTCGACCTGCGCGGGTGGGACACGATGGGCGAATTGTCGGTGCTCATCCTGGCCGCGACGGGCGTGGCATCGCTGGTCTTCGTCACGCATCGAGCCGACACGCTTTCGCTCTCGAGCGCGCTCCCGCCGGCGGCCGCGCGCACGCGGCGGCCGCTCGTGGAGACCGACGAAGGGGTGCGTCCCCGTGGCGACAGCGCCGGAGCGGAACGCATGGCCTGGCTCGTGGGCGGCCAGCGCGTGCGACCGGAGAACCGGTCGATCATGCTCGAGGTGGTCGTGCGCGTCCTGTTCCACTCGATCATCATCGTGTCGCTGTACATCCTGTTCGCGGGGCACAACCTGCCCGGGGGTGGGTTCGCCGGCGGACTGGTCGCCGGAATGGCCCTGGTCATGCGGTATGTGGCCGGCGGTCGCTACGAGCTCGGTGCCGCCGCCCCCACCGATGCGGGGCGGCTGCTGGGGACCGGCATGTCGATCGCGGTCGCCTGCGCGATCATCCCGCTCTTCTTCGGCGCGCCCCCGCTGACGAGCGCGTTCTTCGAGATCCAGGTGCCGATTCTCGGCCACCTCGAGTTCGTGACCTCGACCTTCTTCGACATCGGCGTCTATCTCGTGGTCATCGGACTCGTGCTCGATGTCCTGCGCAGCCTCGGGGCCGAGGTCGACCGTCAGACCTACGAGCTGAACGGCGGGTCCTCACCGACCGATTCGAACAGCCGCAGCGGGGTGAGTGGCTGATGGATGTCTCACTCGTTCTGATCGTCGTCATGGCGGTGCTGTTCGCCTGCGGCGTCTACGCGATGCTGGAGCGGAGCCTGACGCGGGTGCTGATCGGTTTCCTTCTGCTGGGCAATGCGACGAATCTGCTGCTGCTGATCGTGATGGGCCAGCCCGGGGTCGCTCCGTTCTTCGGTGCCGCGGCGACGTCCGAGGAGATGTCCGACCCGCTCCCGCAGGCGCTCACTCTCACGGCCATCGTCATCACGTTCGGAATCTCGGCGTTCCTGCTCGCCCTGATCTATCGCTCCTGGCAGCTCGGCCAGGCCGACACCGTCGAGGACGATGCCGAGGACATCGCGCTGCGCGCGCGTGGTGGAGTGGCCGAGGACGCGATGGACGACGAGACCGAGCTGGTCAGCGACGACACCACCACGGACTTCGTCGGGACCGACACCGCCCCCATCACCCTGCTCGGCAGCCGGGACTTCGCCGGTATCCGCGATGACGCCCCCACCGATCGACCGACCGCCCGACGCGAAGAGCCTCCGCGTCGCATCCGGCCCCCCGAAGACGGGAGCGAATCGTGAACGCCCTCGTTCCCCTGCTGGTCACGCTGCCGCTGCTCGGTGCCGCGGCTGCACTGATCGCGGGGCGACACCGCAAGGCGCAGGTCGTCGTGTCGGTCCTGACGCTCACCGCCGTGCTGGTGATCGCCGCGGTGCTCCTGGTGGTCGTCGACGCCGGCAACGCACCCCTCGCCGTCTCGGTCGGCAACTGGCCGATCCCGTTCGGGATCGTGCTGTACGTCGACCGCCTCGCCGCACTGCTGGTCGTCGTCTCGAGCGTGGTGCTGCTGGCGGTGCTGCTCTTCTCCGTCGGCCAGGGCGCCGCCGACGGTGACGATGACACGCCCGTCTCGATCTTCCACCCCTCATACCTGATCCTGGCGGCAGGCATCTTCACGGCGTTCATCGCCGGAGACCTGTTCAACCTCTACGTCGGCTTCGAGATCCTGCTCGTCGCGTCGTACGTCCTCATCACCCTCGGCAGCACCGAGTCGCGCATCCGCACCGGCGTCGTCTACATCGTGGTCTCGCTGGTCTCGTCGATCCTCTTCCTGGCCGCGATCGCGGTGATCTACGGGGCGCTGGGCACGGTCAACATGGTGCAGATCTCCGAGCGGATGACCCAGCTGCCCCAGCAGACCCAGACGGTGCTGCACATCCTGCTGCTGCTCGCGTTCAGCATCAAGGCCGCCGTCTTCCCGCTGTCGTTCTGGCTGCCCGACTCCTACCCGACCGCGCCCGCGCCGGTCACGGCCGTCTTCGCCGGTCTGCTGACGAAGGTCGGCGTCTACGCGATGATCCGCACCGAGACCGAGTTGTTCCGCGAGAACGACGTCAACCTGCTGCTGCTGATCGTCGCGCTCGCGACCATGATCGTCGGCGTGCTCGGTGCCGTCGCGCAGGCGGAGTTGAAGCGCATCCTGTCGTTCACACTGGTGAGCCACGTCGGGTACATGGTGTTCGGCCTGGCCATCGCGACACCGGCGGCGATCGGCGCGACCATCTATTACATGGTCCACCACATCGTGGTGCAGACGACGCTGTTCCTGGCGGTGGGACTCATCGAGCGCAACGCGGGCAGCACGTCGATCCTTCGGGTGAAGGGGTTGATGCGTGCGGCCCCGGTGATCGCGGTGCTGTACTTCATTCCCGCGATCAACCTCGGCGGACTCCCTCCCTTCTCGGGCTTCATCGGCAAGTACGCCCTGTTCAATGCGGCTGCCGAAGTGGGCACGCCGATCATGCTGGTGCTGATCGTCGGCGGCATCGTGACGTCACTGCTCACGCTCTATGCGCTGATGCGGGCATGGAACCTGGCGTTCTGGCGCGAAGAGGACGACTCGGCCGAGACCGAGGCGCGCATCTCGTACCTCGGCGGTGCCCCGGCAGCGGCAGTGGAGACCGAGCGCCGCGTCATCCCTCGCATCATGACCGCCTCCACCGTCGGCATGGTCGCGGTCACCGTGGCTCTGACGATCTTCGCGGGTCCGCTGTACGAGGTGTGCACGCGCATCGGTGCGGCGCTGCTCGAGCCGGTGAGCATCTCGCAGCTCGAGGATGAGGCGGGGCAATGACCGCTCCGATCCACCACACCGCGCGCCCCCGCCACACCGCCGGGCAGACGGCCGGCGACCCGATCCGCGGCGCCGGGCGCGGCGGATCCGGGCTGCTGGTCGGCAAGCGGGGCGTGCTGCAGCAGGTATGGCGCCAGCTGCCATTCTTCGTATGGCTCATTGCGCTGTGGATGCTGCTGTGGGGACAGTTCACCGTCTTGGCGTTCGTCACGGGGCTGATCGCTGCGGTCGCCGTGACCCGGGTGTTCCGGCTGCCCCCGGTGGAGCTGTCCGGGCGTGTCAACATCTGGTACGGCGCGATCTTCGTGTTCTCGTTCCTGTGGGCGGTCGTCCGTGGCTCGCTGACGGTCGCCGCACAGGTGCTCGACTTCCGCCGGCAACCCGGCACCGCGATCATCGCCGTTCCGGTGCGCATGGACGACGACCTGATCATGACCCACACGGCCATCACGGCATCCCTGATCCCGGGATCCCTGATCGTCGACGCAGACCGCGACCGGCGCATCCTGTACCTGCACGTGATCGGCGTGCGCAACGCCGAGGACGTCGAAGCCCAACGGCAGGCCGTGCTGCGGTGGGAGCGCCGGATCGTGATGGCGGTCGGTTCCCGCGCCCAGGTCGCCCTGGTCGCTCCGAGTGCGTCCAATCCGAGTGACGACGCGCCGTCGGGAGGACCGTCATGAACCCGCTGCTCATCGCCATCTACGTCGTGTTCGGCGTCGCCGCGCTCCTGACGCTGTGGCGCATCGTCCTGGGGCCGTCGATCCTCGACCGCGCGGTCGCATCCGATGTCCTCCTCACCGAGGTCATGTGCGTCCTCGGCGCCGACATGGCCATCAACCACCACACGCGTGCTCTGCCGGTGCTGCTGATCATCGCGGCGGTCGGCGTGTTCGGCTCCATCTCGATCGCGCGTTTCGTGGCGAGGAAGGACAACGTCGACCGATGAACACGCCCGCCGCAGTATCCGCCGTCCGCGCCGTCGCCGACAGCTCAGCGACCCGCATCCACTCACCGCTGGATATCTGGCTCGACACGGCATCTCTGGTGCTGATCCTGTTCGGCGCGCTGCTGTGCCTGACCGCGGCGATCGGCCTGCTGCGCTGGCGCGACGTTCCGACCCGATTGCATGCGGCGACGAAGCCGCAAGTGCTCGGGCTCATGCTGATCTGCCTCGCCATCGCCCTGTCGCTGCGATCCTGGCCGGTGGTCGCGTTCCTGATCCCGGTGGTGCTCATCCAATTCGCCACCGCACCCCTGTCCGCGCACATGGTCAGTCGGCAGGCGTACCGCAACGGCACGGTCGATGAGCGTGCCCTGCTGGTCGACGAGCTCGCCGAGTCACGGCAGACACCGCCGGCCGCCGGCGGCTGAGAGAGACCCTTCAGGTCAGGATGCCGGGACCAGGGTCAGCGTGTGGGTGGCGGCCGCGTCGACCGCGGTCGGGCTGAACGCCCAGGGCGTCAGCTCCACCCGCTGCCACGCCGGCGTCTGATCCACGTAGTTGGGGTGGAACGCGTGGCCGCTCGCGCCGGTGAGATGGTTCCAGCCGGACTCGTCGAAGTCCGACAGGTCGACCACCATGCGCATCGACGGGACCGTGACCGTCTCGAACCCGACCCCGATGTTCCAGCCGGTCGCGTTGGTCACCGACGTCCCGCCGCCGACGGGATACGGGCCGCGGTTGAACAGCATCTCGATCGGCGCGATGCCGGATGAGCCGAACGTGCCGCTGGTGAGCGACAGGGCGTGCAGCGAGCCCCAGTTCCACTTCGTCGGGTTGTCGCCCTGCATCGCGACCAGCCGGTCGTACGCCCGGTCCGCGGCGTACGCGAGCATCTCATCGCGGCCGTCGATGTCGAGCTCGGCGTTGGTCCACCACTCCGAGGCGGGATCTTCGAGCAGCTCGTCGACGACGAGGAACAGACGACCCTGCCCGGTGACGGGTGCGGGCGCTTCGCGTCCGGCGACGAAGAGGTCGGTCACCAGTTCGTCCCAGAGCACGTTCGCGTAGGCCGCGGCATCCGAGTCGGCATTGTTCTGCGCATCCCAGGAGCGCAGCAGGTCCAGCGCGGCGTCCGGGCCGCGGCGACCGGTCTCGATGTCCATGTACGCCGAGGCGAGCTGTCTGCCCATCACGAATTCGTTGTCGGCCTGGATTTCGCGCATGTCGTCCACGGTCAGTTCGCCCATCGCGGACTTGCGCTGGATCAGATCGACGATGCGCGCGGCACGCCACCCGTAATCCCAGTCGTCCGTCAGGAAGTACGGGAACGTCTCGGTCACGATCGCATTGTTGGCCGTGACGATGTAGCCGGAGGCGGGATTGAACGAGGTCGGCAGCTCCTCGAACGGGATGAAGCCCTGCCACGCGTATGCCGAGTCCCACCCGGGCTGGGGCAGAGAGCCGTCGCCGGCGCCGCGGATCGGCAGCATGCCGGGAGTCTGATAGCCGATGTTCCCGTCGACGTCGGCGTAGACGAGGTTCTGCGCGGGCACGCTGAACTGGGCGGCGGCGGCGCGGAACGCGTCGAAGTCCTGCGCCACATTGAGGGCGAAGATGGATGCCGCGGTGGTGCCGGGCGTGAGCGCGGTCCACTTCAGGCTGACGGCATACTCCCCCTCGGGCGGTGTCGCGGGGGCAGCGGCGATCCCGTCCGTGCCCATCATCGGGTCGGCGGCCATCGCGTCGAAATCGGGCGTGAGGCCCGACACGATCGGTCCGTTTCCTGTCGAGCGGATGCGCAGTTCGACGTCGTCGCCTCCCGCGACGCGGATCGTCTCGGTCCGCTCCTCCAGCGGGATCAGCTGCCCGTCGCGCCAGTACGACTCGCCCTCCAGCTTTTCGAGGTAGAGATCGGTGACGTCGGTGGTGAGGTTGGTGAACCCCCAGGCGATGCGGCTGTTGTGCCCGATGACCACACCGGGGACCCCGGAGAAGCCGAAGCCCGAGACATCGAAGGGGCAGCTCTCCGTCGCGACGCGGCACCTCAGGCCCACCTGGTGCCACACGCTGGGCAGCGCAGCGCCGAGGTGCGGGTCGTTCGCAAGCAGCGGCATCCCGGTCTCGGTCAGGTCGCCCGACACCACCCACGAATTCGAGCCGATGCCCTCCCCGGCGCCGCCGACCAGCGCACTGACGGCCTGCAGAACGTCGTCCGCCTCGGTCCACTCGATCGACGCCGAGGCGACCCCGGCATCGGCCGGACCGGTCGCGATCGCCGACTGCGTCGACGAGAGGGTGGGGACGATCACCGGGTGGCGATCGTAGGGATAGTCCGGGTAGAGCCCGGCGATCTGCTCGGGGGTGAGCGTGGTCGCCAGCAGAGCCCGCTCGCTCTCGGTCTCGAGGTTGGAGCGCAGGTCCCACGCCATGGCCTTCAGCCACGCGACCGAGTCCTCCGGCGTCCACGGTTCGATCTCGTAGTCTGCGTTCTGCAGTCCGAGGATCGCGTATTCGAGGGACGCGTCGGCACCGTCGTGGTCGGCGAGGTAGGCGTTGACTCCCTCGGCATACGCGTCGTAGTAGGACGCGATCCGAGGCTCGAGCGCGGCGACCTCTGCCGCGGCGACCTCGCGCCAGCCGAGTGTGCGCAGGAACGAGTCGGTCTCCAGCTGGGACGCGCCGAAGAGCTCCGAGAGTCGGCCGCTGGTGACGTGGCGGCGGAAGTCCATCTCCCAGAAGCGGTCCTGCGCGTGCACGTAGCCCTGGGCGAAGAACAGATCGTCGCTGCCGGAGGCCGTGATCGTCGGGATGCCGAGATCGTCCCGCTGAACGGTGACCTCGCGGTCCAGGCCCTGGACGGCGACAGTCCCGTCCCGCTGCGGGAAGGAGCGCTGAATGGTCCACACCACGAAGCCGGCGGCGATCAGTGCGACGACGGTGACGCCTGCGACGATGCCGAACACCGTCGCACCGACGATGCGTCCGACGGAACGCGTACGGGGCTGATCCGTCCCCTGGGTCGTGGTGGGCGCGGTGACGGGCTTCAGCATTGAAGGGCTTTCGAGTGAGGTGCCGGGGGAACGCGGTGTCATGCACCGCGATCCGCAGTCCCACGCTTTCGGGTCGCGCGGGCACTGTCAGGCATCGTAACCCCCAGACCTCGCCATGCTGAAGCCTTTGTCGAAGGAGAACGAGGTCCGCCCGTCATGGGCGGTGGATCTCAGTCGGTTCCGGCGTCGTACATCGCGGACTCGGATGCCGCTTCGATGGCCTCGTCGAGGGCTTCGGCCGCGGCATCCGCCGGCGACGCCGATTCGGTGATCTCGTCCGCCTCACCCGACGTGATGCGTCCGACCAGGGCGCCGGTCGCGCCGCCGATGAGTCCGAGGCCCGCGTACTGCTCGAGGCGCGACCGCGAGTCGGCGATGTCGAGATTGCGCATCGTCAGCTGACCGATCCGATCGGTCGGTCCGAACGCGGCGTCGCCGACGCGCTCCATGGACAGCTTCGCCGGGGCGTAGGAGAGGTTCGGTCCGGTGGTGTCCAGGATCGTGTAGTCCTCACCGCGGCGCAGACGCAGGGTGACCGTGCCGTTGATGGTCGAACCCACCCACTTCTGGATGGACTCGCGCAGCATGAGCGACTGCGGCTCGAGCCAGCGGCCCTCGTACATGAGACGACCGAGACGGCGCCCCTGCTCGTGATAGGTCGCGAGCGTGTCCTCATTCAGGATGCCGTTGACCAAACGTTCGTAAGCGATGAAGAGCAGCGCCATGGCGGGCGCCTCGTAGATGCCGCGGCTCTTGGCCTCGATGATGCGGTTCTCGATCTGGTCGCTCATGCCGAGACCGTGACGCCCACCGATGCGGTTCGCCTCGTGGACGAGCTCGACCGGGTCGGCATACTCCACGCCGTTGAGTGCGACCGGGCGTCCCAGGGCGAACGTGATCGAGACGTCCTCGGGAGCGATGTCGACGGCCTGGTCCCAGAACCGCACGCCCATGATCGGCTCGACGGTCTCGAGCGAGACGTCGAGGTGCTCGAGCGTCTTGGCCTCGTGGGTGGCCCCCCAGATGTTCGCGTCCGTCGAATAGGCCTTCTCAGCGCTGTCGCGGTAAGGGAAGCCGTGCTCGGTGAGCCACGCGGACATCTCGGCGCGGCCGCCCAGCTCGGTGACGAAATCAGCGTCCAGCCACGGCTTGTAGATGCGCAGACGGGGATTGGCGAGCAGGCCGTAGCGGTAGAACCGCTCGATGTCGTTTCCCTTGTACGTGGACCCGTCGCCCCAGATGTCCACGCCGTCGTCCTTCATGGCGCGCACCAGGAGCGTCCCGGTCACCGCGCGGCCGAGCGGGGTGGTGTTGAAGTAGGTCTTGCCGCCGGAGCGGATGTGGAAGGCGCCGCAGGCCAGCGCACCGAGGCCCTCTTCGACCAGCGCGCTCTTGCAGTCGATCAGACGAGCCAGCTCTGCGCCGTACTCGAGGGCGCGACCGGGGATCGCATCGATGTCGTCCTCGTCGGGCTGGCCGAGGTCACCCGTGTAGGTGCAGGGGATCGCGCCCTTGTCGCGCATCCAGGCGACCGCGACGGATGTGTCCAGACCCCCGGAGAAGGCGATGCCGACGCGTTCGCCGACGGGCAGTGACTGCAGGACTTTCGACATGGTCTCCAGCTTATCGTCGGCGCTGCGCGGCCTCTGGCCTGCTGCCCAGCCATCCCGAGCCGACGAAGGAGTCATAGACTCCGGGTATGAGCGGTGTGCCCTATCTGGACCTCTCAGACCCGGCCCTGGACGTGACGTCGGCCGGGGTGCATTCGGCGCGTGAGAACAGCTGGTACGCCGAGACCCCGTACGGCTGGGCGGTGCTGCGCTACGACCAGGGCACCGCGATCCTGAAGGACCGCCGGTTCCAGCAGGGCAACGCCCGCTGGCCGGCGCAGAACGGCATCCACGACGGTCCGTGGGCGCAGTGGTGGCAGGAGACCCTGCTCAGCCTCGAGGGCGATGACCACCTGCGACTGCGGCGCCTGCTCGGACCCGCCTTCCGCAGCCGCGCCATCGAGACGATGCGGCCGCAGTTCCAACAGCTCGCGAACGAGCTGATCGACGCGTTCGCACCGCGCGGCCGGGTGGAGTTCGTCGGAGAATTCGCCGAGCCGTACGCCTCCCGCATCCTCTGCCTGCTGCTGGGTCTGCCCGATGCGCAATGGCCGCAGGTGGCGCACTGGGCCGACGACCTCGGCAAGTCCTTCGGTGTCAACGTGCGCGAGGATCTGCCCCGGATCGAGACCGCGCTGGAGGGCCTCACCGGGTACATCGAAGAGGTGGTCGCCGACCGGCAGGCCCGCCCGCGCAACGACCTCGTCACCACCCTGCTCGCCGCGCACGAGTCCGACGACGCCCTGACGCGCCGCGAGCTCAGTGTCGCCCTCGTGTTCCTGGCCTTCGCCGGTATGGAAACCACGCGCAACCAGCTGGGGCTCGCGCTGCAGACATTCCTCGCGCATCCCGATCAGTGGGCGCTGCTGGCCGATCGCCCCGAGCTGGGCGGCCGCGCGGTCGAGGAGGTGATGCGGGTGAACCCCACCGTCACCTGGGTCACTCGCGAAGCGCTCGAGGACGTCGAGCTGGACGGCCTCCGAGTGCCCCGCGGGGGGATCGTCCAGGTGCTCTCACACGCCATCGGGACCGACCCGCGCGCGATGGGCGACCGCGCCGCGTTCGACATCACCGTGGACGACCGCCCGCTGCACAGCGGTTTCGGCGGCGGCGTGCATCACTGCATCGGGCACTTCGTCGCGCGTACCGATATGAGTGTCGCGTTGCCGCTGCTGGCACGACGGATGCCGCAACTCGAGGCGGACGGACCCGGACAGTGGCTGCCCGTGTCGGGGAACACCGGTCCGGTGCGCTTTCCGCTCCGCTTCACGGTCAGCGACTGAGCGGGGCGTCGGGCGCGGCACGCGCCGATCGCTCGCGGTGTGCTTCGGCGCGGCGCCGGCCCCACCAGATCACGAGAGCGCCGATCGCGGTGAGGACCAGGGCGATGAGGACGAAGCGCACACCCACCCCGAAGTATCCGCCCATTCCGAGCAGGCCCCCCGGCGCCGCCTGCGGGTTGAAGAACGTGTAGGGGTACCAGAACGGCTCGCCGTTGCGCGGATCGACGATGAAGGGACCACGGGCCAGCGTGTAGAACCCCCACATGATCGGGTAGAGGGGAAGGATCGCCAGAACGCTCCAGGGGAGGGCGCGCCTGCGGGGCGCGAAGAGGAGGTCGGCCAGCAGGAACAGCGGGATGACGAGGTGAACCACCTCATTGGACCAGATCACCCGGGTCCCCTCCGGCAGCGGCGGCGTGCGGAGGAGGACGTTGTACACGATGCCCGTCCAGATCAGATACGTCGTGACGGCGGCCAGCGCCGCCTCCACGACGAGCGGCTCCTCGGCCCCGCGGCGGTGCTCCCACCACAGCCACATCGCCGCACCGCCCAGGGTGAGCATGGTCAGGATGTTCGTCTGAACGGAGAACAAGCTGAAGAAATTCGCAGCCGTCGTGGGCACGTCCCAACCCCGGTCGACTGCGGCACGGGTGCTTGCGATGAACTGGACGGTCAAGGCCACCGCGATCAGGACGGCGGCGGCGGCACGCGCGACCGCCCAGGCCTTCACATTCACCGCCCGCTCCGCGTGGCCGTGCGCAGCGATCGTCGCGGGTGCCCCGGCCCCAGTGCCGTCATGTTCGTCACCCTATCCGCCCATGCGGATTGCGCAGGTCAACGCACGGAAGCGGTCCCGTCTGTCGGTGGGGTCAGACTAGCCCTGGATAGGATGGGGTGTAACCGTCCGATAACGGGGGAGTAGCCCATGCCAGGCATCGTCATCATCGGCGTCCAGTGGGGAGACGAGGGCAAGGGCAAAGCGACCGACCTCCTCGGAGGCCGTACCGACTGGGTCGTCAAGTTCAACGGCGGCAACAATGCGGGTCACACCGTGGTCATCGGCGACGAGAAGTACGCGCTGCACCTGCTGCCCTCCGGCATCCTCTCACCGGGCGTCACGCCCGTGATCGGGAACGGCGTCGTGGTCGATCTCGAAGTGCTCTTCGCCGAACTCGAGGCGTTGAACGCACGCGGAGTCGACACGTCGCGTCTCCAGATCAGCGCCAATGCGCACATCATCACGCAGTACCACCGCGTTCTGGACAAGGTCACCGAGCGCTTCCTCGGCAAGCGGATGATCGGCACGACCGGTCGTGGCATCGGTCCGGCGTACGCCGACAAGATCAACCGCGTCGGCATCCGCGTGCAGGACCTCTTCGACGAGAACATCCTGCGCCAGAAGGTCGAGGGCGCGCTCGATCAGAAGAACCACCTGCTGGTGAAGGTCTTCAACCGGCGCGCGATCACGTGCGACGAGATCGTCGAGGACCTGCTCTCCTACGCGGAACGGCTGCGTCCCATGGTCAGCGACACCTCGCTGCTGCTCAGCGACGCCCTGGATGCCGGCGACGTGGTGGTCTTCGAGGGCGGCCAGGCGACGATGCTCGACGTCGACCACGGTACCTATCCCTTCGTGACGTCCTCGTCCGCGACCGCCGGTGGCGCGGCCACGGGCGGCGGCGTCGGACCGAACCGGCTGGACCGCATCGTCGGGATCGTCAAGGCCTACACGACGCGGGTGGGTTCGGGTCCCTTCCCGACGGAGCTCTTCGACGAGCAGGGCGAATGGCTGCGCTCGCGAGGCTTCGAATTCGGCACCACGACGGGCCGCCCGCGACGGGTCGGCTGGTACGACGCGCCCATCACGCGCTACGCCACCCGCATCAACGGCATCACCGATCTCGTGCTCACCAAACTCGACATCCTGACCGGCCTCGATGTGATCCCGGTCTGCGTGGCCTACGACGTCGACGGCGTCCGCTTCGACGAGGTGCCGGTCAACCAGTCCGACTTCCACCACGCGAAGCCCATCCTCGAATACCTTCCGGGGTGGACCGAGGACATCTCCGGCGCGCGCACATTCGAAGAGCTGCCGCTGGCCGCGCAGGACTACGTGCTCACGCTCGAGCAGATGAGTGGAACCCGCATCTCGGTGATCGGTGTGGGCGCGGCGCGCGACGCCGTCATCGTGCGCCACGATCTGATCGACTGATGCGCCCCTTCGACGGCCTCAGGGACCGCGAAGCGCATGAGCGGGACGGAACCCGCTGATGCGCCCCTTCGACGGGCTCAGGGACCGCGAAGCGCATGAGCGGGACGGAACCCGCTGATGCGCTTCTGGCTCGGGGGTTACACGGCGCGTTCGGCAGGCACCGCGACCGGCATAGGCACTCTTCTGGCAGGCGATGCCGATGACCCCTTGGCCGGCGGGCAGCTCCGATTCGCCGGGGATGCCGCAGCCACCGACGGCTCGCCCTCCTGGCTCGCCGCGCATCCGACGCTCGATGTGATCTACGCGGCGATGGAGGATGCCGGCACCGTGCGGGCCTTCCATCGCACCGGCGAGACCTCGTTCGTTCCACTCGGCGGGCCGGTCGCCGCCGGCGACGCCGTGTGCCACGTCGCGGTCGCCCCCGACGGCGGATCGCTCGTCGCGGCCTGCTGGGGAGACGGGCGCGTCGTCCGGATGAGTCTGGATGCCGCGGGCCGACCCTCCGCGCCGACTCTCGCCGCCGCGGCCGGCGTCTCGGACGAGTCGGACTCCACCGGGCCGCCGGGCGGCGGCATCGACCTCGCGCAGGCCGCCCGTGCGCTCCGCGCCGCTGCCGGCGATCAATACGCGCATCTCGTGCCGGACTACGACGCGGCCGAACCCGAACCGGTCGCGCCGACCGTGACGGATGACGCGGCATCCCCCGTCTCCCGCGCCCATCAGGCGGTCTTTCTGCCGGCCGGTCTGGTGGCGACCACGGATCTGGGGCTCGACCGGGTGCGGTTCTGGCGGACGACCCCGGAGGGGCTGCGGCCCGTCCAGGACGTGGCGCTGCCACTGGGCACCGGACCGCGGCACATGGTCTGGCACCCGAGCGGGCATCTCTACGTCGTCACGGAGTTCAGCTGCGAGGTCTACGCACTGGCCGCCGACATCACCGGATCCTGGCGGATCGTCGCCGGGACGCCGCTCGCGATGGGGATCCTCCCCGGTGACGCCGCTGCGGAGCTCGCGGCATCCCGCGATGGGGAATTCCTCTATGCGGGCGTGCGCGGCAGCAACACCATCGCAACCCTGCGCGTGCGCGGCGCAGGCGATTCCCTCACCCCGGTGGCACTCGCGGATTCGGGTGTGCAGTGGCCACGCCATCACCTCGTCGTGCGCGACACACTGCTGGTGGCGGGACAGCGCTCGGACGAGGTCGCGTCGCTGACGCTCGATCTGCGCACCGGCGTCCCCGGGCGGGTGCGGCATCGCGTCGAGGCCCCGTCGCCGACGTGCCTGCTGGTCGCGCGGTGAACGCGATGCGGGCCCGCCGGGCCCGAGCGCGCGATGACGGAGGCCGCTAGGCCCTCTCGTCGTGCTGCGCACGGTCGGCGAGCCGCTGCAGCTGCCATCGGTGCACGTCGCCGAGCCAATCCAACGGCGCCGCCGGACCGACCCGCGGGTCATGGGGATCGCGTCCGATGAGGAGCTCCTGAACGTACGCGCGATCAAGGTCGATTCGCGCTCGCAGCTGCGCCCTTCCCCCGACGGACCCGTGACCGGGGATGACGACCTCGACGGCCTCGGCCACACCCTCGAACAGCCGCAGGGCGGCGAGGTAGTCCTCGATCGGATTCTCCGCGTCCAGGTCGAGGAAGGGCATCAGGATGTCCGAGAGCATGTCGCCGGCGACGAGGACGGCGGGGCCCTCGATCAGCAAGGCCGCATGGCCCGGGGCGTGGGCCCGATGCTCGATGATCCGGATTTCGGGGCCTTGCCACGGGATGTGCGATGCGTCGGCAGGCACAGCGGTGACGAGGCCGAACAGGTCCATCGGGATCTCATCGGCGTATTCGGGTGGCACGCCCTGCGCGACGAGCGCCTGCCATCCCTCGTTCGAGAGCACACTCCGCATGGCGGCGGCACAACGGGCCGTGCCGTACCGAGGCACGTCGCCGAAGCTCCCGTGCCAGAGCACGTGGTCCCAATCGGGATGGGTCGAGAAGCCAGCGACGACCGGCTGACCCAGCTCGCGGAGGTCGTGCGCCAGGTCGACCATCTCATCGGCTGTTATGCCGGGGTCGATGAGAAGCACTCCGTCCTCGCCCTGCACGACGGTGGAATTGCTCCGGATGAACGCGCTCTCGTGAACGAGGACGTCCTCAGCGATCTGCGTGAGCATGAGATACCTTTCGCGTGTGGAGCGGGCGGGGCCGTTCGATCCCGGCGGTCGATCCGCTCATTGGTGGATGCTGTCACGGTCGTTCAGCCCAGCGCCATGGCCGCGACGGCGAGAGTGCAGATGCCGATGCCCGCTCGTTGACCCATGGCGACCCGCTCCTTCAGGAGACCGGCGGCGAGCAGCACGGTGACGGCCGGGTAGAAGGATGCGAGAACGCCCGCGATGCCGAGGCCGGTCGCTCCGGTTGCTCCGAGAAAGGCGAGGGTGCCCAGAGCGCCGAGAACGCCGGCGGCACTGCCCCACCCCAGCACACCGCGTGACGGGCGCCAGACCTGTCTGAGTCCAACTGCGGTGAGGATCGTCAGGATCGCTCCGATCAGTTGGTTGGCGGCAAGCGGCAGCAGCCCGGCGTCATCGGAGATCTGGGCCAGGGCGATGAACAGGATGCCGAAACCCACGCCCGCGAGGATGCCGTCCACAAGTGCTCCTCGCGCGTGCGTCTTTCGATCCGAGGTGGTCTTGCGCGAGATCAACCAGATTCCCGGCAGCGCGGCCAGCATTCCGACCCAGACCAACCAGCCGGGGCGTTCACCGAAGGTCACTCCCGCCAGGACGGGGAGAACGGCCGCACCGACTGCTGAGATGGGCGCGACGAGGCCCATTCGGCCGCGGGCGAGCCCCCGGTACAGGAAGATGCTGCCGGTCGCCGAGCCGATTCCGGCCAGGGCCGCCCAGGCGAAATCCAGTGCGACGGGACGGCCCGGCAACGTGAGACCGCCGACGATCATCACCACTGCCCCGGCGCCCTGCCCCACCAGCACGACCTGCCAGGAGGAGTGCCGCCGCGAACCGACGCCGCCGATGAAGTCTGAAGCGCCGTAGGCCACAGCCGAGGCGAGCGCCAGGAGGATGCCGATGCTCATGCCACCGAGCCTGTCGCCGATGCGGTCCGGAATGAAGGTCCGCTTCGGTTCCCAAGAAGTGGACCATTTGATGTAATGGGTCGCATGACGGTCGACTGGGGCCGGGGTGGCCCCGACCTGCTCGTGGCGGTCGACCGTGACGCCGGACCACTGCGGACTCAGATCCAAGATCAGTTGCGGGCGGCGATACGCGACCAGCGGCTCGGCGCCGGCGAGCGTCTGCCATCGACTCGGCGCCTCGCCGAGCTGCTCGAAGTCGCACGCGGCACGGTCGTCGACGTCTACGAGCAGTTGCTCGCCGAGGGCTATCTCGAGTCCACGGTCGGCTCCGGGACGCGGGTGGCGGCGATCGGGTCATCCGGCGGGTCGGCCCGTCGCGCTCCCGTTGTCGTTTCGGCTCCGTCCTCGCCCCGGCCGGTCGACTTCGAATACGGCATCCCCGATCTGCGTTCGGTGCCGTTGAGTGACTGGAGTTGGGCGGTGTCCAAGGCGACACAGACCCTCCCGACGGCGGCCTTGGGTGACGAGGACCTCGCCGGCTCGCGGAACCTGCGGGAGGTCGTCACCGCTTACCACCGCCGGGTTCGGGCGGGCTGGGCCACCGCCGAGGACGCGATCATCGTCTCGGGTTTCCGGCAGGGACTCGCGTTCGCCCTCGCAACGCTGGCGCGTCAGGGGATACCGCGCATCGCGCTGGAGGATCCCGGTCCACGCGACCACGCGTTGATCGCCCGGCGTGCGGGCCTCGAAGCCGTCCCGGTTCCCGTCGACGATCACGGACTCGACGTGGGGCGTCTGCGCCGGTCCGGGGCGCGAGCGGTGCTGCTCACACCGGCACACCAGTGCCCCACCGGTGTCGTGCTCGGCCCCTCACGGCGACGCGACCTGATCGCCTGGGCGGACGAGGTGGACGGGGTGATCCTCGAGGACGACTACGACGCCGAGTTCCGATACGACCGGCAGCCGGTGGGCTCACTGCAGGGGCTGAACCCCGCCCGCGTGATCGCCCTGGGATCGGTCAGCAAGACACTCGCCCCCACGATCCGGCTCGGCTGGGTTTTCGCACCACCGCGCTTCGCAGCCGGCATCGTCGAAGAGAAGCGGCTCAGCAGTCGCGGCGCACCCGGCCTGGACCAGGAAGCGCTGGCGCTGCTCATGGAGACCGGCCGGTTCGATCGTCACTTGCGACGCGTGCGGGAGATCTATCGCACCCGTCGGGACTTACTGGCAGCCGAGGTCGAGCATGCCTTCGGACCCGGCCGGCTGCGCGGGCTGGCAGCCGGCTGTCACGCGCTGCTGCACCTGCCCGACGGATCGTCCGAGCGCGGCGTGGCGGCGGCTGCGGAGACCATGGGCGTGCGCGTCAATCCCCTCAGCCACTACCGGTTCGTGACCGAAGACGGCCGGGCCGCGCCCCTCGGGTTCCCACCCGCTCTCGTCCTCGGCTTCGGCAACGTGGACGAGCAGCAGCTCCGCCGCGGCATCCGTATCCTGGCACGGGCAGCCGAACGACACGCTGGACCGGCCCGCGAGCGCGAGTAAGCCCGCGCGCGCAGTGATCGGTGGGGTGGAGGGGATCTCGATACGGCCGCTGCGCGGCCTACTCGACCTTGGCACGAGCCGCATCAACGCACGCTGCGCGCGCATTGATCCGTGGGGTGGACGGAGATCTCGATACGGCCGCTGCGCGGCCTACTCGATCTTGACACGAGCCGCATCAACGCACGCTGCGCGCGCATTGATCCGGCTCGTGTCAAATCTTCGCGTTCTGACGTGGAATGAAGACCTGTTTGATGATCAGCAGGATCGACGCGGTCACCGGCACGGCGATCAGTGCCCCGAGCAGTCCCAGCAGCGTGCCGCCGATCAGTGCGCCGATCACCACGAGAGACCCCGGGATGGAAATGGCCTTGCTCATGACCTTGGGCGTGATCACGTACGCCTCGATCTGGATGTACACGAGGTATGCGAGTCCGAAGATCAGCGCCGCGAGAGGGCTCGTGAACAGGGCCAGGACAGTGGCGAAGATCCAGTACAGCACGGGTCCGACGAGCGGGATGATCGTGATCGAGAACGCGAGCACGCCCATCAGGAGCGGGTAGGGAAGTCCGAGGAAGAGGTGCAGGAGGAAGGCCACCACGGAGTTGAAGAACGCCAGGATGACCATGCCCATCAGATAGCCGCCGATCGAGTCGGTGATCTGGTCGGTCATATCGCGCACCTTGGGGCGGTTGCGCGCCGGCGCGAACTGCATCATGGCTTCCTTGATGCCGGGCAGCGACGCCACGAAGTACAGCGTGAGGACGATGACGATGAGCAGGCCCGAGACGGCGGTCGCGATTCCCACGCCGACCTTGAGCAGGCCGCCGGAGATGGCCGCGATGTTCGACGGGTTCGTGATGAACGACTCGAGCTCGTTGACCAGCGTCGTCAGGCCTGGGCCGAAGATGCCCTCGAGCCACGCGTAGGTATCGGAGCCTTCGAAGTCGCTGATCGTCGAGGGGATGCCGGTGATGAACTCGCCGACCTGGTCGATGAGGGTCGGCACGACGAGCCAGAGCAGGCCCGCGGCCAGGATCCCGAAGACCAGGAAGACGATGACGATCGCCCACGGCCGCTGAACATTGTGTCGGCCGAACCACCGGATGACGGGGTCCAGGCCGAGTGCGGCGAACATCGCGAGGGCGATGTAGATGATGACCGTCGCGATGTTGGTCAGCGCGATGCCCAGGAGCACGGCGGCGAGCCCGCCCAGGGTCAGCAGGAACCCCACCGAGAACGGACTGTCCAGGCGCGCCCAGAACGGGCGATGTCTCTCGATGGGTTCGAGGGGAACGACAGTCGCAGCTGCATCCGTGCCCGCGGAGGGACTGGCCGAGAGCGATTCGGGCGGGGGCGTGCCATCGGTCATGGACACACTCTAGGGCGCCCCGGTCGCGACGGTCAGGGCCGACTTCGTGCGGTCTCGGCGCCGCGCGGTATCGTCGGGGAGCGAGGAGGAACCCCCATGACCGACCACACGTCTGCGCGAACCACCGAGGAAGCCGCTGCCGTCGAGACGCTGCAGCGCCTGCGCGGCAGCATCGACAACATCGACGCCGCGCTCGTCTACCTCCTGGCCGAGCGCTTCCGGGCGACCAAGCAGGTCGGCCGGCTGAAGGCGGAGCACGGGATGCCGGCATCCGATCCGGCCCGGGAAGAGCAGCAGCTCGCGCGTCTGCGTTCCCTCGCCGTCGACGCAGACCTCGATCCCGAGTTCGCGCAGAAGTGGTTCACCTTCGTCGTGGCAGAGGTCATCCGCCACCACGTCGAAGCCGCGGAACACCTCTGACCGGCGAACAGGTCCGCGCATGTCCAATGACCTCACCATCGGAACACTGCTCGACTCGGAGAGCGCCGCACCCGCGCGTCTGCTCGCCGCCAAGCTGAACCGGCACACGTTCTGGTGCGGCCAGAGCGGCTCGGGCAAGACGTACGCGCTGGGCGTCGCGCTCGAGCAGATCCTGCTGCACACCCGGCTTCCGCTCGTGATCCTCGATCCGAACTCCGACTTCGTGCGCATCGGCGAGGTGCACCAGGACGCACCGGCGGCCGTGGCCGCGGAACTCGCGGCGCGCGACATCCGCGTCCGACGCTCCACGGCGGGTGAAGGGGAGCCGCTTCGCACGCGATTCCTGTCGATGCCGCTGCGCTCACGAGCGGCGATCCTCCAGATCGATCCGCTCCTGGACGCCGCCGACTACAACACGATGCTGAGGATGGAGGGAGACCTCTCGCTCGTGCAGGACCACGATCTCGTCGGTTTCATGCGCTCGCATCCCGAACGCGTGCGCCACCAGCTCGCGATGCGGCTGGAGAACCTCGGCGTCACCGAGTGGAAACTCTGGGCCTGGGGTCAGCGCAGCGTGACGGACGACATCGACGAGCGGCCGGATGCGACCGTTGTCGACCTCGGCGGCTTCGCCACCCCCGCGGAGTCGCGGGCTGCCGCGCTCGCCGTGCTCGATCACCTCTGGGAGAACCGCGAGCAGCGCATCGGCCGCCTGATCGTCATCGACGAGGCCCACAACCTGTGCACACCGGACCCGGCGACGCCCGTGGAGCGACTGCTCACCGAGCGCATCGTGCAGATCGCGGCGGAGGGGCGCAAATACGGGCTCTGGCTGCTGCTGTCCACGCAGCGTCCGTCGAAGGTGCACCCCAACGCGCTCTCGCAGTGCGACAACCTGGCGCTCATGCGGATGAGTTCGCCACGCGACCTCGCCGAGCTCGCGTCGGTCTTCGGCTATGCACCCGACTCGCTGCTCGAGCGCTCGCCGTCGTTCGCCCAGGGCCAGGCGCTGTTCGCGGGGGGCTTCGTCGATCAGCCCAGCCTGGTGCAGATGGGCGCCCGGCTCACGCACGAGGGCGGCATCGACGTGAAGGTACCGCTGCGGTGAGGCCCTCGCGGTCCACGCGGCACCCGCTTCGACCACGAATGCCCCGGCCCGCGGTCGCGCAGGCCGGGGCATCCGATGTGCGTGTCAGGGGACAGCGCGTCGGAGCGTGAGGAACGCGATCCCGGCGAGCACCGCCGTGAGGGCCGCGGTCCAGAGGGACAGCCCCACGACGCCGACGGTGCCGAACCACATGAACACCTCTGCCCAGGCGTCCAGCCGGCCGACGAACCACAATCCGGCGACCAGGAGCACGCCGATCCCGACGAGCACGATCGTCAGCCACAGTCCGCCGAAGCGCTTGTAGATCGTCGCGGCCCAGAAGCCGATCACGAAGAACAGCATCGCGCCGACGAAATTCACCAGCAGCGCACCGAGCGGACCGGCCTCCCAGATCCAGGGCAGGCCGAAGAACCATCCGTTCACGCCCCAGCCGTTGGTGGCCCGCTCGAGAAGCCCGCCGACCACGGCGATGCCGGCGAGGATCGACGAGGTGAGCGCGGCCGTCAGAAGCGTGCCCAAGTAGAACTCGCGCCGGGTCACGCTCATCGCCTGCGAGAACGGGAAGGTCAGCGTGAGGGCCTGGACGCCGACGATGAGGAAGTACCACAGCGGTGCCTGCGCACCACCGCCGTATTTCGGGCTGTCGATGCCGGCGTTGAAGAGGATCGCGTAGACGGCCAACGCGAGGACGAAAGCACCCCCGAGGATGATCAGCGGGATCCAGATGTAGGTCTGCTTGTTGATCAGCTGCATGCGCACGACGCTGAGCGTGCGATTGGGCGCGCGCGTCGGTGTGCCGGCGCCGTCGGATGCATACGCGGTCATCGCAGGACTCCTTCTTCGGTCGGGACGGTGATCGGCTCGCCCGCGGTGTGCTGGGTGAGGCGGACCACGAGCTGCTGGAGCGAGACAGGTGCGACGTCGAGGCCGGCCGAAGTGAGCCGCCGGCGGTCGTCGGGAGTCAGAGCACCGAGCACGGTGACGGCCGAGACGCGGCCGAGGCTCTCGCGATGTATGACCTCACGCCCCACGATGAAGGCATCCACGGCGGCCGCGTCGCCGACGATGGTCGCCGCACGGTCGCGGACCGCTTCGGTGTCCTCGTCCATGACGATGCGTCCGCGGTCGATCACGAGCACCCTCTCGATGAGGTTGGCGACCTCGTCGATCAGGTGACTCGAGAGGATCACCGTGCGCGGGTGTTCGGTGTAGCCCTCGAGCAGCCGGTCGTAGAAGATCTGCCGAGCGACGGCATCGAGTCCGAGGTAGGGCTCGTCGAAGAAGGTGATCTCCGCGCGCGAGGCGAGCCCGATGATCACGCCCACGGCCGACAGCTGTCCGCGGGAGAGCTTCTTGATGCGCTTCTTCGTCGGCAGCTGGAACTCGTCGATGAGCTGGTCAGCCAGTTCTTGGCTCCAGTTCGGGAAGAACAGCCGCGCCGTCTGGAACGCGTGCTTGGGCAGGGCATCGTCCGGGTACTTCTGGCTCTCGCGCACGAAGCACATGCGTTGCAGCACTTTCGCGTTCTCGTAGGGATCCTCACCGAAGATGCGGATGTCGCCCATCGTCGCGAAGTTCTGCGCCGTGAGGATCGACATGACAGTGGTCTTGCCGGCTCCGTTGCGGCCGAGCAATCCGTAGATCGTGTTCTTCTTGATGCTGAAGGACACGTCATCGACCGCGAGCGTGTCGCGGTACCGCTTGGTGAGATTGTCGACCTGGATCACGTCGGTCATCGTCCAGTTCCTTCCGTAGGTTCGATCGCCGGCACACGGGCCGTGGTTGCACGGTCGAGGATCAGCCGACTGAGATCGTCGGCGTCCAGGCCGAGCTTGCGTCCCTCGACGAGGAGCGGCTCGACGAAGCGGTCAGCGAATGCGGCGCGGCGCTCGGCGAGAATGCGTTCGCGCGCCCCCGGCGCGACGAACATGCCGATCCCGCGCCTCTTGTACACCACGCCCTTGTCCACGAGCATGTTCACTCCCTTGGCGGCCGTTGCGGGGTTGATGCGGAAGAACGCCGCGAGCTCGTTCGTCGACGGTGCCTGCGTCTCTTCGGACAGACTGCCGTCGATGATCGAATCCTCCACGTTCTCCGCGATCTGCAGGAAGAGGGCCCGGCCTTCTTCGATCACGATCCACCTCGCTCTTTGGTTAGTTACTCAACTAAGTAACCATGGAACCAACCCAGTGTCAAGTGCACAAGCCTGTTACGTTGGCTGAGGGCCCATCCGGCCCGACGACCCAGTCCGCGGTCGTGGCGGAGCGAATCCCGGCCTTCCGCCCGAGCGTACGGTTGGCGGTCTTGGCGGATTACCCGATGTTCCCCGCCTGTGCACAGCGCTGATGCGCATGCTTGCCTATGACTGTCACCCGGGCGATACCGATGCGGTCGCACGCACAGCGGACGGCCGAAGGTGCATATTGACTCTCGCGCACGCACTCGAGGCCAGAGGCCTCTTCAAGATCTTCGGACGCAGCCCGTCCCAGGCGGTGAAACGACTCCGCGCCGGTGAATCCCGCGCCGACGTCGTCGATGCCGGAACGGCCGCCGTCATCGACGCCAGCTTCACCGTGGAGCCCGGCGAGATCTTCGTCATCATGGGGCTGTCCGGCTCGGGCAAGTCCACCATCATCAGAATGCTGAACGGCCTGGTGCCCCCGAGCGCCGGCGAGGTCCTCATCCAGGGCAAGAGCATCACGGACGCCGCGCCGGCGGAGGTGCGACGCATGCGACGGACCTCGGTGTCCATGGTCTTCCAGCATTTCGCGCTGCTGCCGCATCGCTCCGTCCTGGACAACGCCGCGTACGCACTCGAGATCCAGGGCGTACCGCGTGACGAGCGACGCGCCCGCGCGCGGGAGATCCTCGAGAAGGTGGGCCTGGGCGACCGCCCGGACGCGATGCCCGACGAACTCTCCGGCGGCATGCGCCAACGCGTCGGTCTCGCCCGCGCGCTCACGGCGGGCACAGACATCCTGCTCATGGACGAGGCCTTTTCGGCGTTGGATCCGCTGATCCGCCGTGAGATGCAGCAGCAGCTCGTGGAACTGCAGCGGGAGCTCGGCCGCACGATCGTGTTCATCACGCACGACCTGAACGAGGCGATGTTCCTCGGCGATCGGATCGCAGTCATGCGGGACGGACGGATCGTTCAGACCGGCACCCCCGAGGAGATTCTCACCGATCCCGCGAATGACTACGTCGCCCAATTCGTGCAGGATGTCGACCGCGCTCGCGTCCTCACCGCCGCGTCGGTGATGGAACCGCCGCAGGCGACGACACAACTCACCGCCGGTGTGCGCGGTGCGCTTCGCGTGATGCGCGATCTGCAGACGGGATCGGTCGCCGTCCTCGAGAACCGGCGCTACCTCGGCGTGGTCTCGGACCGCGCCGTGATCCGGGCCGTGAAGGCCGGCAACACCGACCTTCGCACCCTGCTGGATCATTCGCAGCCGGTCGTGGGTGCGGACGACCCGCTCACCGATGTCGTCGAGCGTTCCGTCGAAAACAGCCTTCCGGTCGCCGTTCTGGACGAGCAGAGGCGACTGGTCGGCGTGATTCCGCGGGTCACACTGCTCGCAGCTCTCGGCAACGTGCCGGACGTCACACGCGAGAACCCGATCATCGAACCGCCGGTCACCGTGGGCGCCGCGGAAATGACGACCACCCTCGATGCGGTATCGGCGCAGCCGTCGACCGAGGGGAGCTTCGCATGAGCGGGGTCTTCCGTCTGCCGCTCGGCGATGTCGCGGAGGCCGTCGTCGGCTTCGTGATCGACACGTTCGGCTGGTTCTTCGACGCCTTGAGCGCTGCATTCGGCGCCGTCTACAGCGGTTTGGACTGGGTCCTCTCGGCCCCGCCGTTCTGGCTGATCATCGCCGCCTTCGCGGCGCTCGCCTACTTCGCAAAGGGCCTGTGGCTCGCGGTCGGCACGGTCATCGGGCTGCTCGTGATCGTCGGCGTGAACCAGTGGGCGAACGCGATGGACTCCCTCGCGCTGGTGATGGTGGCAGCCTCGGCGGCGGTTCTGATCGCCATTCCCGTCGGCATCTGGGCCGCCCGCGACGATCGCGTCTCACGCGTGGTGCGCCCCGTGCTCGACTTCCTGCAGACCATGCCGGCCTTCGTCTACCTGATTCCGGCGCTCCTGCTCTTCGGGGTGGGGCCGGTCCCGGGAATCGTCGCGACCGTCGTCTTCGCGCTGGCACCCGGTGTCCGGCTCACCGAACTCGGCATCCGTGGTGTGGACGCCGAGGTCGTCGAAGCAGGGCACGCGTTCGGTGCCTCGCCCGCCCGCATCCTGCGTCAGATCCAGCTGCCCCTCGCGATGCCCAGCATCATGGCCGGGGTCAACCAGGTCATCATGCTCAGCCTCTCGATGGTGGTCATCGCCGGAATGGTCGGTGCCGGCGGTCTCGGCGGCGCCGTGGTGCAGAGCCTGAGCCGCATCGACATCGCACTCGGAGTCGAGGCCGGCGTGTCCGTCGTCATCCTCGCGATCATCCTCGATCGCATCACCTCGGCCGCCGCCGGAGCGCGGAATCGAAAGCGACTCACGCGGCCCTTCGCCGGCAGCGCAGAACAGGCGGCCCCCGCCCCGGCGGGTGTACCGAACTGACACGAACGAGTCCGGGGCGCGATGAGGGGCACCCGGCACTCGACCACACCTCGCGGGCTCATCACCTGCAGGAGGCGCGCGGAACCGCTGCGCCACGACCAAGACCGATCCGCGTCCAGCACGCGGATGGAGAGGACGTCACGATGACCAAGAGAAGCAGGATCACAACAGCACTAGCCCTCGCGGGCGCGGGAGCGCTCGTACTGGCCGGATGCGCCGGCCCGAGCGGCGACGCATCGAAGGACTCGAACACCGCGGGCGCGGACCGCCCCATCACGATCGCCGTCTTCAACGGATGGGATGAAGGCATCGCCGCATCCGAACTGTGGAAGTCGGTGCTCGAGGAGCAGGGTTACGAGGTCGAGCTCGAATACGCCGAGCCGGCGGCCGTCTACACGGGTCTCGCGAACGGCGACTACGATCTGACGCTGGACACCTGGCTTCCGCTGACGCACCAGCAGTACGTCGAGCGCTTCGGCGAGGACCTCGTCGACCTGGGCGCGTGGAACGAAGAGGCCAAGCTCACGATCGCCGTGAACGAGGACGCACCGATCGACTCCCTCACGGAGCTCGCCGAGAACGCCGCGCTCTTCGACAACAAGCTCGTCGGCATCGATGCGGGCTCCGGTCTCGTCACCGTGACCCAGGACGCCGTGATCCCCGGATACGGGCTCGACAGCCTCGACTTCATCGTGTCGTCCACCCCGGCAATGCTCACCGAGCTGAAGTCGGCGACGGATGCCGGTAAGAACATCGCCGTCACTCTGTGGCGCCCGCACTGGGCGTACAGCGCGTTCCCGATCAAGGACCTGGAAGACCCCGACGGTCTGCTCGGCGACGCCGAGGGCATTCACACCACCTCGTCGCTCGCGTTCCAGAAGGATTTCCCCGAGGCGTTCGAATGGCTCTCGAACTTCGCGATGGACAACGAGATGCTCTACTCCCTCGAGGACGCCATGTTCGGCGAATACGACGGCGACGACTTCGGTCCCGTCGTCAAGGATTGGATCGCCGCGAACCAGGCGTGGGCCGACGCCCTCACCTCCTGACGGTGGCATGGACGGGGCGGGTGGCCGACAGGCCCCCGCCCCGCCGTGTGCGTCAGGTGTGCGGTTTCGGCCTGATGACGCGTCCGGGCGCGGTATCGGAGCTGCGCGACGGTACCGGCCAGGGCACGGGACCGGACGGCAGCCGATCACGCGGAGGCGCGGCATCCGCTCGGTCGGGCATCGCCGGCGACCCGGAGCGGGTCGGTGCGGCCGCGGACGGCGGATGCGCGTCGGTGCTCGAACCTCCCGGAGCCTGTCCGGTCGTGAGCTCGAGTGAGACCTTGCCTTCGAGCACTTCGATGGCCTCGTCGGACAGCGAGATGAGGCCGTCCAGCTCTTCGCGGACGCGGCGATAGGCGACCTGCCGCTCCGCGGGCGTCGCTGCCTGGTCGATCGCGATCGTGAGCAGCTGCTTGGCCGTGTCGAGGCGCTTGCGCTCCACCTCGGTGAAGGACGAGTCCTTCAGCCGTCGGGCGTCGCGCTCAGCGACGTCGAAGGCGACCTCGAAGTCGGCGACCGCATTGCGGTACTCGGTGAGCTGGTCCCTGGTCAGGCGCGCTTTGGCGGATGCCGGACGTAGGCCGTCCGCGACGCGCTTCGCCCGCAGGAACGCCGCCGTCAGCGGTTGACGCCCGTCGCTCATCGCGGGGAACGCGATCAGCTTGGCGACATCGAGCTCGTAGTCGAGCCAGCGCGCCGTCACGGCGTCGTGCGCCGTGAAGAGCCGCTCGAGCTGAGTCGCTCCCTGCGCGGCACCGCTGCTGCTGTGCGCTGCCGCGCCGCCGGTCGCCGGCGCGGTGCTCGCCGGGAGCAGGACCGAGGTGCCGCGGGCGGCCGCCTGCGCGGCCTTGAGCTCAGCCTTCGCGTGCAGGACTTCGAGCCGGCGCTTGTGCCGGCGGCGCGCGCTGCGCTCCCAGGCGCTGCCGACGCCGCCCATCACACCCATGAGAGGGAAGACGAGCCACCAGTAGCTCCCGATGAACTGGAAGAGGGGCTCCACCGTTTCATGCTAACCGTCGAGCGGGTCGGGCGTCCTCGTGGTCAGCGCACTTGCAGGTCCGCCGAAGGTCCGCGCTCCGCCGTCAGGAACGCGGCCGGCGAGGATCGCGGCGTCCGGGACGCGACGCGACCGCCGCGACGCGAGCCATCGCCTCGATCGACCACGCCAGAGTGCGGGATGCCCCGTCCGACAGATCCTGCGCGAGACCGACCCACCACTCACCCGCCGGCTCCTCAGCGCGTGGGTCGCCGGCCCGGCGCCACGCGTCGTGCTCCGCGGCGTCGAACGCCCGCGACATCCGCCGGACGGCATCACGGTATGCCGAGTAGTCGGCGGGCGAGATGCGCGCGTCCGCCGATGAGGGGCGCAGCCATTGCGCCGCCCTCTGCTCCTTCAGGAAGGTCGCGGTCAGCGGTGCACGCACGTCCGACATCGACGGATAGGCGATGGCCAGTGCGGGATCGGTCTCGTACGCCATCCACGCCGAGGTCACCGCGCTGTGTGTCGCCATCAATCGTGCCAGCGGCAGCGCCTCCGGACCATCCCGTCGCGTGGGCACCGCGACCCGCGCGGCGCGTACGTCCGCGCGGCGGGCCGTGAGAGCGGCCGAGGCGGCGGTCGCCTCGCGCTGCGCCTGCCTCAAGCCGTGACGGGCCGCCGCGGCGTCCGCCGTGGTCGCGCGCCCGGCCCGGCGGTCGGCCTCGACACGCGCCACATGCGCACGGGCGGCATGCACGGCGGCGCGCGCACGGGTGAGCGCGGTGCGGGCGGGGCGCAGGTCGCCCTGGGCCGCGTGGAGTTCGAGCCGGCGCACCCGCGCCTTGCGCTGTGCGCGCACGCCGACGGCGCCGAGGGCTGCGGCGCCCGCAGCGGTCACCGTTGCGGGAACCGCCCACCACCCCTCGGACAGCAACACCCAGAGCGGATCCACACACTCAGGCTACCGGCGCCGGCTGGAGGTGACCCGAGCAATTCCGGCGACCCGACCCGCCTCGGTGGGCGTGGCCGACCTCCTCCGTCGACTTGCGCTGTTCGTACGCGAAAGCGGCGGGCGCGGCCGACCTCCTCCGTTCACTTGCGCTGTTTGTACGCGAAAGCGGCGTGCGCGTGTACATCCAGGGCAAGTGAACCGGCGGTGCAAGTGAACTCTGCGGGGCGAGCGTGCTCTGCGGGTGCGAGCCTCGCCGAGGCCCGCGCAGGTCAGCCGAAGATGAGGGCGAGCACCGTCGCGCCACCGCCCACGACGATCAGCGCCACGATGACGACCCACGCGGTGATCTTGATCCGTCGCTGCCGTGCATCGTTGTATCCGCTGTACTCGTCGTCGCTCGCCATGCGTCCAGCTTACGCGGTGTGCTGCGGGGGCTCGGAGACGGTCGGGCCGAAGGCCGCCGGAAGCGTCGAGCCGGACAGGTGGCGCAGTTCACCGAGCGAGAGGGTGAACAGTCCCTGGATCTCCAGGGACGGCTCGGCGTGCGCGAGCGCCCCAGGGGCTTGGGGGGAAGCTCCGCTCGCGACGGCCTCGCCGGGCGCATCGCTGACACCGATGCGCAGCACCGGATATCCCCGGCCTTCGCACAGGCCGCGGAATTTCACGTCGTCCTCGCGCGGCACCGTCACGATGACGCGGCCCGTTGACTCCGAGAAGAGGGCGGTCGCGGCATCCACCCCATCGCGTTCCATGATCTCGCGGAGCCACACGCGCGCGCCGACGCCGAAGCGCAGCACGCCTTCGGCGAGAGCCTGCGCGAGCCCGCCCGCGGAGAGGTCGTGGGCGCTGGAGACCAGCGACTGCTGGGATGCCGCGTGCAGCAGCCCCGCGAGCCGCTTCTCGTTGCCGAGATCGACCGCGGGCGGGCGGCCGCCCAGGTGCCCGTGGACGGTGCCGGCCCATGCGGAGCCGCTGAGCTCGGGGGCGGTCACGCCGAGCAGGTAGATGTTCTCGCCGGGATCCTGCCATCCGCTCGGGATGCGCTTGGCGACATCGTCGATGATCCCCAGTACGCCGACCACGGGGGTCGGGAAGATGGGCTGGTCGCCGGTCTGGTTGTAGAAGGAGACGTTGCCGCCGGTGACCGGGATGCCCAGTTCGAGGCATCCGTCGGCGAGGCCGGCGACGGCCTGCGAGAACTGCCACATGACCTCGGGGTTCTCCGGGCTGCCGAAGTTGAGGCAGTCCGTGACCGCGGTGGGCTCCGCGCCGGTGACGGCGACGTTGCGGTACGCCTCGGCCAGGGCGAGCTTGGCGCCCTCGTACGGGTCGAGCTGGCAGAAGCGGCCGTTGCAGTCGGTGGCGATGGCGAAGCCGAGGCCGGAGTGCTCATCCACGCGGACCATGCCGGCATCGTCGGGGAACGCCAGGGCCGTGTTGCCGCCGACGTAGTAGTCGTACTGGTTGGTCACCCACGCGGTGTCGGCGAGGTTGGGGCTGGCGAGCAGCTGCACGAACTGGCCTCGCAGGGTGTCCGGATCGTCGGAGCGGCTCAGCGCGGTCGCCGAGTCGTCCCGCAGCGCGTCGATCCACGTCGGGTAGGCGACGGGACGCTCGTACACCGGACCGTCCACGGCGACGGTCGACGGGTCGACGTCCACGATGACCTCGTCGTGCCACTGGATGACGAGGCGGCCGTCGCCGGTCACCTCGCCGAGCACGCTGGTCTCGACATCCCACTTGCCGACGACCTCGAGGAAGGCGTCCAGTTTCTCGGGGGCCACGATCGCCATCATCCGCTCCTGCGACTCGGACATGAGGATCTCTTCGGGGGTCAGGCTCGGGTCGCGAAGCAGAACCTTCTCGAGGTCGACGCGCATCCCGCTGCCGCCGTTGGCGGCCAGCTCGGACGTCGCGCACGAGATACCCGCGGCACCGAGGTCCTGGATCGCCTCGACCAGGTCGTCGCGGTACAGCTCCAGGCAGCACTCGATGAGGACCTTCTCGGCGAACGGGTCGCCGACCTGCACGGCGGGGCGCTTGGTGGGGCCGGTCGAATCGAACGAGTCCGACGCGAGGATCGACGCCCCGCCGATGCCGTCGCCGCCGGTGCGGGCGCCGAAGAGAACGACCAGGTTGCCGGCGCCGGTCGCGTTGGCGAGCTTGATGTCCTCGTGACGCATGACGCCGACCGCGAGGGCGTTGACCAGCGGGTTGCCCTGGTAGACCGAGTCGAACACGGTCTCGCCGCCGATGTTGGGCAGACCCAGGCAGTTGCCGTAGAACGAGATGCCCGAGACGACGCCGTGCACGACCCGCGCCGTGTCGGGGTGATCGATGGCTCCGAAGCGCAGCTGGTCCATGATCGCGACCGGTCGGGCACCCATCGAGATGATGTCGCGCACGATGCCGCCGACACCGGTCGCGGCGCCCTGGAACGGCTCGATGTAGCTCGGGTGGTTGTGCGACTCGACCTTGAACGTCACCGCCCAGCCCTCGCCGATGTCCACGACGCCGGCGTTCTGGCCCATCCCGACCATGAGGCGCTTGCGCATGTCATCGCTGACCTTCTCGCCGAACTGGCGGAGGTAGATCTTGCTCGACTTGTACGAGCAGTGCTCGGACCACATCACCGAGTACATCGCCAGCTCACCGCTCGTGGGGCGGCGCCCCAGGATCTCGCGGATGCGCGCGTACTCGTCAGGCTTGAGCCCGAGGGCGGCATAAGGCTGCTCGCGTTCGGGCGTGAGGGCCGCGTTCTGAACGGTGTCGGCAACGGGACGGGATGCCGCGACCGCGGCGTTCTCGAGGGAAGTCATGGCGCGGCTGAACTCCAATATCGCGGGATGCCGGACAGCCCCAAGTCTAGTCGCGGCTCGCTCCGCCCCTCCCCGGCCGCTCCCTGGCCGCGAAACAGGATGGCCGCCGCGAGACAGGGGCGAGCCCGCTCCGTCTCGCGGTGCCGCTGCGGTCTCGCGGGCGTGGGGGCGGGCGCGGGGTCTAGGTTGGAGCTGCTTCACGAGCCGGCCGGCGAGGAGGTCGAAGTGCTGAGACTCGAGCATCCGCGGGACCTGATCATGATCGGCGCGATCTTCGGCGTCGCGGCGTTCGTCTGGGCAGGGTGGGCGCAGGAGGCGCCGCCCGACCACTGGATCTGGCGTGTCGTGCTGACGGTGACGCTGGTCGCCGGTCTCGCGTTGGCAGGTCTCAGCATCCCGCTCGCGGTGCGCAACTGGGGCACGCCGACAGCGATCGACCCGGGCAGTCGGGCATTCCGCGTGTACATCGTCGTCGTGGTCGTCGAGGTGGTCATCGCGGCGGCCGCCGGGTTCCTCGCGATCGGCGCCGGGCGCTCCGACCTGGTCGCGCCGCTGATCCTCGCGGTGGTCGGCATCCACTTCGTCGCGCTGGCGTTCGTGTTCGCACAGCCGGTGCTGCATCTGTCCGCCGCGCTGCTCGTGGTGGTCGCCGCGGTCGCCGTGCTGATCCCCGAGTCGATCGCCGCGCCGAGCTTCTGGTGCGGGCTCCTGGGCGCTCCGGTGTTCATCGCGATCGGCGCCTGGTGCACGATCGCCGGCCGTTCCGCCCTGCGTCCCCGCTGACCCGCCCCCGTCCTTTCCGGCCGCGAGACAGGATGGTCGCCGCGAGACAGGGGTGAACGCACTCCGTCTCGCGGTGCCTATGCTGTCTCGCGGTGAAGGAGGGCCGGGCGGGTCAGGAGGCGCGCAGCAGTGCGTCCTCGAGCGCGACCCACGCGAGCATCGCGCACTTGACGCGCGCGGTGTACTTCGAGACGCCGCTCAGGGCCTCGGCATCCCCGTAGGTCTCCTCATCGATGGGGATCGTCCCGCGCGAGCGCAGGGCTTCGCGGAAGCCGTCGATCAGCGCGGATGCTTCGGCCCGCGGCATCCCGTCGTCCTTCTCGTCCACGAGAACGGCGAGCATCGACGCGGACGCCTGCGAGATCGAGCACCCGGCGCCGTCCCACGTGACGTCGCGGATCACGCCGGCGTCGTCCAGGCGCACGCGCAGGGTGATCTCGTCGCCGCAGATGGGGTTGCGCTGGTGCGAGGTGCCGGTGAGGAGCGAGTCGGCCGCATCGTCCTCCGGCGCGAGGCCCTTGCCGTGCGGTCGCTTGGAGTGCTCCAGGATCAGCTCCTGGTAGAGCGATTCGAGCCCGCTCATGCGCCCACTCCGAAGAACCCGCGGACGTCCGCGAGGGTTTCGAGGAAGAGATCGACGTCTTCGACGGTGTTGTACAGCGCCGTGGAGGCGCGGACGGATGCTGTCAGGCCGAAGCGGGCATGCAGAGGGGCGGCGCAGTGATGACCGACGCGCACCGCGATCCCGCGGGAGTCGAGGTACTGGCCGACGTCGTGGGCGTGGACACCGTCGACGTCGAAGGCGGCGAGCCCGACCCGCTCGATCCCTGCCGGGCTGTCACCGAGCAGGCGCACGCCGTCGATGGTGCGCAGGCCCTCACGAAGCCGCCGCTCGAGCACGCGCTCGTGCTCGTGCACGGCATCCATTCCCACCGTGTCCAGGTAGCGCACCGCCGCCGCGAGGGCGATCGCCTGAGAGACCGGTTGAGTCCCCGCCTCGAAGCGCTGCGGAGGCGGCAGGTATTCGGTCCGATCCAGGGTCACCCGAGTGATCATCGAGCCCCCCGTGAGGAAGGGAGGAAGCGCGTCCAGCACGTCAGCGCGGCCGTACAGCCCGCCGATTCCGTACGGACCGAGCATCTTGTGCCCAGAGAACACCGCGAGGTCGACCCCGAGCGCCGGCAGGTTCAGCGGCAGGTGCGGCGCGGACTGGCATGCGTCCAGCACGGTCAGCGCGCCGACCGCGTGCGCCAGGACGACGAGCTCGGCGACCGGGTTGACGATCCCGAGCACGTTGGAGACGTGGGCGAAGGCGACGATGCGGGTCCGGGGTCCGATGACGGATGCCGCGGCATCCAGATCGAGGGTGCCATCGTCGCGCACCGGAATGTGGCGCAGTACCGCGCCGGTGCGGGCGGCCAGCTCTTGCCAGGGAACGAGGTTGGCGTGGTGCTCGGCCTCGGTCACGACGATCTCGTCCCCGGCCGCGAGCGCGAGACGGGAGCTGGCGGGACCGCCGCGCCCCACCGTCGCGTTGCCGATCGCGTATGCGACGAGATTCAATCCCGCGGTGGCACCGCTCGTCCAGACCAGCTGCTCGGGAGGCGCGCCGACGAACGCGGCGACGGTGGCGCGCGCATCCTCGAACAACTCGGTGGCTTCGGCGGCGAGCGTGTGGGCACCGCGATGCACCGCGGCGTTCTCGTTGGTGAGGAAGGCCACCTCGGCGTCGATCACGGCCCGGGGCTTCTGGCTCGTCGCCGCCGAATCGAGGTAGACGAGGGGGCGGCCGTCGACCAGTCGGCTCAGGATCGGGAAGTCTGCTCGGAGCGCGCGGGCGTCGAGGGCGGTTTCGGTCGAAGAACTCACGCTCCCAGGCTACGCCGCAGTCCTGAGCGGGAGGTCGGTGCGCGCCCGCCGCACGCGCTCGAGCACCGGCACAGCTCCTCGCGTTCGTGCGCGGGCCGCCGCTAGCGTGTGGTCATGCTCGATCTGGCCTTCGCGCGCGACCTCGTCATGACCGGTGTGATCTTCGGCGCCGCCGCCTTCGTCTGGGCGGGGTGGGCGCAGGAACGCCCGCCCGCCGGCGTGGTCTGGCGGATCGTGCTCGTGGTGCTGCAGGTCGCGGGGCTGGTTCTCGTCGGCTTCGGCATTCCGGCGGCGGTCCAGCACTGGAACACCCCCACCGCGATCGATCCCGGAAGCACCGCGTTCGTCTGGTACATCGTGGTGTTCTGGCTCGAGGTGGTCGTCATGATCGGCCTCGCGATCCTGCTCACGCGCACGAAGCGTGCGCAGCTGATCGCCCCGGCGGTGCTGGTCATCGTCGGCGTGCACTTCGTGCCGCTCTCGTTCGTCTTCGGTCAGCCGATCATCCTGCTCGCCGCGTTGCTGATCACCGCCGCCGGGGTCGCCGCGGTGCTTCTGCCGCACAAGACCGCGGCGCCGAGCTTCTGGTGCGGCATCCTCGCGGCGCCGATCTTCCTGATCCTCGGAACGGTGGCGCTGGTCGCCGGCAACGGCGCACTGGGCCCGTAGCGGAACCCCAGACGTGACCGCGGATGCCGCGGCCTCCGCGGTCAGCCGGCGGACAGCATCCGGACCCCGTCCAGGACGGCGGCGTGGGTGCGCGGCGACCCGAGGATCCGGAAGTGCCCCACCGCGGGAACGATGACGTTCGTCGCGCCGTCCAGCGCGCTGCCGCCGGGGATGTGCGGGTCGAAACGGCCGAACACCGACACGATGCGGCCGTTGACCGAGTCCTCGCGGCCGAGCATCACGATCGTCTCGTCGTCGGGCAGGAAGGCCCGGATGCTGGGCACGACGAACAGGCCGGCGAGCCGTGACCCGTGGAACGGGGTGCACACCGCGACGAGACCGAGCAGGCCGAGCGGCGCAGCGGAGCTCGAGGGTGCCGCGGCCGCGGCATCCGCCGGGTCACCCCCGGTCGCAGCCTCGATCGCGGCGGCGGCGGCCGCACCCGAGGCGACCAGCAGATGCTTGCCGATCAGCCCACCCTTGCTGTGGGCGACGAGGATGCGGCCGGCCGCGGAGGGCGGTCTGCTCGCCAGCGCACGGCCCAGACGTTCCGAGGTCTCGACGATGCCGCGACGATTCGTCCCGAGCCCGTGGACGACCCTCACGCGATGTCCGGCCGCGTTGAGGGCGTCGCCCAGCGGCCGCAGGAAGGTCCAGTGCTCGTAGACCCCCGGCAGCAGGATGACCTCGGCGAGCCCGTCCGAACCCTCGCGCCAGGCGCCCGGAGCCGGGCGGGGGCGTCCGAGGGTCCATGGTGCGGCGAGGAGGGCGAGCTGCCGTCGCCCGGCGTAGGCGTAGTCCAGTGCCCACCACCACCCGCGCACGAGCCAGGAGGGTTGTGCAGGAGCCTGCTCAGCGCCGCTCATGGCCGAATTCTACGATCGCGGTGCGGGCTCGGTCCGGGACATCAGCCGAGGAACTCGCGCGCCGCGACCACCAACGCGCCGACGCCCAGGTCGAGCGTGGGCTGAAGCACCGGCGCGAAGAACGGGGAGTGGTTCGTCGGCACGTCGCGATCGATGGTTCCGGCCGCCTTGGCGTCAGCGTAGGCCTGCGGGTCGATGCCGCCCCAGAACCAGAACACGAGCGGAGCGCCCGACTCGCGGGCGAACCACGACACGTCCTCGCTGCCGGTGAACATGCCGGGATCGACGACCGTTCCTTCGCCGAATGCGCGGTCGAAGGCCAGCGTGAGCTGCGCGGTCGCGTGCACGTCGTTGATGGTCGGCGGCAGCGAGTGATCGATCACGATCACCGGCTCCTCGTCGGCGCCCGAGGCCTGGGCCTCGGCGCGGACGACCCGCTCGACCTTCGCGAGGACGCGCTCACGCGCCTCGTCGTCGGGATAGCGCAGGCTCAGTTCGAGTCGTGCCTCGGCCGGGATGATGTTGTTCTTGAGGCCCGCGTGGATCGAGCCCACCGTGACCACCGCGACATCGCGCGGGTCGACCTCGCGCGACACGATCGTCTGCAGGCGCATGACGGTGGCGGCCGCCATGACGACCGGGTCGATGGTGGAGTGCGGGCGCGAGCCGTGGCCGCCGCGGCCGAGCAGCGTCACGGTCAGACCATCGGATGCCGCCATCTGGGTGCCCGAGCGCACGCCGATCGTTCCCGCGGGCAGGGGCGTGACGTGCTGGCCGAGGACGATGTCGGGCTTGGGGAAGCGATCCAGGACGCCGTCGGCGATCATCGCCTGCGAACCGGCGCCGTATTCCTCGGCGGGCTGGAAGACGGCGACGATCGTGCCGGACCACTCGTCCTTCGTGGCGACCAGCTTCTCGAGCGCGCCGAGCAGGCACGTGACGTGCATGTCGTGGCCGCAGGCGTGCATGACCGGCACATCCGTGCCGGCCGGGTCGACTCCCCGCGCCGTGCTCGCGTATGCGAGGCCGGTCTGCTCCTGGACCGGCAGCGCATCCATGTCGGCGCGCAGCCAGACGACGGGTCCCTCGCCGTTGCGGATGACTCCGACGACACCGGTCTTGCCGATGCCCTCTTCGAACTCGATTTCCAGCGCCTCGAGCTCGCGGGTGACGACCCCCGCCGTGCGGGTCTCCTGGAAGGACAGCTCGGGATGCCGGTGCAGATCGATGTAGAGCGCTTCGAGGTCGAGAGTCATGAGTTCGAGCCTAGTTCGCGCGCTCTCTGGGGCTCGCCTGTCACGACACGCGGGGTGGGGCGGCAGTTTGCGACGGGCGAGCGAAGCGCGCTCTCTGGGGCTCGCCTGTCACGACACGCGGGGCGGGGCGGCGGTTTGCGACGGGCGAGCGAAGCGCGCTCTCTGGGGCTCGCCTGTCACGACACGCGGGGCGGGGCGGCGGTTTGCGACGGGCGAGCGAATAGCGCTGGGGCTCGCCTGTCACGACACGCGGGGTGGGGCGGCAGTTCGCGACAGGCGAGCGAATCGCGGCGTCCCGGATCGCGGTCGCGACGGCCGCGCGAGGCCGGGTCAGCCGTCCAGGCGCGCCGTCGTGCCGCGCACGATGAGCTCGTAGGGCAGCGCGCGGGGGGCCTCGGCGTGGCCGGCCGCGGCATCCGTCGCCTCGAGCTCGTCGAGGATCGCGTCGGCCGCGCGCTCGCCCTGACCCATCGGGAACTGGTCGACGGTCGTGAGCTGGAAGAACTCACCCAGCTCGTGGCCGTCGATACCCACGATCGACAGGTCCTCGGGCACGCGGTAGCCGAGCTCGCGTGCGGCCAGCAGAGCGCCGATCGCCATCTCGTCCGACGCTGCGAAGATCGCGGTGGGCTGCTCGCCCGGCCTCCCGAGCAGCTGCTTCGCCGCACGGAACCCGCCTTCGATCGTGAAGTCCGCGGGTTCGTACAGGGACGGGCGCGGGGGGATGCCGGCATCCGCCAGTGCCTGCTCGAATCCCTGTCGGCGGTGCGTGGGGATGTGGAAGTCGATATCGAACTCGGGACTCGCGCCGATGTGCGCGATGGCACGATGACCGAGCGTCAGGAGATGCTCGGTGGCCAGGCGCGCCACGGCCACGTCGTCGACCGTGAGGGTGGACAGGCGCGGGTTGGGGCCCCCGATGGCGATCACCGGGAGCTTGAGCGCGCGCAGGCCTTCGATCTCTTCGTCGCCCAGCTCGATCGAGATCGCGATGACGCCATCGACCCGCTGGCGGCGCAGGAACGTCTCGAAGACGCTCCTGCGCTGCTCGCGGTCAGCCGTCAGGTTGTACAGCGTGATGTCGTAGCCGCGCCGCATGAGTGCGGACGCGGTGCCGCTGAGCACGGTGCTGAAGAACCAGCGATCCAGGAACGGTACGAGCACCCCGATGTTGCGCGTGCGACCGGAGGCGAGGCTCGAGGCGGACGACGAGACGACGTACCCCAGGTTCCGCGCCGCGGACTCGACCCGCGCACGCGTGGCATCGGAGACGTGGCCCCGCCCGCTGAGCGCTCGGGAGACCGTGGCGGTGGAGACGCCCGCGGAGCGCGCGACCTCATCGATGCTGACCACGTCGTCCCCTCCGCCCGGGTCCCGCGGTCAGGCTCCGTCGGTCGCGAGCCAGACAGCGGTGTCGACGGGCAGGTCGCCGTCGACGATCGGGCCGCTCGTCGCGATCACGTTACCGTGCGGCAGCACGATCGGCGTCGAGCCGAGGTTCGCGATCACCGTGACATTCCCGTTCCGGAATGCGATGACATCCGGGCCGAAGCCGTCGAGCCACTCCAGCGTGCCGAACCCCAGCTCGTGGGTCCGCCGTACGCGGAGCAGTGCACGATAGAACGACAGCGTCGAGTCCGGGTCGCTCACCTGGACGTCGCGGGCGAACGACGCCCATTCCGCGGGCTGCGGCAGCCAGGACGCTCCGGTCGCGCTGAACCCGTACGCGGGAGCGCTCGCCGACCAGGGGATGGGCACGCGGCATCCGTCACGCCCGTACCGCTCGCCGTTCGAGCGGAACCAGGTCGGATCCTGCCGGGCGTCGTCGGGAAGGTCGATGGCCTCGGGCAGCCCGAGCTCTTCACCCTGGTACAGGTACGCCGACCCGGGGAGGGCGAGCATGATCGCCGTCGCCGCGCGGGCGCGCCGCAGTCCGACATCCGGGATCGGCCGGCCGATGGAGTCCGGGCCGATGCCGTATCCTTGCGGGTTCTCGGCCGTCAGTGCGAGGCGGGACGCGTGCCGCACCACATCGTGGTTCGACAGCACCCAGGTGCTCGGGGCGCCGACTGCGGAGAACGCCCGCAGCGAGTCGTCGATGACGACACGGAGCGTCGCGGCATCCCACTCGGTCTGCAGGTAGGGGAAGTTGAAGGCCTGATGCATCTCGTCGGGCCGCACCCACAGGGCGGTCTTGTCGGCGTCGGGGAGCCACGCCTCGGCGGCCAGAACGCGGTCGCCCGGGTATTCGGCGAGGATGCGGTGCCAGTCGCGGTACACGTCGTGCACGCCGGCCTGACCCCAGTACGGCACGTCCTCCTCTTCGCCGCCCATGGATGCGGCGTCCTCCGGCGGGGTGTAATCGGGCAGACCCTCGGCCTTGATCAGGCCGTGCGCGACGTCGACGCGGAAGCCGTCGACGCCTCGGTCGAGCCAGAACCGCAGCACGTCGCGGAACGCCTCGCGCACCTCTTCGTTGGACCAGTCGAAGTCGGGCTGCGACGAGTCGAACAGGTGCAGGTACCACTGTCCGAGTGAGCCATCGGCCTCGATGATGCGGGTCCACGCCGGACCCCCGAAGACCGATTCCCAGTTGTTGGGCGGAAGCTCGCCGTGCTCGCCCTTGCCCTCGCGGAAGAGGTAGCGCGCGCGCTCGACACTGCCGGGACCGGCGGCCAGGGCCGACTGGAACCACTCGTGCTGGTCGGAGGAGTGGTTGGGGACGAGATCGACGATGATCCGGATGCCGCGGCCGTGCGCTTCGGCCACCATCTCGTCGAAGTCGGCCAGGGTGCCGAAGAGCGGGTCGACGTCGCAGTAGTCGGCGACGTCATAGCCGGCATCCTTCTGCGGTGAACGCTGGAACGGGCTCAACCACAGAGCGTCGACGCCCAGGTCGAGAAGGTCGTCGAGGTGCGCGGTGACGCCGGGCAGATCGCCGACGCCGTCGCCGGAACTGTCCGCGAATGAGCGCGGGTAGATCTGGTAGATGACGGCGGTGCGCCACCATTCCGCTCCAGGTCGGGAGGAAAGGACGTCGGTGCGCTCAGCGGTCTCGGGCGAAGTCATCGTTCCAGGATACTGCAAGCGCTTGCACGCAGGCTGAGGGCGGACTCGTCGAGGAGAGGAACGACACGCGGATAGTGTGGGCGCGTGCCTTCCGCCGACTCCCTCGCCCTCGCTGAATCGCTCATCGTCTCGATTCCCGACTATCCCGAGCGCGGCATCGTGTTCCGCGACATCACTCCTCTTCTGGCGGATGCCGCAGGCCTGCGCACCGCGATCGACGCCCTGATCGCACCCTTCGCGGGGACGTTCGACGTGGTCGCGGGAGTGGAGGCGCGGGGCTTCCTGCTGGCGGGTGCGGTGGCGATCACGGCGGGCGTGGGTCTGGTGCCGGTGCGCAAGGCCGGCAAACTGCCGCGGCCTGCGGCATCCGTCGCCTATGCGCTGGAGTACGGCGAGGCGACGATCGAGGTGCACGACGACATCGCTCCCGGGACGCGCGTTCTGCTCGTGGACGACGTTCTCGCCACGGGCGGGACGCTGGCGGCGGCGCACGAGCTGTTCGCCGTGCTGGGGCAGACCGTGGTCGGCACGGCCGTGCTGATGGAGATCGCCGGCCTGGGCGGCCGGGAGCTCGTGAGCGACGTGCACGCGGTGTTCCAAGGCTGAGCCGGCGAAGCTGAAGTGGCGACCGGTCACGAAGTCTGCGGTGCGGGTGCGCGAACGGATGGCGCGGCGGAACTGATCCGGGAGCTCAGGGAGAGAGCAGCGAACGCGCGTCATCCGGCGCCACGACACGCCTCCCGCGCACGAACACCCCGGTGATGGAGGCCTCACGCATGCCCATCAGCAGCGTGAACAGGCGCGAGCTCGGGCTCGCGTCGGCGGACGCCTCCAGCAGAAGCGCGAAGCCGGGCTGTGCCGCGGGATCCACGATCACGAAGTCGGCGTCTTTGCCGGCATCCAGGTTGCCGAACAGCGCCTCCTGATCCAGCGCGCGGGCACCGGCGAGCGTGCCCAGGAAGAGCAGCTGAGCCGGGTCGATCGCGACCGACCGGTCACTCTGCTCACTCATGTGCACCTTGAAGCAGTCGTTGAGAACCCGCGGGATCAGCCACTCGTCCCCGGCTCCGATGTCGGTGCCCATCGCGATCCCGACACCCGACGCCACCGTCCGCCGCCACGGCAGGGTGCCGCTTCCGAGGAACAGCTGCGACGTAGGGCAATGCGCGATCGACGAGCCGGTCTCGGCCAGGCGATGCAGCTCGGCATCGGTGCAGTGCACCGCGTGAGCGAGGATGCTGCGACGTCCGAGCAGGCTCTCACCGCCCGTCTTCGACCCGGGCAGGTGCCGGCCGTCGTACGTGTCCAGGTAGTGGTCGACACCGTATCGGCTGCGGACCGCGGCGATCTCGCCGTCTCCGGGGCGATCGTTCTCGTTGAGGTGCGAGTGGAAGTAGACACCGTCCGCTCGGGTCCCCGCGTAGAGGTGACCGAGGCGGCGCAGCGTCTCGGTCGTGACCGAGAGGCTGAAGCGCGGCACCAGGGCGACCTGCGCCAGGGCGGAGCGAGGATCGAGCGCTCTGCCCGAGGCATCCTGCCCGTGCCATCGGGCGATCTCGTCCTCGGCCATGCCGATCGCTGCGTCCTCGGTGGTCAGCAGAGCCGCAGCGCTCGGTGGCCCCACCGTCTGGATGCCGCGACCACTGACGATGCGCAGCCCGGCGTCGAGCGTACGGGAGAAGAGCGCGTCCTGCGCGGCGGGCAACGCCGAGCCGAAGACGAGAGCCGCCGTCGTGCCGGCGCCGATGCGGCGTCGCACGAACTCCGCCGCGACGGCGTCCGCGAACCCCGCGTCCGCGAGGCGCGACTCGGCCGGGTAGACGCAGTGCTCGAGCCACTCGAGCAGTTCGCCGCCGCCGAACGCGTCGGTCGCCAGCGTCTGGGGGTAGTGCACGTGCGTGTCGACGAAGCCCGGCAGCAGGTAAGCGCCGGTTCGAACCACCTCATCGCCGGCGAGTGCTGCGGGCAGGTCCGACCACGGTCCGGAGTAGGCGATCCGACCGGCCGCATCGATCGCGAGGGCGCCGTCGGGCTCGGAGACCAGGGCGTCCGCCGCGCCTTCGAGGCGTGGGCTTCCCGTCACATGCAGCAGGTGACCTCGATAGATCGGCACGACGACTCAGCCCGAGGCCGGGATGTCGAGCCAGGCGTCGGGTGCGGGTTCCGCGCCGTCGCGGGTGACCGTGCCCTCGATCAGCCCGTACGGACGGTCGGCGGCGAGGAACACCTCGTTCGGATTCTCCAGTCCGAAGGGCGCGAGGTCGTACAGGAAGTGATGGCGGTTCGGCATCGCGAAGCGCACCTCGGTGATCTCGGGTCGCGCCTGGATGACCGCCTTGCCCATCGCGAAGAGGGTCTGCTGCAGTGCGAGCGAATGCACCGTCGCGAACGTGGACAACAGCACCGCCGAAACCTCGGCATACAGGCCGTTGTAGTCGATGCCCGCCTCGACGGCCTCGGGCAGGAACCGCCACCGCCCGGTGACCGAGGTCGCCAGGATGCGGTCGTCCGTCTCGGCGAGGGTCGTGTACTGATCGCGGGGAAAGCCCGCGAACTCGCTGCCGGTGGACTTGAGCACCACCAGATCCGCGATGCCGCCCATGACGTGGGTCTGTCCGTCCACCACCTGCACCGCGGCAAGACGCGTGGCCCGACCCGTGCGCACGAACGAGTGGTCGTGCGCCCGTCCGTCGACCAGGATGCGCTCCCATTCGTACTGCTGGGCCTGCCAGAGGCCGCCGTCGATCCAGTCGAACGCGGTCACGAAATGCTCGGCGAGCCGGAGCAGGTACTCCTCGGGAGAGGGGATGCCGTACAGCTTCGCGAACGCGAACGCCGTGTTCTTCTGCGTGTCGGTCGCGACCACGAACGAGTTGTCGCCGGACAGATAGCAGTCGGCCAGCGCCGCGCCGCGCAGCTGCGAGGTGACGTTGAGGTCGACGATCTCGTGCCGCGGGGTGTCTCGGTATATCCGCACGACGCGGTTCTCGGCCTTGCCGTACTTGTTCGCGCCGAGACTGACGGACACGTCGCTCATGCTCTAGCTCCCCCGGTAGGTCGAATAGGCGAACGGACTGAGCAGCAACGGCACGTGATAGTGCCGATCGGTCGCGTCGACGGTGAAGGTCACGGTGATGAGCGGATAGAAGGTCGGGATGTCTCGATCCGCGAAGTAGGCGCCCGTCCCGAACGTCAGGGCGTACATGCCCGGGTCCAAGCTCTCCGGACCCAGCGCCAGGCGACCGTCGGTGTCGGTGAAGCCCTGGGCGACTCCCGTCGTTCCGCCGCCGGGCAGGTACTGCGCGAGAGACACGACGACGTTCTCGGCCGGAGCGCCGGAGGAGGCGTCCAGCACGTGCGTGGTGAGGCGACTGGTCATGGGTTCATCCTTCCGCCAGTGACCCGCGCAGGCGCAAGAGCGCGATCTGAGCGAGCTGCGCCAGCGCCTCGGACGCCTCGGTCTCGTCGTCGTTGCGCATCCGTCGTTCCAGCTCCGCGAGGATCTCCTCCGGTGAGCGGCCCGCCGCCCGGATCAGGAAGACCCGACCGAAGCGCTCCTCGTAGGCGGTGTTGCCCGCGGCGATCGCCGCCGCCACGGCGGACGCGGCATCCGTCATCGCCGCCTGCTCCCGACGCGACACCGCGGCTTCGGCCCCGGCACCGGCGGGCGGTTGTCCGATCCGCGGGTGGTGGGCGAGCGCGGCATCGAGGTCCGCTGTGCGCCACTGCGCTGCGAGCGCGCCGGCGCGGGTCGCGAGCTGGTCGATCGAGCCGTATGGTCGCGCCGCGACCACCGCGTGCACCCACGACGGAACCGCCGCCCATACGGCGACGACGGATGCCGCGTCCGCGGCATCCGCTGCGTTGAACTCGTCGAGGTTCATGGCCACACCGTACTCGCCGGGTTCCGGTCGTCGACGAGGGCGGGGCGTTCCGGCGCGCCGCCCGGCGGGGTGACGCCGGGAAACGCTCGCGCCCTAACGTGGGGGCATGGATGCCGTCCTCCCCGCCTCCCTGCGGGCGATCGCTGCGACGCGAGTGTTCACGGGGAGCGTGTTCGAACCGGCGACGGTCCGGATCGCCGACGGTCGCGTCGTCGGCGTGGACGGGTTCGACGCCGCAGCGCAGGTCGTGCTCTCGAACGACCGGGTCCTCATCCCCGGGCTGGTCGATTCGCACGTGCATCTGGACGAACCCGGGCGCACCGAGTGGGAGGGCTTCGCGACCGGGACCGCTGCGGCCGCGGCGGGCGGAGTCACGACCATCCTGGACATGCCGCTGAACAGCGTCCCCGTCACCACCACGGTCGGCGCGCTCGCCGCCAAGCGCGCGGCGGCGCGCGGCAAGCTGGCGGTCGATACGGGCTACTGGGGCGGCGCGGTCCCGGAGAATCTCGGATCGCTCGCGGCGCTCGCCGACGCCGGCGTCGTCGGGTTCAAGTGCTTCCTCTCGCCGTCCGGCATCGACGAGTTCGGATATCTGGATGCCGAGCAGCTCGAGCGCGCCCTCGCCGAGGTCGCTGCGCTCGACAGCGTGCTCATCGTGCACGCCGAAGACCCCGCACTCCTGCACACCCCCGCCCGCCTCGGTGTGCGCTACGCGGAGTTCGCCGCCTCCCGCCCACCGCTCAGTGAACGGTCGGCCATCCGCACGGTCATCGGCGCGGCGCAACGCACCGGCGCACGCGCCCACATCGTGCACGTCTCCGACGGCGGGTCACTCGATGAGATCCGCGCGGCGAAGGCGGCGGGCGTGCGACTGACCGCAGAGACGTGTCCGCATTACCTGGCTCTGCGCGCCGAAGACGTGCCCGACGGGGCCGCCGCGTTCAAGGCGTGCCCGCCGATCCGCGGCGGCGACAATCGCGAGCTGCTCTGGACCGGAGTCCTGGACGGAACGATCGACGCCGTCGTCAGCGACCACTCCCCGTGCCCCGCCGCGATGAAGCAGCGCGGCGGTGGCGACTTCGCGCAGGCATGGGGCGGCATCTCCGGGCTGCAGACCGGGCTCGCGGCGGTCTGGACCGAGGCCCGGGCGCGCGGCATCCCCCTCGAGACCCTCCTGCCCCTGCTGACGACGGGCCCCGCGCGCATCGCCGGTCTCGCCGACCGCGGTCGCATCGCCGTGGGCGCCCCGGCACACCTGGTGGTGCTGAGCCCGGACACACTGTTCACCGTCGACGCTTCGCGGCTGGAGTACCGGAACCCGATCTCGCCGTGGGATGGCAAGGTGCTCGCGGGCGTCGTGGAGGCGACCTATCTCGCGGGAGAGCGCGCGTACGGCCGGAGCGACGGCATCGGCCCGCGTCGCGGCCAGGAGATCCTGCTCTAGCTGCGCCCCGTCCGCCCGGAATCCCGCGTGCACGGCAGTGGCCTTGGGGAGGACCACCGGTCCGCTCTGCCTCTGCGGGATTCAGCTCTCGTGCACGACGTTCAGCGGCGGCTCGCCGGCCAGCATCCGCTCGATCTGGGCGCGGATCAGCCGGACGGTGCGCGGCCGCATCGCGCTGGACGCACCGCCGACGTGCGGGGTGATCAGCACGCCGGGCAGCGTCCACAGCGGATGGTCGGCGGGCAGCGGCTCGGGGTCGGTGACATCGAGCGCTGCGCGGATGCGTCCGCGGGTGGCGTGGTCGACGAGCGCCTCCGTGTCGATGAGGCCGCCGCGCCCCACGTTCACGACCAGCGCGCCGTCGGGCAGCGCCGACAGGACCGCGTCATCGATGATCCGCCGCGTCGCGTCGCCACCCGGGAGGGTCACGATGACGACCTCGGCGTGCGGAAGCAGGTCGAACAGCTCGTCCACGGCGTGCACCGGCATCCCGTCCTCCACCCGGGCGCGGGAGGCGACCACGGTGAGGTCGACCTCGAACGGCGCGAGGCGCGCCGCGACCGCCTTTCCGACGCCGCCGTACCCGAGCAGCAGCACCCGGCGATCGGCCAGGCTGTCCGAGAACTCGGACGCCCAGCGACCCTCGTCCTGGGCGCGGACGAACGTCGGCAGATGGCGCTGCGCGGCGAGGGTGAGCGCGATCGCGAGCTCGGCGGTCGATGCCTCGTGCACCGACGCGGCGTTGGCGAACACCAGACCGGGCGGCAGGGCGTCGGCGACGCCGTCGTACCCGATCGACTGGCCCTGCACCAGGCGCGTCCGCACTTCGGCCAGTCGCGGGAGCGCTTTGCCGATCGCCATGTACGGCGGCACCACGATGTCGATGGCCTCCCGCGGGGGCGCTGCGAGCATGGTCCAGACCAGGACCTCGACGCCCTCGGGTACGGGCCGCAGCGCGGCGGCGAGCTCTTCGTTGGGAACGGACACGACAAGCGATGGGGTGCTCACCGTTCCACGCTACCCGCGGCGCCGGAGCGGGTCGGCGCGCTTCCGTCCTGCGGGCAGGCGACGGGGCTACTGTCGCGGAAGCAGCGCGGCTCGCGCGGAGGAGGCAGTCATGGTTCCCGAGATCAACTACTGGGCGGTCCTGATCGCGACAGCCTCGAGCATGGTCGTCGGATCGATCTGGTACACGCCGAAGGTGTTCGGGACGAGATGGGCGAAGCTCGCGAACGTCGACCTGAACCGCCCGGGGGCCTCGGCGGTGGTGCCGATCCTGATCACGGTCGTGGTGAGCTTCCTCACGGCGTGGGTCCTGGCCGGAGCGACCGCGATCGCGTGGCACTTCTACGGCGGCGGCTTCCTGCTCGCGGCCATCGTCACGGCGGTGGCGCTGTGGGCCGGATTCACCGCGGCGCGGTTCATCACCCACGACGTGTTCGAAGGTCGCCCGTCGGCGCTGACGGTGATGAACATCGGGCACGAGCTGGTCACGGTGCTGATCATGGCCGTGATCATCGGCGTCTGGCCCCCGGCCGGAACCGTCTGACCCACCCCGACCGCGAGACGGTCCGTCGACGCGGCCGCGCCGCCCTCAGGTGAGCCGGATCTGACGGTTGACGTCCTTGTAGAGCAGGTAGCGGAACGGACCGGGCCCGCCGGCGTAGCAGGCCTGCGGGCAGAACGCGCGCAGCCAGAGGAAGTCGCCCGCCTGGACCTCGACCCAGTCGCCGTTCAGCCGGTAGACGCCCTTGCCCTCCAGCACGAACAGTCCGTGCTCCATGACATGGGTCTCGGCGAAGGGAATCGACCCGCCCGGCTGGAAGGTGACGATGTTCACGTGCATGTCGTGGGCGAGGTCGTCCGGGTCGACGAACCGCGTCGTGGCCCACACCCCGTCGGTGCCCGGCATCGGTGCGGGTGCGACATCCTGGTCGCGTGTGACGAAGGATGCCGGGTGCATCCCCTCCAGCGGTTCGTACGCCTTGCGGATCCAGTGGAACGTCGTGACCTCGTCCCCCGCGTTGGCGAGCGACCACTCCTCCCCGGCCGCGAGGTACGCGTAACCGCCGGCCTCCAGCTCGTGAAGGCGCCCGGCCAGCGTGAGCGTGAGGCGGCCGGCGGTGACGAAGACGACGCCCTGGACCCCGGGTTCGCGCTCGGGGCGCTCGGCACCGCCGCCGGGCCCGATCTCGACGATGATCTGCGAGAAGGTGGTCGAGAATCCCGCGATCGGGCGGGCGAGGATCCACGAGCGCGTTCCGCTGAAGCCCGGCAGGTTGCTCGTGACGATGTCTCGCAGCACGCCGCGCGGGATGACCGTGTACGCCTCCGTCACGATGGCACGATCGGTCAGCAGCGCGGTCTGAGGCGGCAGACCGCCGGTCGGGGTGAAATAGCTCATGCGGAGTCCTCGCGGGGATCGGTTCGGGAGACGGGTCGCGGGTGGGCGAGCGCGATCAGCGCCTCGTGCCCGATGCCGGTCTCGGCGATGACGTCGTCGGTGTCGAGGGCTCCGCACTGCACGCCGCGGACGACGAACCAGGCCAGTGCCCGTGCCGTCGCGGGCTCGTCGAGCACCGTGCCCGGGCTGCGCTCGATGTAGGCGCGCAGCCTTTCCGCCGCCTGAGGATAGCCCTCGCGATAGAACGCGTACGTGGCGAGGTACCGCGTCAGCAGTTGATGCGGATGCAGGTCCCAACCCTGGAAGAAACCGCGCTCCAGTGATCGGCGCACGAGTCGGGCGTGCAGCATCCATGCCTCGATGGCCCGGTCGCCGATGGGCAGCACGTTGGTCGAGCCGTCCGACAGCCGGATGCCGGTGCCGGCCACCGCGAGCTGCATGAGCTCCTTGGCCAGATCGGCGGCGGGATGATCCAGTGACTGGTGGTGCGCGGATATCCCGAGCGCGGCCGTGTAGTCATAGGTGCCGAAGTGCAGTGAAGTGATCCGCCCGGCTCCCGCCCGTGGCAGAAGGGCGAGCGGCGACCTGCCGTCGGCGCCCAGGACCACCTGCGGCGTCTCGATCTGCACCTCGAAGCGCACGCTGCCCTCGGTCAGCCCGTGCGCACCCTCGAGCGCAGCGGCGACGTCGGCCATCGCCGCCACCTGGGCCGCCGTGGTCACCTTCGGGAGCGTGAGCGCCAGACCGCCGGGCAGGCCGCCTGCCTCCACGAGACCACTGAGGAAAAGGTCGAGGGTGCGCAGACCGCGGGCGCGGGTGGACTTTTCGAGGGACTTGAACCGGATGCCGATGAACGGAGGCGCCGCACTCGAGCGCACCGCCTCGATCACGCGAGCGGCCGCGCCGACCGCGTCGGCGTCTTCCACCGCATCGCCGCGGTCACCGTAGCCGTCCTCGAAGTCGAGCCGCAGGTCTTCGATGGGCTCTCGCTCGAGCTTCGCGCGAACGCGCGGGACCACGTCGGTGACCAGTTCCGGAGTCAGGCCGACGTGCGCGGCGAGAGCGTCCAGACCGCCGACCGCCTCGGCCGCGGCGAGGGCGGCCGCTCCCCACTCCGCGGGGAGGCCCGGGTGATACCGGTCCGCGGGGACGTAGGCGGTGTGCACCGGTTGACGCGACCCGTCGTCACCGCGGTACGCCGAGCGCAGCAGGTCGTCGGTGCCCTGCAGGGCCGCGTCCACGCGGGCCAGATCCGCCGCGGTGAGAACACCGTCACGGGCGCGAGCGAGGTCGGCGGTCATGCGATGACGGCTCCTCGCTGTGCTGGATCGCGCCGTGCGACGACGGAGTGTTCCCTCATGGTGTCTCACGCGCCCGCCGCCCGCCACCCTGAGCGTCGTACAATCGCGAAAAGAGGAGCTCCCCCGTGGATGACATCGTCGTTACCGTCAATGGGCTGCGCCGCACGCTGGATGGCGTGCCGGTGCACACCACCGCGCTCGACTGGCTGCGCGCCACCGGTCTGCCCGGCAGCAAGGAGGGGTGCGCCGAAGGCGAGTGCGGCGCGTGCGCCGTCCTGCTGGCCACCCCGGCGGCCGACGGCGGCACCGCGTGGACGTCGGTCAACTCCTGTCTGGTGCCGGTGTACGCGCTGAGCGGCCAAGAGGTCATCACGGCTGAGGGACTGGGAACGCCCGACGCGCTGCACCCCGTGCAGGCCCGCCTCGCCGAGGGTGGCGGTTCGCAGTGCGGCTACTGCACGCCCGGTTTCGTCTGCAGCATGGCCGGTGAGTACTACCGCGCCGATCGCGGGCCCTCCGACGGACCCGGCGACGACGGCACGGCGCCGGACACGGAGCACGGCGCGAACGGGTTCGATCTGCACGCCCTGAGCGGCAACCTCTGCCGCTGCACCGGCTACCGTCCGATCCGCGATGCCGCGTATGCGTTGGGGATGCCGGAGGCCGACGACCCGCTCGCCGCGCGTCGTGCGCACGGCGCGCCCGCGCCGGTGCCTACCGACGTGAGTCTCGGCGGCTCCCGCTTCGTGCGGCCCGCCTCACTCGCTGCCGCGCTGTCGCTGCTGCGCGACGAGCCCCACGCGCGCCCCGTGGCGGGGGCGACGGACTGGGGTGTGGAGGTGAACCTCCGCGGGGCGCGCGCACCGTTCGTTCTCGCCATCGATCGACTCGACGAGCTCCGCACGCTGAGGATCGGCGCCGAGTCGATCGAGATCGGCGCGGCACTGACGCTGTCGGAGGTCGAACGCGGCCTCGCCGGCCGAGTGCCCCTGCTGGCGGAGCTGCTGCCCCAGTTCGCCTCCCCGCTCATCCGCAACAGAGCCACGATCGGCGGCAATCTCGGCACCGGTTCCCCCATCGGAGATCTCAGCCCTGCGCTGCTCGCCCTCGATGCCCGCGTCGTGCTCGCCTCCGCAGAAGGTGAGCGCGAAGTCGATCTCGCCGTGTACTACACCGGTTACCGCGAATCCGTGCGGCATCGCGATGAGCTGATCCGTGCGGTCCGGGTGCCGCTGCCCCAGGCCGATCTCACCGCGTTCCACAAGGTCGCCAAACGCCGGTTCGACGACATCTCGAGCGTGGCGATCGCCTTCGCCATCGACATCCGCGACGGTCTGGTCACCGGGGCGCGGATCGGCCTGGGCGGGGTCGCCGCCACTCCGATCCGCGCGTATGACACCGAGCGGATGCTGGTGGGTGAGGCCTGGAACACCGCCACGATCCGCGCCGCCGCCGCCGTGCTGGGCGCCGAGGGCTCCCCCCTGTCGGATCACCGGGCGAGTGCGGAGTATCGCGCGCTCATGCTGAGCCACGCGCTGCTGAAGCTCCACGCCGCCGCCCCGCGCGGTCGCGAGACCGGGCAGCCTGCGGAGGTGTCGGCATGAGCGAACTGGCCGCACGCCCCGCGGACGCGGTGGTCGGCATCCCCACCCCGCACGAGAGCGCGACCCTGCACGTGACCGGCCGGGCGATGTACACCGACGACCTCGCCGTCCGCACGTCCGGCGTGCTGACCGCGTGGCCTGTGCAGTCGACGAACGCACACGCGCGGGTGACGATCGACGTCTCGGGCGCCTACGCGGTTCCGGGCGTCGTCCGAGTCCTGACCGCCGACGATGTCCCCGGCGTCAATGATGCGGGCGTCAAGAGCGACGAGCCCCTGTTCCCGAGCGAGGCGATGTACTACGGACACGCGCTGGTCTGGGTGCTCGGCGAGACTCCCGAGGCAGCACGGCTGGGCGCCGCCGCGGTGACGGTCCGGTACGAACCGCTGCCGAGCCTGATCACCGTGGTCGAGGCGATCGACGCCGGTTCGTTTCAGGGCGCTGCCCTGACCGTCCAGCGCGGAGACGCCGCGACCGCACTGACGACCGCCCCGTTCGTGTTCGAGGGGGTGACAGAGTTCGGCGGTCAGGAGCACTTCTACCTCGAGACCAACGCGTCGCTGGCCCACCTCGACTCCGAGGGTCAGTACTTCGTGGAGTGCTCCACGCAGCATCCCAGCGAGACGCAGGAGATCGTGGCGCACGTGCTCGGCATCCCGTCGAACCGGGTGACGGTGCAGGCGCTGCGGATGGGCGGCGGATTCGGCGGCAAGGAGATGCAGCCGCACGGGCTGGCGGCGATCGCGGCGCTGGGCGCGGGACTGACCGGTCGCCCGGTGCGGCTGCGGCTGAATCGCACGCAGGACATCACGATGACCGGCAAACGGCATCCGTTCCACATCGCCTGGCGCGCGGGCTTCGACGCCGACGGCGCGATCCTCGCGCTGGAGGCCACGCTCACCTCCGACGGCGGATGGTGCCTCGACCTCTCGGAGCCGGTGCTCAGCCGCGCGCTCTGCCACTTCGACAACGCCTACTGGATCCCGCATGTGAATGTGCACGGCAGGGTCGCGAAGACGAACAAGACATCCAACACCGCGTTCCGGGGATTCGGCGGCCCGCAGGGGGTCTTCCTGATCGAGGACATCCTCGGCCGGGTGGCTCCGGTGCTCGGCGTCGAACCGATCGCGTTGCGCCGCAGGAACTTCTACCAGCCGGGCCAGGCGACTCCGTACGGACAGCCGGTCAAGGATGCCGAACGCATGCACGCGATCTGGGACCAGGTGCGAGGCGAGGCCGACGTCGACGCCCGCCGCGTGAGCACCGCGCTCTTCAACGCGCAGCACGAGCACGTGAAGCGCGCGATCGCGATGACCCCGATCAAGTTCGGGATCTCGTTCAACTACACCGCCTACAACCAGGCCGGCGCGCTCGTCCACGTCTACAAGGACGGGTCGGTGCTGGTCAACCACGGCGGCACCGAGATGGGCCAGGGGCTGCACACCAAGATGCTGCAGGTGGCCGCCACCGCACTGGGCGTGCCGCTGCAGCAGGTGCGCCTGGCGCCGACGCGCACGGACAAGGTGCCGAACACGTCGGCGACCGCCGCGTCGTCGGGCGCCGACCTCAACGGCGCGGCGGTGAAGAACGCCTGCGATCAGATCCGCGATCGGATGACACCGGTCGCCGCGCGACTGCTCGGCGTCGACGACGCGGACGTGCGGTTCTCCGGCGGCAGGGTGACCGCCCCGGGTGTGGAGCGCGCCCTGACGTTCGCCGAAGTGGCGTCCGCGTCGTACTTTGCGCGGGTGCAGCTGTTCGCGGCCGGCTACTACCGCACCGAGGGCCTGCACTGGGACGGCGTCCGGATGCAGGGCTCTCCGTTCAAATACTTCGCCTACGGCGTCGCGGCCACCGAGGTCGAGGTGGACGGCTTCACCGGCGCCTACCGGGTGCGCCGTGTCGACATCGTCCACGACGTCGGTGACTCGCTCTCCCCGCAGATCGACCTCGGTCAGATCGAGGGCGGATACGTGCAGGGGGTGGGCTGGCTCACGCTGGAGGAGCTGCGGTGGGACACCGGCGATGGCCCCGATCGCGGGCGGCTGCTGACGCAGTCCGCGAGCACGTACAAGCTGCCGAGCTTCTCGGAGATGCCCGAGCAGTTCAACGTCCGGCTGTTCGCAGACGCCCGTGAGGACGGTGCCGTGTACGGGTCGAAGGCCGTCGGCGAGCCGCCGCTCATGCTGGCCTTCAGCGCGCGCGAGGCGATCCGTGAGGCCGTCGGCGCATTCGGTCCCACGGGGCGCACCGTCGAGCTCGGGTCGCCGGCCACGCCGGAAGCCGTGTTCTGGGCGATCCGTTCCGCGCGCGCGGCGGCGCTGGATGCGTCGGCGGACCGCCCGGTCGCCGCGGCCGCGGCGCTCGCGGACAGCGCGCTCTAGGACCACCGGCCATGGACTGGGTCGACGAGCTGCACCGCCTGCGCGAGGCGCGCACGCCCGCCGTCATCGTCACGCTCGCGGTGGTGCGCGGCCACGCGCCCCGCAACGGCGGGGCGAAGATGGTCGTCTCGCCGGACGGGCTCTTCGGCACCGTGGGAGGCGGCAATCTCGAGGCGACGGCCGTCGACCGGGCGCGGGAGATGCTCGCCGAGCGGACGGGCGAGCCCCGCCTGCTCACCCTCCGGCTCACCGACAAGGCCGTCACCGAGTACGGCGTGCAATGCTGCGGAGGGGAGGTCACCATGCTGCTGGAGCCGGTCCGCGCCGTGCCGTCCGTCGCCATCTTCGGCCTCGGCCACGTGGGGCTCGAGCTCGCCCGGATCCTCGCGCGGCAGGAAGTCGAGCTGCACCTCATCGACGCGCGCCCGGAGATGCTCGACCCCGGCCGAGTGGGCGAGCCGGGCTCGACCGGGGTTCTGGCCGATGCGGTCGCCACGGTGCGGCTTCGCCACGAGCCGGTTCCCGAGGCCGCGATCGCCGACCTGCCGCCGGGCACGCACGTGCTGATCATGACGCACGACCACGTCGAAGACCTCGCGATCACCGATCAGGCGCTCCGTCGTGAGGGGCTCGGCTCCATCGGACTGATCGGGTCGGCGTCGAAGTGGGCGCGCTTCCGGGCGAAACTGCTCGACCTCGGCCAGTCCGAAGAGGTTTTGGCCCGGGTGACCACGCCCATCGGCATTCCGGAAGTCGGGGGGAAGGCCCCGGCATCCATCGCGGTGAGCGTCGCAGCGCGCGTCCTGCAGCTGATCGAGACGGCCGCCCCCGCCCCGCCCCGCCCCGCACCAGTCCGCGAGACTGGATAGGCGCCGCGAGACGGAGTGCGTCCGCCTCGGTCTCGTGGCGCACATGCTGTCTCGCGGGAAGAGGCGAGGGGGGAGGATGCCGGGGCTCAGGCCGCGGCGCCCACCACAGCGGCGATCGCCGAGGTGAAGAACGGCAGGCCGTCCAAACCCGAGCGCATCGCGGCGGCAGTGTCGGGCCCGAAGCCCTCCTCCACCGCGTGCTCGGGGTGCGGCATGAGGCCGACGACGTTGCCGCGCTCGTTGGCGAGGCCGGCGATGTCGCGCAGCGATCCGTTCGGGTTCACGCCGAGGTAGCGGAAGGCCACGAGCCCTTCGCCCTCGAGCCGGTCGAGCTCGGATTCGGAGGCGATGTAGCCGCCGTCGGCGTTCTTGAGCGGTATGACGATCTCCTGACCGTCGGTGAAGTCCGACGTCCACGCGGTCGACGTGTTCTCGACCCGCAGCCTCTGATCACGTCGGACGAACTGCTGATGGGCGTTGCGGATGAGTCCGCCCGGCAGCAGCTGCGCTTCGACGAGCATCTGGAAGCCGTTGCAGATGCCGAGAACGGGCATGCCTGCGGCCGCGGCGTCCTTCACGTCGGCCATGATCGGCGCCAGCGCGGCGATCGCACCCGCGCGCAGGTAATCGCCGTAGCTGAAACCACCGGGTAGGACCAGTGCGTCCACGCCCTCGAGGTCGTGCGACCCGTGCCACAGGGCGACCGGTTCGCCGCCCGCGACGCGGATCGCGCGCTGCGCGTCGCGGTCATCCAGCGATCCGGGAAAGGTGATGACCCCGATCCGCGGTGTCACTCCACGACCTCGATGCTCACGACGTCCTCGATGACCGAGTTCGACAGGATCTCGTCGGCGATCTTGCGGGCCTTGGCCAGCACGTCCTCGCCGACCTCGCCTTCGACGGTGAGCTCGAAGCGCTTGCCGATGCGGACGGAGCTGAAATCCGACACGCCCAGGCGCGACAGGGCGCCGGAGACGGCCTTGCCCTGAGGGTCGAGCAGTTCGGCTTTGGGCATGACGTCGACGACGATGGTGGGCACGTGAATCCTCCTGGCGGCCGCATGCCGCAGCTATCGGTCGTTGAGCGACGAGCGCAGCGAGGAGCTGAAGCGCCGGATGTCGCGGGCGGGAGTGTCCCCCCAGTCTACGGCCGCGGCATCCTGGCTCCTCTCTGCCCCGTGAGAGCTGACGTGACGAAACCGTGACCTGACCATGGGAGCGCTCTCTTGACACGCATGGGAGCGATCCCATAGCGTGACGGGAAGTTCGGTGGGAACGCTCCCACACTCGTGGGAACAGGCGCCGCCTCGAACCCGCACCCAGCACCACCACCTGCAAGACAACCCTGACAACACAAAGGAGTGACAGTGAACTCTCGTGCCTTCCGCAGGGGAGCCGTGGCCGTAGCCGCCTTCTCGGCTTCCGCCATCGTGCTCGCCGGCTGCGCCGGAAGCAGCGGCAACTCGGCGTCCACCGACCCCAATGAGGAGATCACCCTCACGGTCGCGACGTTCAACAACTTCGGTTACACCGATGAGCTCCTCCAGGAGTACATGGATGAGAACCCGAACGTGACCATCGTGCACAACAAGGCCGCCGAGTCCGGCGACGCCCGCAAGAACTACTTCCAGAAGCTCGGCAAGGAAGGTCTCGCCGACATCGAGGCCGTGGAGATCGACTGGTTCGCCGAGGCGATGCAGTACTCCGACCTGCTGGCCGAGGTGCCCGACAGCGCCAAGGGCCGCTGGCTGGACTGGAAGGAAGCCGGTGCGACCGATGGCGACGGACGCCTCGTCGGCTTCGGTACCGACATCGGGCCGCAGGCGATCTGCTACCGCGCCGACCTGTTCGCGGCTGCTGGGCTCGCATCGACGCCCGCCGACGTCGCGACGCTGTTCGACGGCGACTGGAACAACTTCTTCGACGTGGCCGATCAGTACAAGGCTGCGACGGGCAAGCCCATGATCGACGCGGCGAACTCCGTCCTCCAGGGCATCGTGAACCAGCTCGAGTACACGTACACCGAGCCTGACGGCACGGTCATCGCGACGGAGAACCCCGAGATCGCCGACGCGTACAACCTCGTCGTCGAGCGCGCGGTTCCCAACGCGGCATACTCCGGTCAGTGGAGTGACGACTGGAACGCCTCGATGGCCAACGGCGAGTTCGCCGCGATGCTCTGCCCCGGCTGGATGCTGGGTGTCATCTCGGGCAACGCGCCCGACGTGACCGGCTGGGAGGTCGCCGACGTCTTCCCGAACGGCGGCGCGAACTGGGGCGGGTCGTACCTGACCGTTCCGGCCAACGGCAAGAACGTGGACGCGGCACTCGCGCTCGCCGACTGGCTGACCGCTCCCGAGCAGCAGGCCAAGACCTTCGTCAACGCCGGCCAGTTCCCGAGCGCGATCGAGGCTCAGAGCGATCCCGCGATCACGGACTCGACGAACGAGTACTTCAACAACGCGCCGACCGGTGAGATCTTCGCTGCCCGTTCGGAGGCCATCACGGTCACGCCGTTCAAGGACGCGAACTACTTCAAGTACCACGACGCGCTCCAGAACGCGGTCAACCGCGTCTTCGACGGACTCGAAGACCAGAAGACCTCGTGGAACACGTGGGTCGCAGAGGTCGAAGCCTTCTGATGACCTGACGGGTGTGGGTCGCGTCCGCGGCCCACACCCGTCACCCCGATCCGACGTCCCCGCCGATACGGAGCTCCACGTGACCGCGACCGACACCCGCCCGCCCACGGCATCGGCGTCCTCTGCCCCCGCAGAGAGGCAGCCTCGCCGTCTCTCGTTCGGCAGCAAGCTGAGCCGCTGGGACCTCAAGCTCTCGCCCTATCTGTACATCTCGCCCTTCTTCATCCTGTTCGCCATCGTCGGACTCTTTCCGATCGCGTTCACGGCGGTCATCTCGTTCCAGGAATGGGACCTGGTGCGAAACTCCGGCACGTTCGTCGGGTTCGACCAGTACATCTGGATCCTCGGCCAGCCCCAGTTCTGGACGGCCCTGCGCAACACCTTCAGCATCTTCCTGCTGTCCTCGGTGCCGCAGCTGATCCTCGCCCTCCTGATCGCAGCGATGCTCGATCGCAACATCCGCGCCAAGACGTTCTGGCGCATGAGCGTCCTGCTCCCCTTCGTCATGGCGCCCGTCGCCGTCGCGCTGATCTTCAGCAACATGTTCGGCGACAACCACGGTCTGGTCAACGGCATCCTGACGGACATCGGACTGAATCCGATCCCGTGGCACAAGGACCCGTTCTGGAGCCATATCGCCATCGCCACCATGGTCAACTTCCGCTGGACCGGCTACAACGCCCTCATCCTGCTCGCTGCGATGCAGGCGGTTCCGCGCGAGTACTACGAGGCCGCCACTGTCGACGGTGCGAACGCATTCCGCCAGTTCTGGAACATCACGCTGCCCTCGCTGCGGCCGACGCTCATCTTCGTCATCATCACCGCCACGATCGGCGGGCTGCAGATCTTCGACGAGCCGCGCATCTACGACAACACGGGTGAAGGCGGTCCTGCGCAGCAGTGGCTGACGATCACGCTGTACCTGTACAACATCGGCTGGGGCGAGTTCAATTTCGGCAGGGCAGCCGCCCTGGCGTGGATCCTGTTCCTGATCATCCTGGCCATCGGGTTGATCAACCTGCTCATCACCCGGCGCCTCGTGCGCGACGAAGGCGGTCGGGGCGAACTCGCACCGCGCCGACGGAAGGGAATCCGGCGATGACCTCTCTCGACTCACCACCCCTCGCGATCGTCGAGGAGAACATCCGGAACGCGCAGCGCCGGCGGCGCGGTGAGCGCACCACGAAGATCCGTGGGGTCCGCGCGGGCACCTGGGTGTACATCGGTCTCGGCGTGGTGATCGTGTCGGCGATCTTCCCCTATTACTGGTCGTTCCTGATCGGCTCGGGCACTGCCTCGACGATCAATGACCCCAACATGTCGTGGCTTCCGGGCGGCAACTTCATCGCAAACGCACTGTCGGTGGTCAACGACTCCGCCGTGAACTTCTGGATCGCACTGTGGAACTCGATCTTCAGCTCCACGGTGATCGCGGCATCCGTCGTCGTGTTCTCCACGCTCGCGGGCTGGGCCTTTGCGAAACTCAGGTTCCGTGGTCGCGGGTGGCTGCTGGCCTTCATCGTCGCCACCCTGGCGGTGCCCACGCAGCTCGGCGTGGTGCCGCTGTACATCCTCTTCGCCGACCTGGGCTGGACCGGCAACATCGGGGCCGTGATCATCCCCGCGCTCACGAGCGCGTTCGGGGTGTTCTGGATGACCCAGTACCTCAGCCAGTCCGTTCCCGACGAGCTGATCGAGGCCGCGCGGGTCGACGGCGCCTCGATGATCCGCACCTTCTGGACGGTCGGGGTCGTGGCCGCACGACCCGCCGCGGCGATGCTGTTCCTGTTCACCTTCGTGAACGCGTGGAACAACTTCTTCTGGCCCTTCATCGTGCTCGACCGGCAGAGCCCGACGCTGCCGGTGGCCCTGTCGCTCCTGCAGTCGAACTACTTCGTGGACTATTCGATCGTTCTGGCCGGAGTGCTGCTTGCGACCATCCCCCTGCTCATCCTGTTCGCCTTCGCCGGCAAGCAACTCGTCAACGGCATCATGGCCGGTGCGGTGAAAGGCTGAAAATGACCACCGATCTCAGAGAGGCCTCTGCTCGCATGCTCGAAACCGCACGCCCGTTCCCCTCGAACTTCCTGTTCGGGGCTGCCACCGCCGCCTACCAGATCGAGGGTGCCGCACACGAGGACGGCCGACGCGACTCGATCTGGGACGCGTTCAGCCGAGTCCCCGGCGCCGTGATCAACGCCGACAACGGCGACGTCGCGTGCGACCACTACCACCTGTACCGCGACGACGTCGCGCTGATGAAGTCGATGGGACTGCAGACGTACCGCTTCTCCACGTCCTGGTCGCGGGTGCGCCCCGACGGCGGCGCGCTGAACCCCCAGGGGGTCGACTTCTATCGTCGTCTGGTCGACGAACTGCTGGAGGCCGGCATCCTGCCGTGGCTCACCCTGTACCACTGGGACCTCCCGCAGGCGCTGCAGGACAAGGGTGGCTGGACCAATCGCGACACCGCCGACCGGTTCACCGAATATGCGCTGGACATGCACGACGCCCTCGGTGACCGCGTGAACGTGTGGACCACCCTGAACGAGCCGTGGTGCTCGTCGTTCCTCAGCTACACCGCGGGGCTGCACGCCCCGGGGCACTACAGCAAGAGCGAAGGGATGCTGGCGGCCCACCACCTCATGCTGGGCCACGGGCAGACGGTGCGCGAGCTGCGCGGCCGCGACGCGTCGCTGAACCTCGGGATCACGCTCAACCTCACGGTCGCCGACCCCGTCGACGCGACCGATCCCGCCGACCTCGACGCTGCGCGGCGCATCGACGGTCAGTTCAACCGGTGGTTCCTCGATCCGATCTTCCGCGGGCAGTACCCGCAGGACATCTTCGACGAGATCGCCGACGATGCCCTGCGCGCGGCGGTCCTGCCCGGTGACCTCGAGGTGATCTCGACGCCGATCGACACGCTCGGCGTCAACTACTACCACGGCGAGCTCGTCGGCGGACATGCCCCGGGCGTGCCCCCGAGTGCGGGCGAGGCCCCCACCGAGCGCCGCGGCGACTCACCGTTCCCCTCGTCGGAGCGCATCTTCTGGCACGACCGGGGCCTGCCGCGGACCCCGATGAACTGGGAAGTGCAGCCCGAGGGTTTGACCCGCCTGCTGGTGCGCGTCTCGGAGGAGTATGCGGTGCCCGCGGGCACGTCGGTGTTCGTCACTGAGAACGGTGCGGCATATGATGACGAGCCGGTACTCGAAGACGGTATCGTGCGCGTGCACGACGTCGAGCGCGCCGACTTCGTACGCCTGCACCTGGGTGCCATTCTGGATGCGATGGATGCCGGCGTCGAGGTCGGCGGCTACTTCTACTGGTCGCTGCTGGACAACTTCGAATGGGCGTGGGGGTACGAGAAGCGGTTCGGTATCGTGCGAGTGGACTACGACTCGCAGGAACGCTCGATCAAGGACAGCGGCCGGGAGTACGCACGCATCATCGCGGCGCGTGCACTCGGGGAGCCGGGTAATCCCGGGGCGTAGCGCACCTGGTTGGACATTTACGAGGAAGGTGCGGCCATGGTCGACACGGGCGCGCACACGAACGGATCTGCCGTGACGATCGAAGAGGTCGCGGCTGCCGCGGGCGTCTCGCGATCGACCGTGTCCCGTGTCGTGAACGGCTCGAGCGCCGTGAGTCCGACCGCGCTCGAGGCCGTACAGCGGGCGATCGCCGATCTGAACTACGTGCCCAACCGCGCCGCGCGATCGCTGGCGAGCCGGCAGACCCACGCGATCGCGCTGGTGGTCCCCGAGGACACGACCCGATTCTTCGGAGACCCGTTCTTCGCCGCGATCGTGTCGGGCATCAACGCGCGGATCAGCCGCTCCGACTATGTGCTCAACCTCTTCATCGCCAGCGACGACCCGGGAGACAAGACCACGAGCTACGTGCGAAGCGGGAGCGTCGACGGGGCGTTCATCGTCTCCCACCACACCAGCGACCTTTACATCGACCGGATCGCGGCGGCCGTGCCGGTCGTCTACGGCGGCCGCCCGGTGCGCGAGCGCGAGGACGACTACTACGTCGACGTCGACAACGTGCGTGGCGGTCGTGAGGCCACGGCCCACCTGATCGAGCGCGGGCATCGTCGGATCGGAACGATCACAGGGCCGCTCACGATGCCGGCGGGCATCGACCGCCTGGAGGGCTATCGTCAGGCGATGGCCGCGGCGGGACTGGCAGAGGAGATCGTCGAAGAGGGCGACTTCACCGCGGACGGAGGCTCCGCGGCAGTCGCGCGCATCCTCGCGCAGGACGCCCTGCCGGACGCGCTGTTCATCGCGAGCGACCTGATGGCCCGCGGCGCGCTGGCCACGCTGGGTCTGGCCGGGATCCGCGTGCCCGATGACATCGCGATCGTCGGGTTCGACGACTCGCCTGTCGCGACATCCGTGTCGCCGCAGCTCACCACGGTGCGTCAGCCGTCCTTCGCCCAGGGCCAGGGGATGGCCGACGTCCTGCTCGACCTTCTGGCTGGGCGCAGTCCGCGACACGTCACGATGCTGGACACCGAGCTGGTCGTCCGCGACAGCGTCTGATTCACTGCGGATCTATCTCGGGTCTTCCGATCCCGGATCAGTGCGCGACGGAGGCGAGGATCTCGTTGTTCCAGGGGTCGCTGAAGCCCAGGGTGCGGCCGTCGTCGCGCACCGCGAAACCGTGATGCCGAAGGCGTTCGCCGAGAGAGCCGATCGCGTCGGCATCGGGCACCGTCAGATCCATGCGGCCGAGGCCGAGCGCAGGCATTCGCGGTCCCGCGCCGCGGGAGCCCCACACGTTCATCGCCATGTGGTGGTGGTACCCGCCCGCGCTGACGAAGAGGGCCTGGTCACCCATGCTCAGCGTCGCGTCGAACCCGAGCGCGTCGATGTAGAACGCGCGCGCGGTCGCGACGTCGCCCACCGAGAGGTGGACATGACCGATGGATGCCGCATCCTGCGTCACCCGACCGCTCGCCGCCTCTTCGGTCAGGTGCTCGCCGAGGAACGCGTTCGGGTCGAGGTAGAGGGTGGCCATCTCGACCTGGCCGTGCACCCAGGACCAGTCCGTGCGGGCGCGGTCCCAGTACAGCTCGATCCCGTTGCCCTCGGGGTCGGTGAAGTAGAACGCCTGGCTGACCAAGTGGTCGGCCGAGCCGGTGAACGTCCCCGGTGCGTGCCGGGCGACGGAATACAGCGCGGCCGCGAGCGCGGCCTGCGTCTCGAACAGGATCGCGGTGTGGTACAGGCCTGCGGACCCGGGCGCCGCGTGCTTCAGCGCGGGGTCGTGCTGAAGGACCACGATGGGCCGGCCGGCTCGACCGAGGGTCACGGTGTTCTGTCGTGCCCGGTCCCCGAACGCGCTCCCGCCTCCGGCGGACAGCACGTCCAGCGTCACGACGTCGCGGTAGTAGCGCGTCATACCGTCGAGGTCGCCGACGAACAGCGTGACCGGGCCCATGCCGGTGTCGGCGGCCAGCTTGTCACCCTGTGTCGCGATGAATTCATTCATGTGCATGTACAACGCGGCGGGCGGTCCGTGCATTCCGGACCCTCGCCGACCGCCGCGGGTCCGGGGCGGTCGGTCACCCGAGTCACCGACTCGTCGATTCCGCGGGTCATCGGGTCACCGGGTCAGGCGCTCGAGCAGCTCGCGATAGCGCTCCGCGGTGCGTTCGACGATCTCCGCGGGCAGTTCGGGCGGCGTGCCGGCGCGATCCTCCGGCGCCCAGTTCGCGGCGAGCCAGTCGCGGACGATCTGCTTGTCGAAGCTCGCCATCCGCTCGGACGGCGTCGAGCCGGACTCCCACGCCGCGGCATCCCAGTACCGCGAGGAGTCGCTGGTGAGCACCTCGTCGGCCAGGGTCAGAACGCCCGCGTCATCGGTGCCGAACTCGAACTTCGTGTCGGCCAGGATCAGCCCGCGGTGCTCGGCCGTGCGGGCGGCGCGCTCGTAGATCTCGAGCGAGAGGTCGCGCAGTTCCGCCGCGCGCGGGGCGCCGACGATTTCGACCGTGCGCTCGAACGAGATGTTCTCGTCGTGCTCGCCCATCGGCGCCTTGAACGCCGGCGTGAAGATCGGCTCCGGCAGCCGGTCCCCGTTCTCCAGTCCCGACGGCAGACGGATGCCGCACACCGTTCCGTTCTGGGTGTACTCCGCCCATCCCGAGCCCGTGAGGTACCCGCGCACGACGCACTCGATCGGCTCCATCGACAGGCTCTGAACGACCATTGCGCGCCCGGCGACTTCCGCGGGGATCAGCGACATGACGTCGTCGGGGGTGTTGGGCACACCGTCCTGGCCGAGGGTGAGCACGTGCGAGGCGATGAGATGGTTCGGGATGCCGCGCCCCCCGTCGCCGCGGGCCAGCATGTCGAACCACCACAGGCTCAACGTGGTCAGCAGCACGCCCTTGCCGGGGATGCCCGGCGACAGCACATGGTCGAACGCGCTCACGCGATCACTGGCCACGACCAGCAGTCGCTCCGGACCCGTGGACGGGTCGGCGGGCGAGTACAGGTCGCGGACCTTGCCGGAGTACAGATGGCGCCAGCCGGTGAGCTCGAGAGGGGTCGTCACCTGCCCATTATCGCGGGCGCCATGCCCCTCTCCGTCGCTGGTCGTCTGCGGATCGGTCGGGTGCCCGTCGCCGATCACGCAGCGCACGGTCGCCGCCCGCGTTTCCGATCGTCAAGGACCTGTCCGTCGCAGAAGACCGTCAGTAGCCTGGTCCTATGCGTGAGGAATCTCCGCAATCCCCCCAATCCCCTCGGCCCCCTCGAGCCGCGGCATCCGGCGGCGGCATCCGTCCCTGGGTCTTCTGGCCGGCGGCCGCCATTGCGGCCGCATTCATCGTGTTCGCGTTGGTCGTCCCCGAGGCCGCAGATCGCGCCTTCGGCGCGATCCAGGCCGGGATCGTCTCCGCGCTCAACTGGTACTACGTCCTGATCGCGGCGTTCTTCGTCGCCTTCGCGCTGGTCGTCGGTTTCAGTCGCTTCGGATCCATCAGACTCGGGGCCGACGATGACGAGCCCGAGTTCTCGATGATCTCCTGGTTCTCCCTCCTGTTCGCCGCCGGAATGGGCATCGGCCTGGTGTTCTACGGGGTGAGCGAGCCGCTCAGCCACTTCGCGACGCCGCGTCCCGGAGTGGAGGGCACGCCTGCCGAACTCGCGCAGGCGGCTCTGTCGCAGACGTATCTGCACTGGGGGGTGCATGCGTGGTCGATCTACGTCGTGGTCGGTGTCGCCCTCGCCTACGCCTTCCACCGCCGGAAACGGCCGATGACGATCCGCTGGGCGCTCGAACCGGTGCTCGGGGAGCGCCGCACACGTGGGGGATGGGGAAACGCGGTCGATGCCGCGGCCCTGGTCGGTACGATCTTCGGCGTCGCGACCTCGCTCGGGCTCGGGGTGCTGCAGATCAGCGCCGGGCTCGACACGCTCGGCGTCCTGGAGGCGACGCCGCTCACACAGACGGCCATCATCGTCGTCATCACCGCGGTCGTCCTGTGGTCGGTCCTCTCCGGCGTCGCGCGGGGCATGAAGTGGCTATCGAACTTCAACCTGGCGCTGGCGGGCGTCCTTCTGCTCTACCTGCTGGTCACCGGGCCCACGACCTTCCTCCTCCGCGAATTCGTGCAGTCCATCGGCAACTACCTGCAGGACTTCATCGCACTCTCGTTCAATGTCACCGCCTTCCAGGGTGCTGCCGGCCTCGCGTGGCAAGGCTCGTGGACGACGTTCTACTGGGGATGGTGGATCTCGTGGGCGCCGTTCGTCGGGGTGTTCATCGCGCGCATCTCGCGCGGCCGCACGGTGCGCGAATTCGTCGCCGGCGTGATTCTCGTGCCGACCCTCATCGGCATCCTGTGGTTCAGCGTGCTCGGCGGAACCGCGATCTGGATGGAGCTGACCGGCAGGGCGGAGCTGATCGGCACGGACGGATCGGTGACCGTCGAGTCCGCGCTGTTCGCGATGCTGGCCGAGGTCCCCGGATCAGCGGTCGTCACGGTCGGTGCGCTGGTGCTCATCGCGATCTTCTTCGTGACCTCGGCCGACTCGGGCGCGCTCGTGATGAGCATGCTGGCAACCGGCGGCGAGGTGCATCCCAAGCGGTGGGTGTCGGTCTTCTTCACGCTCGCGACTGCGCTGATCGCGCTGGCTCTGCTGTTCGCGGGCGGATTGGCGGCGCTGCAGACGGCGGCGATCAGCATCGCGCTGCCGTTCAGCCTGGTCATGCTGGCGATCTGCTGGGCCACGATCGTCGCGCTGCGACGCGAGATCAGAGCGTACGATCGCGCCGAGCGCGCGCAGTTCCGGGACCAGATCGGCGAGTACTACGGCCTCGATGTCGAGGAGCCCGTCCGTCGCGGGATCTTCTCGCGCCCGGGCCGACGGCAGCGCCGGCCCGCAGCGGAGCCCTTCGCGATACCGGAACGCACGATTCCCGATCCGGCGACGCCCGAACCCGCCGCACCGGAGGCCGGTTCGTCCGAGGCGGGCCGGGCTTCAGAAGCGGAATGACCGGACGGTCTCGTTGCGGGGTTCGGGCGATCCTACGGGGTGATCCGGTCGAGGTACGCGAACGCCTCGGAGACGAGGGTCTCCCACCGCTCGGCACCCGCGTCCACGCCGATCACTGCCCACTCTCGCAGCGCACGCGCGCCGATGACCATGCGAACTGCGATGCGCTGCTCGGCGAGCTCGGTGACGCGCGCCTCGGGGAGCTTCACGACGAGATCGCCGGCATGTCCCACGAACGCGAACACCTTTCCCCGTACGCGCACGCCCTCGCTCCCGAGCATCGGGCCGATGTCGACATCCGGGTTCTGCTGGTACCGGGCCACGATCGGATCGAAGATCGCATGTGCGGGTGTCGCGGCATCCTTCGCCATGGGCGCAACCCTATCCCCAGGATCCGACCTTCGCACCGCTGGTGGGAGGGGCCGATGCGGCGCGCCGACAGTGGAGCGCCGCGAGCGGATGCGGTCAGTCGGGGTCGGTGGGGTCGATCGGAGCGTGGTGGTCCAGCGCCACGACTCCGCGTCGCCAGTATCCACTGAGCTGGGTCTGCTCGGCCGGCAGTCCCAGGGTGCGGCGCAGATGACGCCGCACCGGCACCAGAGCGGAAGCCTCGCCCGCGGCCCAGACGAAGACGCCGTCGCCGATCGGTGGGAGCTGCTCCAGCGCGTCGAGGAACGTCGCGCCGGACGAGTCGGGGAGGACGAGGTGCACGCGGATCTGAACGCCCGGCACCTCGCCGAGGTAGCCGGCGACCCAGTTCCCGTCGCCGTGGACGGCCGCGACGACGTCGACGAATGTGCCGGTCGGGATCTCACGCACCCACCGGCTGACCGAGGGAAGGGATGTCTCGTCGCAGATCAGAAGCAGGCCGTCGAGGTCCTGCGGCGCGCGTCGCGATCCGCGCGGGCCGAGCAGCACGAGCGGGTCGCCGGGCCGGGCGGACTCCGCCCACGACGACGCCGGACCCGGATCGGGGTGTACGAAGAAGTCCAGGTCGATCTCGAATCCGCCGTCCACGGCGCGAGGAAGCGGCGTGAAGTCGCGTGAGATCGACGCGCGGTCGGGGCGCACGACGCCGTCCTCGCCGGGACCGACCGGCGTGGGCGCGACCAGTTCACCGGTCATCGGGTCGGGGAAGAAGACACGCACGTGATCGGCGGGACCCCCGCTGGTGAAGTCGGCGAACTCGGGACCCGACACGGTCACGCGGATCATCGGCGGGGCGATGCGCTCGACGCGGACCACGCTCGCCCGGCGAGCCGTGAAGCGGTTCCGGCCACTCACTCGCGCGAACCGGCCGGCATCCGCAGCGGGCCGGGCGTCGGGAATCGTCGTATCCGTCATGCCTCCAGCCAACCACAGGCCGCGAGCGGTGGGGCCGGACCGGTGCGCGACCGGTCGTATCAGGTGGTCGTCGTGGTCAGGTAGTGCTCGATCAGGTGATCGGCGATCGCGATCGAAGAGGTGGCGGCGGGGGAGGGGGCGTTGCGCAGCACCGTGACCGGCCCGACCTGGTCCACCGCGAAGTCGTCCAGCAGCTCGCCGGCTCGCCCCCACGCCTGCGCGCGGACTCCGGCGGCGCTCTTGCACTCCAGGTCCGACATCTTCAGCTCGGGCACGAATCGCCGGGCCTTCCGGAAGTACAGCGGCTTGATCAGCGAGCCGCTGATCTCATCCACGCCCATCCGCCAGTGCTGCCGGGCCAGCGGCCACGCGCCCGGCCAGCGCAGCGACTCCCACGTGTCGCGCAGCGAGATCTGCAGCCAGCTGTATCCCTCGCGGGCCAGGGCCGGCACCGCATTCGGGCCGACGTGCACGTTGTCGTAAACCCCGCGGGTGAAGTGCACACCCAGGAAGGGGAACCGGGGGTCGGGCACCGGATAGATCATCCCCTTCACCAGATCGGTGCACTCCGGCGCGAGCTCCCAGTACTCCCCGCGGAACGGCAGGATCTTCGGCGATGGGTCGGCGCCCACGAGCTTGGCCACGACGTCGGACTGCAGCCCCGCGCAGACGATCAGCCGATCGAAAACATGCTCGCCGAGCGGGGTGATCACGCGGACGCCGCCGTTTTCCAGGTGGATGCCGGTCACCTCACTGTGCAGCAGGATCCGGCCACCCGCGGCCCGCACGTCCTGCGCCATCGCGTCGGTGATCGCGGCGTAGTCCACCGCGGCCGTGTGCGGGGAATGCACCGCGGCGACCCCGGCCACGTGCGGTTCGATCTCACGCAGGCGTGCCGCATCGTCGATCCGGGTCAGGTCGGGGACGCCGTTCTCCAACGAGCGCCGTTCGATCTCGGCGAGGGCACCGAGCTCGGATTCGTCCACCGCGACGACGAGCTTCCCCACTTCGCGGTAGGGCAGCCCCTTCTCCTGACAGAAATCCCGGATCAGCACGCGGCCGCGCGCGCACAGCGTTGCCTTCAGAGAACCGGGCTTGTAGTACAGCCCCGCGTGCACCACTCCGGAGTTCCGCCCGGTCTGATGCTGCGCGAGCCGCGCCTCCTTCTCCAAGACGGTCACCTCGCCCGCGCGGCCCTGCGCGAGCGCGCGTGCCAGGGCGATGCCGACGATTCCGCCGCCGATGATGCCGATCCGCGTGGACGCGCTGCGAGCCATCAGGTCCACCTCGCCACAGTCAGTCCTCGACGACCCGGCGCGCGATGTCGGTCCGGTACTGGGCGCCGTCCAGCTCGATGACGCTCAGGGCGCGGTACGCGCGATCCCGTGCTTCGGCGAAGGTGGTGCCGAGTCCGACGACGTTCACGACGCGGCCGCCCGTCGCGATGAGGTGGCCGCCTTCGTCGGCCGTGGCCGCGTGCACGATGTGCACCCCTTCCACGGATGCCGCGGCATCCAGCCCCCGGATCCGCCGTCCCGTGACCGGCGCCTGCGGGTAGCCCTCGTTCGCGAGCACGACCGTCACCGCGACGGCGTCGGCGAAGGCGGGTCGAGGCTGATCCTCGAGGGTGCCGGATGCCGCGGCCAGAAGCAGCTCGGACAGCGGGTCGACGAGCCGAGGGAGCACCGCCTGCGTCTCGGGGTCGCCGAAGCGCGCGTTGAACTCGATGACCTTGATGCCGTGCTCGGTGAGGATCAGGCCCGCGTAGAGCAGCCCGATGAACGGCGTGCCCTCGGCATCCAACTGGCGGATGACCGGCTCGGCGATCTCGGTGGTGACGTGGTGCACGAAGGTGTTCTCGTCGCCGAAGAGATCCGACAGCCAGGGCAGCGGCGAGTAAGCGCCCATTCCCCCGGTGTTGGGTCCGGCGTCGCCGTCGCCGAGGCGCTTGTAGTCCTGGGCGGGGCTGAGCGGCAGCACGTGGTCGCCGTCGCTCAGGAAGAACAGCGAGACCTCGGGTCCGGCCAGGAACTCCTCGACCAGCACGGCACCGGACGGCAGGAAGGCCGCCGCGTGGACGAGGGCGGCGGAGCGATCCTCGGTCACCAGGACGCCCTTGCCGCCGGCGAGACCATCGGCCTTCACGACGTGCGGTGCCCCGAGGTCATCGAGTGCGGCCGCGACCTCGTCGAGGGTCGTCGCCCGGATCGCGCGGCCGCTGGGCACCCCGGCGGCATCCATGATCCGCTTCGCGAACGTCTTCGACCCCTCCAGCTGCGCGGCGGCGCGGCCGGGCCCGAACACGGGGATGCCCCGCTCGCGCAGGGCGTCGGCGACCCCGGCGATCAGCGGCGCTTCGGGACCGACGATGACGAGGTCGATCGCGTTCTCGTTCGCGAACTCCGTGACCGACGCCGGGTCGTTCGCGTCGACGTCCACGAGAACCGCATCGGAGGCGATCCCGGCGTTGCCGGGGGCCGCGAACAGTTCGTGCGGGGCGTCCTCCGACCGCAGCGCGAGGATGATGGCGTGCTCGCGCGCGCCCGAACCGAGGACCAGGATTCTCACCGGGCCAGCCTATCGACCGGCCTCGCAAGAACCCCGTGCCGACCGGTCCCGGCGGTGGGAGAATCGATGCATGGCAGCCGAGCGCGGCTCATCAGCCGACGAGGGCATCGAGAACGGGCGCGTTGTCGATGACGAGTTCCTGACCGTCGTCGTCCGCCCGTCGCCCCGCTACGGGCGCTTCCTCGGCGCCGGGATCGTCCTGGGCCTGGTCGTGGCGGCGATCCTGACCTTCGCCACGGGGTGGGCCGGCGGCGACCCGTTCGGCGGAGGAGCGTCCGGCTGGCTGCGCGTGTTCGGCGTCTCGGCGGCGGTGTGCGTCGCGGCCGGTCTGCTGGTCACCGGCACCCTCGCCCTCGTCCTCGATCGCATCGTCTCCGGCCACGCGCGACCGGCGCGCGCGGAACACGTCACGACGCTCGTGGTGGATCTGGATGCTCCCGCGGACGACGATGAGCCCCCGTGGGTGCGTGACGTCGACGACCTCTCCTGACGGCGGGGTCCCGGCGCCGTCTCGTGGCGGGCGTACCGTGGACGGGTGGCGAAGAAGATCCTGCTCGACGACGGGCGCGCGGCGCTCGCCGCGGTGAGAGCGGCGGCCGCGGCATCCGAGAGGCCCGCCCGCCCCGATCTGGCGACGGCGGTGCGGTATCTGCTGCAGCTGCTGGTCGAGAAGGCTCCGGGCGGCTCCGTCGAGGTGCGCGTTCCGCCGTTCGGTGCCGTGCAGGTCATCGAGGGCCCGCGTCACACACGGGGCACGCCGCCGAACGTGGTGGAGACGGACCCCGCGACCTGGATCGCGCTCGCGACGGGTGAGGAGCAGTGGGCGGATGCCGCGGCATCCGGTCGCATCCTGGCGTCGGGCATCCGCGCTGACCTCACCGATCTTCTGCCCCTGCGCCCCTGACCGCGCGGCCCGCGGTGCACGGTGTCGCCTTCGCGCACCCCATAGACTCAAGCAAGGTAAGGATCACCTAACCTTGTCGCGCCGAGGCGCGCATCGTCTACGTCCAGGATGTGTACCGTGCGCACCTCGCAGCTCCCCCGCGGTCTCCCACGGTTCGCCCTGTCCGGAGTCCTCGCGCTCGCCCCCGCCATGCTCGCCCTCCCGGCGGCGCACGCGGCCGACCCCGCCGCGTGTGCGGTCATTACGGCCGACGCGGTCTGGGGTTTCAAAGAGTCGTTCCGCTCCTACGTCTCCGGCACGATCGCCAACGGTCGTTGGGAGACCACCGGCGCAGCCTCGTACGAGACGCCGAACTTCGCGTGGACGGGCGGCACCGGGTGGTACGACCCGCAGACAGGGACCGGATCGATCGCGTTCGCCGGCGGCATCCGCTTCACCGGGCATGGCGGACTGCTCGACACGACGGTGCAGAACCCCACCCTCGTGCTCACCGGCCCCCGCACCGCCCAGGTGCTGCTGGATGTCTCGGGAGTGTCGATGGAGGACGCGCTGTCCGGCGGCACCGAGCGGGACGCGGTGACCCAGGTGCCCTTCATCGACGTCGATCTCGCCAACGCGACGACCGACTCGTCGGACGCCGGGATCACCATCGCCGTGTCGGCTGCGCCGACGACGATCACCACCGAGGGGTTCGCCGTGTTCGGCGGCTACGAGGCGGGCTCCGCGTTCGACCCGATCGCGCTCACGGTCTCGGCCGCCTGCCCGCCGGCCGAGACGGCCCCGCCCGCGCCGTCCGCTCCGGTCGGAGCCGAGGCCGCAGCGACGGATGCCGCGGCTGACGCGGGTCCCGGGTGGATCCCGGGGGCGGTCGGAGGACTCCTCACCGTCGTCGTGGCGGTCGCCGGGTTCGCGTTCACGCGCCGCGGTCGAACGGGCGGTGGCACGGGCGCGGGCGGAGCAGCGTGAGGTCGTCGCGCGCGGGGATCGCACTGCTCCTAGCCGCGATGCTCGGACTCGCGGCCTGCAGTGCTCCGGCCCCTGGCTCCGAGCCCGTCGCTGCGGCGACCGACATCCCACGGGTGCCCCTGAGCGAGCTGACCGCATCGGCCGACCCGCGCGCGCTCGAGGGGCCGTCGACCGCGATCCTCGGCGACGCGGCCATCGTGCCCGTCCTCGCCGATCCGGCTCAGGCCCTGCCTGCGACGGTTCTGTCGAGGGATGCCGCGGGCGACGTCGGAACCGTCGTCGCGGACACCTCGCGGGTCATCGCCATGGACCTGTCCGGATCCCTCGCCGCGACGGTCTGGGGGCTCGGATTCGGTGACACCCTGGTCGGCCGGGACGTGTCGACGACCATCCCCGGCACCGAGGATCTGCCCATCGTCACGACGGGCGGTCACACCGTCAACGCCGAGTCGATCATCGCGCTCGCGCCGACACTCGTGCTCACCGATGGCAGCGTCGGTCCCCGCGATGTCGTCGAGCAGCTGCGCGACGTGGGCATCACCGTCGTGTTCGTGGAGAACACGGCGTCCTTCGACGGTGCCGCGCAGCTCGCCCGCGATGTCGCCGCGGTGTTCGCGGCCCCCGAAGCGGGCGAACTGCTCGCCGCGCAGATCGCCGGCGATGTGGCGACCGCGCGCTCGGAGATCGCACGGCTCGCGCCGAGCGGCGAGGACCGGCTTCGCATCGTCTTCCTGTACCTGCGCGGGGCGGCCGGCGTGTACTACCTCTTCGGCCAGGAGTCCGGCGCCGATGACCTCATCGCCGGCCTGGGCGGCGTCGACGTCGCCGGTGAGCTGGGCTGGAGGGGCATGCAGCCGCTCACCGACGAGGCGATGCTCGCCGCCGATCCCGACCTCATCCTCGTCATGACCGGAGGACTGGACTCCGTCGGCGGGGTGGACGCACTTCTGGAATCCAAGCCCGCGATCGCGTTGACCCGCGCCGGCGAGCGCCGCCGCATCGTCGACATGGCCGACGGCCAGATCCTCTCGTTCGGGCCGCGATCGGCTTCGGTGCTGGACGCACTCGCCCGGGCGGTCTACGCCCCGGCGGCAGGCTCATGACGCGGGCGCCGGCGTTCTGGACCGCAGCGACCCCGCGTCTGGTGGTCTGCGTCGTCGTCGCCGTGCTCCTCGTCGTGGGCATCCTCCTCTCCACGGGTCTCGGCCAACTGCCGATCGGGCCCCGTGAGGTCATCGGCTCCGTCCTGCGTGCGCTGGGGATCGACAACGCGTGGGCCCCCGATCAGCGGCTCATCGAACAGACGCTGTGGCAGATCCGGTTCCCGCGCGTGGTCATGTCCCTCCTCGTGGGAGGCCTGCTCGCCGTCGCGGGAGCGGTCATGCAGGCGATCTTCGGCAACCCGCTCGCCGAGCCCGGCGTCGTGGGCGTGTCATCCGGTGCGGCCCTGGGTGCGGCCGCCGCGATCACGCTGGGCGTCACCTCCCTGGGGTCGTGGTCCACGGCCGCGTTCGCCTTCGCCGGCGGGCTCGCGGCGACGCTGGTCGTGTATGCCACCTCCCGCGCTCAGGGGCGCACCGAGTCGGTCACGCTGATCCTCACCGGCATCGCGGTCAATGCGTTCGCGGGGGCTCTGCTCGCCCTGCTGATGTTCGCCGGCGACACCGCCTCGCGCGAGCAGATCGTGTTCTGGCAGCTGGGGTCGATGAACGGCTCCCGCTGGATGGAAGTGCTGCTCGTGGCGATCGTGGGACTCGTCGCGACCGTCCTCACCGTCGTACTCGCGCGCCGATACGACCTGCTCGCCCTCGGCGACCGGACCGCCGCGCACCTGGGCGTCCGTGTCGAACGGCTGCGACTCGTCTCGATCGTCCTCGTCGCGCTGCTGACCGGCGTCGCCGTCGCGTTCGTCGGGATCATCGCGTTCGTCGGGCTCGTCGTCCCACACATCATGCGGATGCTGGTCGGCCCCGCCAACCGCCCCCTCATCCTGCTGTCATTCCTCGGCGGTGCCACGGTCCTCGTCTACGCGGACCTGCTCGCCCGGACACTCGTGCCCTCCGCAGACCTGCCGATCGGCATCCTCACCGCACTCGTCGGCGGTCCCTTCTTCTACTGGCTCATCCGGCGCAATCGACGGGGAGCCGGAGGATGGGCGTGAGTCGCGCGGCGTTCGCTGTCCACGGCGTCGGCTACGCCGTCGGCGACGCGCGCATCCTCGAGGACGTCACACTCCGGATCCGCTACGGGCGCCTTCTGGCTCTCGTCGGCCCCAACGGTGCGGGCAAGTCGAGTCTGCTCGGCGTCCTGACCGGCGATCGACGCGCCACGGCCGGCCGGGTGCTGCTGGACGACCGCCCGCTCGCCGACTGGGCCCCCCGTCGCCTGAGCCGGATGCGCGCCGTCCTCACGCAGTCCAACCAGGTCGCCTTCTCCTTCACCGCCCGCGAGGTCGTGGAGATGGGCCGGGCGCCCTGGATCGGGACCGATCGCGCCGGGGCTGACGCCGCGATCATCGCGCTGTCGCTGGCACAGGCCGACGTCGCACGCCTGGCGGGGCGCACCTACCCCTCGCTGTCGGGGGGAGAGAAGGCTCGCGTGTCGCTCGCGCGCGTGCTCGCGCAGGACACTCCGATCGTGCTGCTGGATGAACCGACGGCGGCACTGGACCTGCGTCACCAAGAGGACGTTCTGCGCATCGCCCGTGATCTGGCGCGGGCGGGTCGCGCGGTCGTCGTCGTGCTCCATGACCTCTCGCTCGCCGGCGCGTACGCCGACGACATCGCGATGATGCACCACGGCCGCATCGTCGCGCACGGCTCGCCCGAGGCGGTCCTCACCGAGCAGCGCGTCGCCGCGGTGTACGACACGCCCGTGCGGGTGCTCCGCGATCCTGACACGGGCCGGCCCATCGTCCTCCCGCGCCGCTGAGCCGGTACAGCGCGTTCACGGCGGGGTCACAGGTACTAGTAAGGTAAGCCTAAGCTAACTACCCGCGCCGATTGCGTGCACCCCGACCCGTGGAGGACGACACCGTGAGAAGAAACCGAAAGGCGTCGCTCCGGCAGGCGCTGGCGACCGTGCTGACCGGCGCGCTCATCGCGACGGCGGCACTCGTCGGCGTGGCCGCGCCCGCGCAGGCTGCCGGAGCGGACGCCGCGGCGTCGGCGCTCTCGTGGGGATTCAAATCCAGCTGGCGCAGCTACGTCGCCAACTTCGGCGGGACCGCGACCGCCTCCGGCGGGGCGATGTCGAACGACAGCGGCTACACCTGGTCCCCTGCGGCCGCCAGCTTCGACCCGGGCGCTGCCGAGGGCTCGGTCCAGTTCGGCGGGAGCGTGCAGTTCGCCGTTCCCTCGCACGGCATCGACATCGCGGTCACCGACCCGCGGGTGGACTTCGCGGGAGGCGCGGGCAGCGTGTACTGGTCGGCCGGCAGCGGCGGCGCCGTAGTTCTCGGCGCGACGATCTCCTCCGTCTCGGTCAGCACGCCGACGACCGGAGCGGAATCCACGGTGACGCTCACCGGGTCCGGCGTAGCCTTCACCGCTGACGGGGCCGCGGCCTTCGGAGGCTCCTACGCCGCCGGCGACGCGATGGACGACCTGGGCTTCTCGCTCACTTACGACGCCCCCGTCGCCGCGCCGACCGGGACATCGACCTCGCTCTCCGTCGCACCCGCCGGCGCATCCGTCGCCGGCGCCGAGATCCTGTTGACCGCGACGGTGGCCCCGGCCGCCGCAGGGTCGGTCACGTTCTTCGACTCGGGCAGCCCGCTGGGGGCGCCGGTGGTGGTCACCGCCGGCACCGCGACGTTCGCCGTCCACCCGGCCACGGCGGCCGCTCACGGGTTCAGTGCGACGTTCGCCCCGACGGATGCCGCGGCCTTCACCGGTTCGGCGTCCGCAACCGTCCCGCACACCGTGACGGCTGAGCCGGCGCAGCCCGGGCAGCCGGTCCTCGACCCGTCGATCGCGGTGTTCCTCGCCGACGGTGTGACGCCGTACACCGGGCAGCCGGTGTACACGGACGACGCGCTCGTGGTCCGTGGGAGCGGATTCGACCCCACCGCGAACGTCGGCGGTCGCGGGGTCCCCATCCCGAACACCCTGCCACAGGGCACCTACGTCGTCCTGGGCTCCTTCCTGGATGCGTGGAAGCCCTCGGCATCGGCCGCCAGCGGCACGCGCAAGGTGGTCTCGCAGGTGTGGGCGCTCGCCGAATCCGTGCTCGACCAGGTGCCCGTTCAGTACCAGGGCGCGATCCGCGCGCAGTGGACCGAACTGTCGGAGGACGGCGCGTTCTCGGCGACGCTCACGGCGCAGGACTTCGCATCGGGCCTCGCCGACGGCAACTGGGGCGTGTACACGTACGGCGCCGGCGGTGTCTCGAACGCGACTCAGGAACGGTCGGTCGCAGTGGACTACGTGGGGGATCGTCCCGGCGCCGGTGCGGCGATCCGCCTGAACGCCGACTCGGTCCCGCAGGGCGGTGCCCTCACCGTCGATGGCGTGGGATTCCCCGCCGGTCAGACCGTGACGGTGACGATGAACTCGGAGCCGATCACGCTGGGCGCGGCTGCCGCGGACGACAGCGGGGCGTTCAGCGTCACGGGGTCGATCCCCGCGTCATTCGCACCGGGCGTGCACACCGTGGTCGCCACGGCGGGAGATCTCAGCGCGTCGGCTCCGGTGACCGTCACTGCGACGGCGATCGTGCCCGTCCCACCTGCGCCGGCGGCATCGGCCGAACCGGCGTGCGTCGCGCGCGCCGTCTCGGGCGCGAGCATCGAGTGGGGCGTGAAGCAGAGCTTCCGCGACTACATCGCGGGCGGCATCGCGAAGGGCTCGTTCTTGGGCGGCTGGGGCTCCGGCTCCGGTTCATACAACACGCAGGACGACCGCGGCCGCGTGAGCTTCGGCGGGTCCATGTCCTTCACCGGACACGGGGGAACGCTCGACATCACGATCTCCAACCCGCGCATCCAGGTTCACAGCGCGAATTCCGCGTCCCTGATCGTGGGGGTGCAGTCGACGGCGTACAACGGCTCTCCGGGGATCGAGTCGAGCAGTGTGGTGTTCGCGACCCTGTCGCTGCCCGCGGCCGCGGAGACCGGCTCGCGTATCGGCTGGAACAACGCGGCGGCCACCCTGACCGCGGCCGGAGCCGACGCCTTCGCGGGGTTTTACACCGCCGGCACGGCGCTGGATCCGGTGACCTTCTCCTTCCCGCTGGGAGCCGAGGTCCCGTGCGACGCGGCGACGTCCGCCGCGCTCGCCGCCACCGGCGGCGAGGCGCCCGTGGATGCGCTCTGGCTGGGTGTCGGAATGCTCGTCCTCGGCGCCGGCGTGTACGTCATGCGCCGCCGGACCGCGCGGGTCTGATCCGGGACAGGGGTGCCCCGCTCATCAGCGGGGGACCCCTGTGCCGGCGTTCGCGGCGCGTGCACCGACGCCGGACGGCCCGGTCGGGTGAGACAATGGACGTATGGCCGAACCGGCGCAGACTCCCGAACCGGATGCCACGGCATCCCCCCCGACGGACGCACAGCGAGACCCGCACGCGACGGTGGCACCCCGCGTGGAGACGGTGCGCGTACGGCGCGCGCCCAAGTATGCGGTGTTCCTGATCGCCGGGGCCGGCCTCGGCCTGCTGGTCGCGCTCATCCTCACCTTCGCCTCCGACGGCACCGCCGACACCAGCCCGAATACGGGCATGATCTACTCGCAGGGGCAGGTTTTCGGGTTCCTCGCGCTGATCTGCATCACCGCGGGCCTGGTCGTCGGCGCTGTGACCGCGCTGATCCTCGATCGCGTTCTCGCCCGCCGCACGCGCGAAGTGACCGTGGACCGCGAGACGATCCACGTCGAGGACTGACGCCGCTACGCGAGCTCGGCGATGATCGGGTGGATCGCCGCGTCGAACGCGACGACGTCGCCGCGCAGGCTGTCGGTCACCGCGATGGTGAGCGACCCGATCCACCACACGCCGCGCTGGGCCAACGGCAGCACCTGCACGTTGAGTTCGAACGAGTGCGCCCGGCGACCCACCTGGCGCTCGTGCTCGGCGATCGCGCTCGCATAGGCGCGGTACGAGACGCCCGGTTTGGCGGCGGCATCCTTGCGGTATCGCTCGTGGGCGGACTGCGAGAACGCCAGCGCTTCGGCGGCGTACGGGGTTATCGCCTCGCGCAGCACCTCTGACCCCTCAGCGGGCAGCGCGACCAGCGTCTCGAATCCGTCGACCAGCTCGAGCGGCACCGGCGAGGGATGCGCGGTCGGCTCGACCGTCATGGCCCAGAACTCGCGCCACTGGCGTTCCAGAAGCGCCTGCGCGTCCTCGGAGCGGTCGTTCACCCGCGCGGGGATGCCGCGCAGATGCGGCAGCTCATCGGGGGAGCGGATCCCCAGAACCTGCCGCAGATAGAGCGCAAGCAGGACCGGCTGGCCCGCGTCCTCGCGGATCAGCCACTCCGGAGCACCACCACCGCCCATGGCTCAAGTCTACGGCGGGTTGCCGACACCCGCCCGGTGAGCTCGCGGACGGGCGCGCGGCGGGAACGCGCGCAGCGGGGATCCGCCGGGCATCGGGGATCCGCTCAGCCGGGCCGCCGGTAGGCTGGGATCGTGGCCTCCCCCTCCCGCGATGCCTCTTCCGCGCACGGAAGCGCCTCAGCGAACCCCTATGCCGAAGCCGGCGTCGATACCGCTGCCGGCGACCTCGCGGTCGAGTTGATGAAGACCGCAGTCCGCCGCACGCACGGTCCCGAAGTCCTCGGGGGCGTCGGCGGCTTCGCCGGGCTCTTCGACGCGTCGGCTCTGCGCGACTACGCGCACCCCCTTCTGGCGACGAGCACCGACGGTGTCGGCACGAAGGTCGCGATCGCACAGGCGATCGACAAGCACGACACGATCGGGCTCGACCTGGTCGGCATGGTCGTCGACGACATCGTCGTGGTCGGGGCGAAGCCCCTCTTCATGACCGACTACATCGCGTGCGGCAAGGTCTTCCCCGAGCGCATCGCCGACATCGTCGCGGGCATCGCGCGGGGCTGCTCCGAGACCGGCACGGCCCTGGTCGGCGGCGAGACCGCCGAGCACCCCGGGCTGCTCGGGCTCCACGACTACGACGTGGCCGGCGCGGCGACCGGAGTCGTCGAGGCCGATCGCGTCCTGGGCGCCGATCGGGTCCGCCCCGGTGATGTCGTCCTCGCCCTGGCCTCCAGCGGCCTGCACTCCAACGGCTACTCGCTCGTCCGCCACATCGTGGCGCGGTCCGGCATCCAGTACGGCGATTCGGCCGCGGACTTCGGCACGACGTGGGGCGAAGCGCTGCTCGAGCCCACGCGCCTGTACACGGCGCCGCTCCTGCGAGCCATCCACGACCTCGGCGGCGGCATCCACGCGCTCAGCCATGTGACCGGAGGCGGCATCGCCGCCAACCTCGCGCGTGTTCTGCCACAGGGCACCTGGGTCGACCTCGACCGGTCGACCTGGTCGCCGCCGCCCGTGTTCCGAGTGCTCGCCGATCTCGGCGGACTCGCACTCGAGGCTACCGAGGGCACCTGGAATCTCGGCATCGGATTCGTGGCGATCGTGGCCGCCGAGGACGCGGATGCCGCGGCATCCGCTCTGGCGCACGACGGCATCGCGACCTGGCAGGTCGGGGTCGTCCAGGACGGTGCGCCGCCGGTCGACGCGCACGGGAGTTTCGAGCAGGGCGCCAAGGGCGTCGACGGCGGCGCCGTGCGACTGGTCGGGACATACAGCGGCAACAACTCACATGACGGCGGAGCGAGCTAGAACCTATGTGCGGCATCGTCGGAATGGTCGGGCAAGGCTCCGTCAACCAGGAGATCTACGACGCCCTGCTGCTGCTGCAGCACCGCGGGCAGGATTCGACCGGCATCGCCACGGCGGAGCCCAGCGGCACCTTCCACGTGCACAAGGAGCGCGGGATGGTGCGCGAGGCCTTCCGCACGCGCGACATGCGCACCCTGCTGGGCACGATCGGACTGGGGCATGTGCGCTATGCCACCAAGGGCACGGCATCCAGCGAAGAAGAGGCGCAGCCCTTCTACGTGAACGCCCCCTACGGCATCGTGCTCGTGCACAACGGCAACCTGACCAACACGCGCGAGCTCACCGACGAGCTCTTCCACAAGGATCGCCGGCACCTGAACACCTCGAGCGACACCGAACTGCTGGTCAACGTGCTCGCGAACGAGCTGCAGGCCTCCATCTCGGGCCTCGACCTGGATCCCGAACAGGTTTTCCAGGCGGTCTCGCGCGTGCACGAGCGCGTCGAGGGGTCGTACGCGGCCATCGCCCTGATCGCCGGATACGGGCTGCTCGCCTTCCGTGATCCGTTCGGCATCCGCCCCCTCATCATCGGCACCCGCAAGACGGATGCCGGCTCCTACGAGTGGATCGTGACCTCCGAGTCGCTGGTGCTGGAGAACGGCGGGTTCGACGTCGTGCGGGACGTGCTGCCCGGCGAGGCGGTCTTCATCGACCTCGACGGCCACCTGCACAGCCGGCAGTGCGTCGCGGACGCACGCCTGGTCCCGTGCTCGTTCGAGTACGTGTACCTGGCGAGGCCCGACTCGATCATGAACGGGATCTCCGTGTACGAAGCGCGGCTTCGGATGGGCGAGCGTCTCGCCGACACGATCGCCAAGTACACGCCGCGCGGAACCATCGACGTCGTCATGCCCATCCCGGACTCGGCTCGTCCGGCGGCGATGCAGGTGGCACGCAAGCTCGGCCTCGAGTACCGCGAGGGCTTCTACAAGAACCGCTACGTCGGTCGCACGTTCATCATGCCCGGCCAGGCGGTGCGCAAGAAGAGCGTGCGCCAGAAGCTGAACGCGATGTCCAGCGAGTTCAAGGGCAAGAACGTGCTGCTGATCGACGACTCCATCGTGCGCGGCACGACGAGCAAGGAGATCATCCAGATGGCCCGGGATGCCGGGGCCAAGAGTGTCACGTTCGCCTCGGCTGCGCCCCCGGTGCGCTATCCGCACGTGTACGGCATCAACATGCCCTCGCGCCACGAGCTCGTCGCGCACGGACGCACCATCCCGGAGATCGCCCGGGAGCTGGGCGCGGACTTCATGGTCTACCAGGAGGTCGAAGACCTCAAGGCGGCGATCCTCGAGGGTTCCGACGTGGACGATCTTGACATGAGCTGCTTCGACGGCCGGTACGTCACCGGCACGGTGTCCGAGGAGTACCTGGCCTGGATCGAAGGCTCGCAGGAAAGCTGATACCAGCCGGCGCGAGCAGCGGGAGGGTCATCCTGCGCAGCGCGCCTAAGCTTGAGCAGTGACACCGACTTCTGCCCGCCCGCTCTGGCAGGGTAGGACTCTCGTCCTCGTCGGCATCGTTCTCTTCGCGTTCTCGCTGCGCTCCGCCGTGGCCTCGCTCTCGCCCCTGATCGACCACATCACGGTCGACTTCGCGATGCCCGTGGCGATCATCGGGCTCATCGGCACGGCCCCGCCGGTCTGCTACGCCGTCTTCGGCATCTTGACGCCGCTGTTCGAGCGCCGGCTGGGACTCGAGCGACTGACCGTGCTGGCGATCGTGGTCGTGACCGTCGGAATGGTCCTGCGCGGTCTCGCCGCCGATCCTCTGGGGCTCCTGCTGGGGACGGTCCTGATCTTCGCCGCGGTCGGAGTGGGCAACATCCTGCTGCCGCCGCTGGTGCGCAAGTACTTCCCCGACCGCATCGGCCTGGTGACGACGATCTACACGACGACCATGGCGGTCGCGACGCTCACGCCTCCGTTGATCGCGGTGCCGGTGGCGGACGCGACGAGCTGGGGATTCTCGCTCGGAATGTGGGCGGTCTTCGCGGGCCTGGCACTGATCCCGTGGATCGGGATGCTGGTGCGCGAACGCGCCGGCGCTGCGGACGAAGACATCGAGCCGCCGAACCCGCGGGTGTTCGGCCGCATGTGGCGACTGCCGCTGGCGTGGGCGCTGGCGGTCGGCTTCCTCGCCGCCGGCACCATCGCGTACACCTCGTTCGCCTGGCTGCCGCAACTGCTGGTCGACACGGCGGGCGTCAGCCCCGCCGCCGCCGGCGCGCTGCTCGCGCTGTTCGCCGCCATGGGTCTGCCGGCCTCGCTGCTCGTGCCGTTACTGGTGACCCGCTATCACGCGACGCGGCTGCTGTTCGGCGTGGCCGTCGTCGCCGGGATGACCGCGATCGCCGGCCTGCTCCTTGCACCCCAGGCAGCGCCGTGGCTCTGGGTCGCACTGCTGGGCCTGGAGCCGCTGCTGTTCCCCCTGACGCTCGTTCTGCTCGGCTTGCGCGCGCGCACCCACGAGGGCTCGGTCGCGCTCAGCGGGTTCGTGCAGAGCATCGGGTACGCGATCGTGGCGGTGTTCCCGGTGGGCATCGGGCTGCTGCACGATGCGACCGACTCCTGGACGGCCCCTCTTCTCGTGCTCGCGTGCGTGGTCGCGGCAGCGATCCCGGCCGGTGTCGTCGTCGCGCGACGGGTCACGATCGAGGACGCGTGGGAACGCCGTCACGGAACGTGGTGACCGTGAGGGTCACCGTAGATGATCGCGGCCCGACGCTACGGGCGGCGGGAGCCCGGAGCGAGATCAGCGGGCGCGAGGACTACGCCTTCTCGCCCTCGTATTCGTCGGCATACTGGTCGGCCCACTTGTCGACGAACTGCTCGTCGTCGGGGTGACCCAGTTCCTTCTCCAGCGCCGAGTAGTTGACGGTCGGGCTGTAGGACTTGAGTTCGCGAGCGATCTTGGTGTGCTTCGCCTTCTGACGGCCACGCCCCATGCGAGACCCCCTCATTTCTGAGTAACGGGCCGTGCGGGGCATTCCGCCGCATCAACCCGGGCATTCACGAAACCGGCTCGAGGCCGGTAAGAGTAGCATTCAGGATACCACGGAGCCCTGCGCGCAGACCGCTCCGGCCACGCACGGAGAAGGCGGGACAGATGGCCGACGAAGCATCCGACAGCATGCAGGGCGCGGATGCCGGGGGCGAGCCGTTGCCCGTCCCGGAGGCGGAGGCGGAGGCTCTGCGCGGCGCGGTGCTCGTCGGAGTCGTGCCGGGCCTCCCGGCGCGTGTGCTCAAGGAGGCCGCGCGCTACGCGAAGCTGCTCAACGCGCCGCTCGTGGTCGTGCACGTGGACGTCACGCGCTTCATCACCTACGAGGATCCGGACGGCTACGTGCACTCGGCGCCGATCGACATCAACGTGGCGGCGGGCGAGAGCGACCTCGCCCTCGTCACGGCGGAGGCGGCCGCTGTTCTCGAGCGGGCCGAGATCCCGTGGAGCGTCCAGCAGCTCGTGGGCGACCCCGCGTTGGCGATGAAGCAGCTGGCCGATCAGGTCGAGGCGCGGTTGCTCGTGGTCGGCACGCGCAAGCGCGGCCTCGGCGAGTCGATCCGGGAGTTCTTCACCGGCTCGGTCGCCGCGCGGCTGGCGCATCGGCAGCACCGGCCGATCCTCGTCGTCCCGCTCGGGGAGCCCGTGCCGGACGACGAGGAGATCTGGCCCGGCTGAGGTCGGGCCACCCGCTCAGCGCCGCAGGGAACGCGTGATCTCGCGGGCGACACCGTCCAGCGACGCCATCAGATCGTCGATCACGGATGCCGCCAGCTCACCGCCGCGCGCGACGTGCGAGCGCAGGTCCGTGCGCACGCGCGCACGGAACTCGTTGATCGCGGCATCCGCTCGGTGCATCTGCTCGCGGCTGGCCGTGCGCGGCTCGTCGTTTCTGGGCGTCTGGCGCGTTGTGGAGCGCTCTTCGCGGGTGGCCGCGGCGAGGTCTGCGCGGAGGCTCTTCATCGCCTCCCGCACGTTGCTGCGGACCTCGTCGGCGATGAGGCGGACCGAGTCCGTCAACCCCGCTTCGATGCCTTCCAGGTCACCGGTCCGTGCGGCGACTTCTGCGCGTCCGGCATCCGTGATCTCGTAGACGGTCTTGCGACCGTCTACGCTCTTGGACACCAGGCCCTCCTCTTCGAGCTTGGCCAGGCGCGGATAGATCGTGCCGGCGCTCGGGGTGTACGTGCCGCCGGTCCGATCCGAGAGCGCCTGGATGATGTCGTAGCCGTGCCGCGGCCCCTCATCGAGCAGGCTCAGCAGGTACAGACGCAGGTCGCCATGCGAGAAGACGGGTGCCATCACCACTCCTTCTCGGCGTCGTCGGCGGCATCCACCGCTCTGTCCGAGGCATCCTCGGATGCCCGGCGCAGCACGGTGACATCGCCCGAGACCGAGTTCGCGCGGACGTCGACGAATGAGCCGCTGAGCTCGCCGACCGCACCGGCGAAGTTCGTCGTCGGGCCGGTGCCCTTGCCCGAGCGCACCACGCCGTCCACCTGCACGCGGCCGCTGACGCTGCGCACGACGAAGTTCGCGGGCCGTCCTTCGTCCAAGCGCACCGTGGAGTTGCCGCTGACGGTGTTGAGGCCGACCTGGTGGGCTTCGCCGCTCGTATCGACGAGCGTCGCGCCCGAGACGGTGTCGATCGTCGCCTTGCGGATCGCGCCCGTTGCGGCGACGTCGCCCGACACGCTGTTCGCGCTCAGTGCACCGACGAGCTCACGGATCTGGACGTCCCCGGAGACAGCGTTGACCGTGAGGTCGCCTGTCAGGCCGTCGACGATGATGTCGCCCGAGACCGTGTTGAGCCGGGTGTCGTGACGGATGCCGGAGACCAGCGCGCTCGCGCTGACCACACCGAGGTTCAGTGCCACCTCGCGGGGGACGGCGACGCTGATCTCGGCCTTCGGGCCGCCCGCACCGAAGTTGCGGAACACCTCGAGGAAGTTGTCCCATCGCAGCTGCGGGTGGTCGATCTCGACGACGTCTCCGACCACCTCTATGCGCAGGTCCTTGATGGTCACGCCGTGCACTTCGATGCGCGCGCCCGGCTCGTCGTGGCCGATGACGTCTACCTGGCCTCCGATGAGGCTGATCTTGAGCTTGCGCACGGTCTCGATGTCGATGACGCGCGTTTCGCCCGGGTGGATGATCCACTTCTCGAGGGTCATGTCTGCTCCTGAGTTCCATTCGGAAGGTAAGTCACGATATATCGCGATGACGCCATGGAACACGATATATCGCGTTGATGTCAAGAGGGTTCGGGAAACACCCAGAGTTCCCCGCTTGACTTTGACGCCACGTCAACCTTTAGCCTGATCGGCAGGGAGGGAAGAGCCGTGGAAATCAAAGAATGGTCGATCCAACAGATCGCGAAGGCCGCCGGCACCACCAGTCGCGCGCTGCGCCACTACGGGCAGATCGGGCTCCTCCCGCCGTCGAGCATCGGCGTGAACGGGTACCGGTACTACGACCAGGACGCACTGGTGCGGCTGCAGCGGATCCTCTTGCTGCGGGACCTCGGTCTCGGCCTCTCCCAGATCAGCGACGTGCTCGACAGGGAGGTGGCGCAGGAGGAGGCGCTGACCGGCCACCTCGCGTGGCTGAAGCAGGAGCAGGACCGGCTGACCCGACAGATCGCGTCGGTGCAGCTGACCATCGACGCAGTGAAGGGAGGTGAACGACTCATGGCAGAAGACATGTTCGACGGCTTCGACCACACGCAGTATCAGGACGAGGTCGAACAGCGCTGGGGCGAGAAGGCCTACGCCGACGGCGACCGCTGGTGGCGTGGCATGAGCGACGGCGAGAAGGCGGAGTGGACGCGACGTGCAGCGGACCTCGGCCGCGACTGGATCGCTGCGGCCGAACGCGGCATCGCGCCCGACAGTGCGGAGGCCGCGACGCTCGCGAGACGCCACGTCGAGTGGCTGACGGGTATTCCGGGCACGCCGGCCGCGGCGCCCGGCGGCGACGTCAAGGCCTACGTCATCGGGCTCGGCGAGATGTACGTCGCGGACGAGCGTTTCGGAGCGAACTATCGCACGAGCGAGGGTGGCACGGCCGGCGCGGAGTTCGTGCGCGACGCACTCCGCAGCTACGCGGAGGCGAACCTGTAGCGCGACGATCAGGGCGACGGATGCCGCGTTCCCGCCTCAGCCGGGACACGGCATCCACCGCTCGGAAGACGGCGAATGCCGCACTCCGACGAAACCGTCGGAATGCGGCATCCGCTCTCCTGGGGGAGCGAGGTCGGTCGTCATGACCGACCCACGACTCACGTGCGGCGGTTGCCGCTGATGACTCGGAAGAGGAACACGATCAGCGCGATGACTCCCACGATGATGGCGACCCAGAGGAGCCAGCTCAGCGCTGAGTTCAGGCCACCGAAGATCGCGAGGATGACCGCGATGACGATGATGATGATGAGGGCGAGGTTCATGGAGGCTTCTCCTTCTGTCGCCGGATAGCGAAGTGGCGCGACCCGGATGCCACAAGAGGCACGGCTAAGAGAATGCCACTCCGCGCGTGCACAGGGGAGGGGCTTGACGCGCGGTCGGAGGCGATGCTACGCGCACAGCGGACTCCCAGGAACGGGCGTTCAGCGGGGGAAGGGGGAGCCATGTTCCGGGCCTGTGATCTTGTCAACCCCTTCGGATGCGGCATCCGCCCGCCGTACCGTCGACACGATCGAGGAGAAGATCACGCTCCTGGGCGATCACCGACCGCTCCCGGCAACGACGACGCAGGACAAGAGGCGACGTGGCACGACTGATCCGGGTGCGCCCGGGAGAAGACCCCGGCTATCGACGGATCCGGGCCGGAAGCGGCTTCCGCTACGCCGACATGAGCGGATCGGCCGCGCCCCCCGCGGATCGGCAGCGCATCCACGATCTCGTGATCCCGCCGGCCTGGGAGGACGTGTGGATCGCCGTCGACCCGAACGCGCACATCCAGGCCGTCGGAGTCGATGACGCGGGGCGACGCCAATACCTGTATCACCCGCGATGGCGCGAACGCCGGGACCGCCGCAAGTTCTCCCGCGCGCTCGACCTGGCTGCGGCGCTGCCCCGCGCGCGGGGGCGGGTCACCAGCGCGCTGCGCCGCGACGACCTCGATCGCGAACGGGTGCTCGCGGCATCGTTCCGGCTGCTCGACGAGGCTGCCCCGCGGATCGGGTCGGCGCGCTATCTCGAGCAGCACGGCAGTCGCGGTCTGACCACCCTGCAGCGACGGGATGCTGCGGTCGCGGCATCCCTGATCACCCTGTCGTTTCCGGGCAAGAGCGGCAAGCGCGCGTACATCGAGATCGACGATGAGGAACTCGCGGCGGTGATTCTCGAGCTGAGCGGCGGACGCCCGCGTTCCCCGCTTCTGGCCTACCGCCGGGGCAACCGGCGGGTGCCGCTCACGCCCGCGGACGTCAACTCGCACGTGCGCTCGCTGACCGGGGGCGCGTTCACCGCCAAGGACTTCCGCACCCTGCGCGGCACCATCCTCGCCGCCGAGGCACTCGCCCGCATCGGTACCGTCGACACGGCGAAGGACCGCAAACGGGCCGAGGCGCTCGCGGTGCGGGCGACGTCCGAGGCGCTCGGCAATACGCCCGCCGTGGCACGGGGCAGCTACATCGACCCCGGCGTCTTCACCGCGTACGAGCGCGGCAGGCTGCTGGACCTGGGTGTGTCGCCGGAGTCCGCGATCCAGCGCCTGCTCATCGGCTGACTCCGCCGGCCGTTCAGCTCTGTTCACTTGCCCTGGATGTACGCCCAAGGGGCGCTCCGGCGTACGAACAGGGCAAGTGAACAGGCGGAGAGGCCGGATGCCGTGACCGACGCCCCGCGGGCGCGGGGGCAGCGCGGGCGCGGGGCAGCGGGGGCGCAGGGCAGCGCGGGCATAAGGTGGGGCCGTGCCGCGCCGACCCGTTCCCGATGTGCGCATGCTCGGCGCTGTCTTCCTCGGCGGTGTCATCGGCGTGGCGGCCCGCGAACTGCTGCTCCTGCCGTTCTCGGACCGGTCGTCCACGCTTGCGCTGACGTTCGGAACGATGGTCGTGAACGTCGTCGGGTCGTTCGCGCTCGGGCTGGTGGTCGGCTCTCTCGCGGACCGGCATCCCACCGCGCGCGTGTTCCTGGGAACCGGGGTGCTCGGCGGCTTCACGACGTACAGCGCGTTCGCGGTGCAGACGGCGACTCTCCTCAGCGCGGCGCCGGTCGCGGGGATCGCGCTGGCGGCCGCCTCGGTGATCCTCGGCCTCGCCGCGGCGGGGCTCGGGCTGCGGCTGACGCTGCGCCCCCGGGGCGAGACCGGCGGGCCGTCGGACGAACCGGAGGGCGCCAGATGAGCGTGTGGACCCTCCTCGGCGCCGCACTCGCCGGGGGCGTCGGAGCGGGCCTGCGCTATCTCGTCGATGTCCTCGTCGACGGCGGAAAGGCGCGGCGGTTCCCCCTCGGCATCCTCGTCGTGAATGTCACCGGCTCATTCGCGCTCGGGATCCTCACCGGTCTGGGCGTCGGTTTCGTCGGCTCAGAGGCGGCGTGGATCCTCGGGGTGGGGCTGCTCGGCGGTTACACGACCTTCAGCACGGTCTCGCTCGAGTCCGTGCTGAACCTGCGTCGCGGGTACGCGCGTCGAGGGTGGATGAACGCCGGCGCCAACCTCGTCCTGGGCGTCGTCGCCGCGGCCGTCGGACTCGCGCTCGCGGCTCGGTTCTGAGACCCGCCGGGGGTGCGCGCCCGCGCTCGCGAAGCCCGGATTCGCGGCACCCCGGGGTTTCTGTCATGCGATACTGAGGACTCGATACATTCGCGTATCGGTCGCGCGGGCAGTGCCCGGCATCCTGACCCGGCACTCCCCGGGCATCCGAACTGCACCCAGCGAAGGCCCCCGTGTCGAATCTCGCCGTACTGAGCCTCAAGAACCGTGCGCTCATCGCCCTCATCACGATCGTCGCCGCGGTGTTCGGAGGTCTCGCGCTCACGAGCCTGAAGCAGGAGCTGATCCCGTCGATCGAGTTCCCGCAGCTCGTGGTGGTCTCCACGTACCCGGGCGCGTCCCCCGAGGTCGTCAGCAACGACGTGTCCGTGCCGATCGAATCGGCGATCCAGGGCGTTCCGGGTCTGGAGTCGACCACCGCGACGAGCACGACAAACGCGTCGATCATCCAGGCATCCTTCACGTACGGCACCAACCTCGCCACGGCCGAGCAGAAGATCACGCAGGCGATCAACCGGATCAAGTCCCAGCTCCCCGAGGGGATCGAGCCGAACGTGATCTCGGCGAGCATCGACGACTTCCCCGTGATCCAGCTCGCGGTGACCGGATATGACGACGAGCAGACCATTCAGGCGCAGCTGGAGTCGGCGATCGTCCCCGAGCTCGAAGACATCGTCGGAGTGAATGCCGCTCAGATCGTCGGTGGCGTCGGTCAGCGCGTCACGATCACCCCCGATCAGGCCGCGCTGGAGGAGGCGGGATACTCGCAGCAGGCGATCCGGGACGCGCTGGACCAGAACGGCGTCCTGTTCCCCGGTGGCGAGATCACCGAAGACGGTCAGACCCTCACCGTGCAGACCGGCTCGAAGATCGCGTCGGTCGACGAGATCGCCGCGCTTCCCCTCGTGCCGACGGATGCCGCGCAGTTCGAATCGGGACCTCGAACGATCGCGGACGTGGCCACGGTCGAGCAGAACCAGGATCCGGTCACGACGATCTCGCGCGTCAACGGCGAGCCGGCGCTCACCATCGCCGTCACAAAACTGCCCTCGGCCAACACCGTCGACGTCTCGCGCGGAGTGCTGGCCGCACTGCCCGATCTGGAACAGAGCCTCGGCGGCGCGGAGTTCACGGTCGTCTTCGACCAGGCCCCCTACATCCAGCAGTCGATCGAGGCTCTCGCGCAGGAGGGCCTGCTGGGCCTCTTCTTCGCCGTGCTCGTCATCCTCGTCTTCCTGCTGTCGGTGCGGGCGACGCTGGTGACGGCGATCTCGATCCCGACGAGCGTGCTGATCACGTTCATCGGGATTCAGGCCTTCGGCTATTCGCTGAACATCCTCACGCTGGGTGCGCTGACCATCGCGATCGGCCGAGTGGTCGACGACTCGATCGTCGTGATCGAGAACATCAAGCGCCACTACGTCGGGGACGCCGACAAGCTGCAGTCGATCCTGCGCGCCGTGCGCGAGGTCGCCGCGGCGATCACCGCCTCGACGATCACGACCGTGGCCGTGTTCCTTCCGATCGCCTTCGTCGGCGATGTGACCGGCGAGCTGTTCCGGCCGTTCGCGCTCACGGTCACGATCGCGATGACCGCCTCCCTGTTCGTCGCGCTGACGATCGTGCCCGTGCTGGCGTACTGGTTCCTGCGCCCGGGCAAGCCGATCTTCGGAGCCGACGGCCGTCAGATCGACGCCGAGGACCCCGACGCTCCTCCGAGCCGTCTGCAGAAGGCCTACCTGCCGGTCCTGCGCTGGACGCTGAAGCACTCGTGGGTGACGCTGCTGCTGGCCGTGCTCGTCCTGGTGGGAACCGCGGCGGTCGCCCCGTTCCTGAAGACGAACTTCCTCGGCGACTCGGGCCAGAACACCTTCACGATGACCCAGGACATCGGCCAGGCGCCCAGCCTCGAGGCCGAGGACGCCGCATCGACTCAGGTCGAGGCGCTCCTGCTCGAGATCGACGGCATCGACACCGTCCAGGTGTCCATCGGCTCGAGCGGCTCCGCGTTGCGGGACGCCTTCACCGGCGGCGGCAGCGGCATCACCTACTCGGTCACGACCGATCCCGACGCCGACCAGGTCGCGCTGCGCGAGGAAGTGCAGTCCGCTGTCGCGGATCTCGAGGACGCCGGAACGATCACCGTCGCCGGGGGCGGCGGCGGATTCGGATCGAGCGACATCGAGATCGACGTCACCGCGCCCGACTCGTCGACGCTGCAGGAGGCGACGGACGCCGTGGTGGACGCTGTCACGGGTACCGAGGGCATCGGTCAGGTCTCCAGCAACCTGTCCGCCTCTCTGCCGTACATCGCCGTCGTGGTGGACAGCGACAAGGCCGCCTCGCTCGGCCTGTCGGAGGTCGCGGTGGGTGCCCTCGTGTCGAACACGATGCAGCCGCAGCGCATCGGCGCCGTCGAGATCGACGACACGACGCTCACGGTGTACCTGGCGGCCTCGCAGACTCCGCTGACGATCGATGAGCTCAGGCAGCTGACGGTCCCGAGCGCGAGTGGCCCGATCGCTCTCGCCGAGATCGCGACGGTCGAGGCGAGCGAAGGGCCGACCTCGATCACCACCGAGGGCGGTCAGCGCACGGCCACCGTCACCGTCACTCCCGCCACGGACGATCTGACGACGGCATCCGCATCGGTGAACACGGCCCTCGCCGACGCGGACCTGCCCGATTCGGCTGATGCCGCGCTCGGCGGCGTGATCTCGCAGCAGCAGGACGCGTTCACCCAGCTCGGTCTCGCGCTGCTCGCGGCCATCCTCATCGTCTATATCGTCATGGTCGCGACGTTCAAGTCGCTGCGCCAGCCGCTGCTGCTGCTGATCTCGGTGCCGTTCGCTGCCACCGGCGCCATCCTGCTGCAGCTCGCCACGGGCGTGCCGCTGGGCGTCGCGTCGTTGATCGGCGTGCTGATGCTCATCGGCATCGTGGTCACCAACGCGATCGTGCTCGTCGACCTCGTCAACCAGTACCGGACCAAGGGACTGTCGGCGCACGACGCAACCGTCGCCGGAGGGTCGCGACGACTCCGGCCGATCCTGATGACCGCGCTGGCCACCATCTTCGCGCTGACACCGATGGCGCTCGGGATCACCGGTCACGGTGGTTTCATCTCGCAGCCGCTCGCGATCGTGGTGATCGGCGGACTGGTCTCTTCCACGCTGCTCACGCTGCTCGTGCTGCCGACCCTCTACAACGTGGTCGAAGGCGCGAAGGAGCGGCGCGTCGCCCGGGGCCAGCGAGGGATGGATGCCGCTGAGGACACTCCCGCGGCGGCGCCGGTCGCCGTGGGAGCCGTGGGCGCGACGGAGTCAGGCCTGACGCGGCGCGAGATCAGGGCCCGGGACGCCGTGCGCGCCGCTTCCGCACCCGCCACGGTCGTCGCTGCCGCGCGTGAAGACGCCGACGTCCCGGTCATCGACGAGGGACCGGACATCGAGATGCCGCAGGACGGGCAGCCCGTGCTGGCGGCGCAGGCCGAGCCCGAGCCGGCGGGCGACGAGCCGGAGTCCGTGGTCGCCGAGCCCGAGCCGGAGGGCGACGAGCCGGAGTTCGTGGTTGCCGAGCCCGAGCCGGAGGGCGACGAGCCGATGGACGCCGAGCCCGAGACGATCCACGCCGACCCCTCGGCGCAGGACGGCCCCGCCCCCGCTGATCAGGGGCGCACGGACAGTGCGGACGCCGAGGCATCGTGGGACGAGGACGATTCAGCAGGCTCGCGCTGACACAGGCCGCGCGGGCGTCAGCGAGCTAGCGCCGATCGACCCGTGGTGCTGCGTTGCGGGCTCGGTGGTGCTCCGAATCCAGCTGACGCGACGTCGGTGCCCGGTTCGTGCCGTGCCGGGCGCGCGCGCCCGCACGAGGCCGGGTCACGGTGCGGGGCCGCACGGCCGTCATCGAAGGACCGCTCGCCGCGGCATGGATCCGGCGAGCGTGGGCGCGCGGTGCGACCACGACGGTGTGATGCGTGCTGGCCGTTCGCTGAACGGCAGGACGGCTGCGACGGGGCTCGTCCGCGTGGCGGCCGAGGCTGCGTGCGAAGAACAGCAGCCAGAAGAAGATGAGGCTGAAGCCGATCAGTTCGAAGGCCGCGAGGTTGATGAAACCCGGGACGTACACGCTGACGGCCACAACGAGCCCGATGCCCACTCGCCGGCTGGCGCGCGCGACTCCGCGGTGCATGCCACGCAAGAGCCAGCGGCTGGACAACAGGATCGCGGTGAACGAGAACACCGCGCCGGTCGACGCGCGGTCGTGCAGGAACTCATTGGTGTTCTGGGGGATGATGCCGACGAACGACAGATGGATGCCGATCAGCACGACGAGGATCGGGACTGCGGTCGCGGACCTCCGATTCGTCAGCACGGCCGTGCCCGCGTGGCGTTTCATCTCGATGCGCAGTCTCCACCCGAACGCCACGACCCCGGCGCCGGTCGCGATGAGGGTGGAGTTGAAGAGATAGCCCGACAGGACCGAGAAGGTGCCCAGTCGGCTGAAGTGCAACTGCCACCACAGCGGATCAGGGGTGGTGACGATCGAGATGAGGATGCCGCCGATCAGCACGGCGGCGGTGAGAAAACCGACCTGAGTTGCTGTCACGGGTCCGGTGAGTGCGCGCAGGCGCACACTCGGTCCAGCGAGCGTGATGTCGGCAAGCAGGGCCACGGTGATGGACAGGCCTTTCATGAGGCGGTGCGGTAGCGCTCCCGCCCTGCAGATACTCCAGGCCCCAGCCGCCTACCCCGGATTGACAGCACTGGTTGGACTGGTTTGCACCCCTCGCAGCACCCGGTCTTGCGTTGAATGTAGCGCGTTCGGATCAATCGCGGTGAATTCACCTGAATTTTAGCCGTACTATTCGCGTTGGCCAGATACTCCGAGAAAGCGGATGAATACCGCGATCCACCCGAAGATGAGCGCGAAGATGATGATCTCGAACGCGGTCAAGGAGAAATAGCCGACCACGAAGAGCACGACCGAGGCGAGCGTTGCGAACAGGAAAGCCCACCCCGACACGAAGTAGGTGCGCGGCATCCCTCGCAGCAGTCTGGGGCCGGCGATCAGCAGTGCGAGGAACATCAGGGCCATCCCCGACGCCGAAAGGTTGTGCAGCCAGAGGTTCACATCCACCGGGAAGATGCCGACGCCGGCCAGCATGACTCCCATGATCACGAACAGCGTGGAGACGATGCGCGGCGCAGCGGCATTGGTCAGAACGCGCTCCGCGGCCAGCTGGTGCAGATCGTTCGCGATGTAGACAGCGAAGGTCGTCACGAGCAGGCCGCCTGCGATCAGGGTGCCGTTGAAGACGACGCTGCAGAGGTCGTCGAAAGTGCCGAGCTGGCTGAAATGGACCTTCCACCACCCGGGATCGGGCGAGGTCACCATCGCCGTCAGCGTGCCGATCACGATGAAGGCCATCAGCAGCGATGACATGCGCTGTGTCGTCACGCGGGACACCGAGAGATACACGAGATAGGACGCGAGCCCCAGAGTCACGGCCATCAGCAGGATCGCCCAGAACGTGACGACGGGCAGGCCGATGAAGCCCAGACCCAGCAGCCGGAACCCCGCGTACGTGACGAGAAAGGCCAGCGCGGTGTGCACGATCACCACGGAGATGGTGTTCACCGTGAACTTCCACGCCGGCAGCGCACGCCGCCATTCCTGACCAGGTCGGTTGCGGGATCGCCAGTAGCCGGTTCCCGATGCGGCCGCAGCGACGAGGCCCGCGCCGATCGCGGCGAGCAGTCCGAACGCGCCGGTGGCGTTGGCGAGTGGCAGATCAGGCAGGACCAGGGAGACGACGAGCCCGTATGCCGCACCGAGCACGCCCGCGGCGCCGGCGGCATAGACGGCCTCCGACTCGGCGCGCAACGTGGGCGGTGCCGGAGCTGCCGCACCGGAGTGCGACGCGGTGGTGCTGGTGGTCATGGCGTCAGTGTAGAACCGGGATACGGCGCGTGCGTGGACCTCTCAGACTCGTTTTCACGGCATCCGCTAGGATGAAGGGTCGGCTCTGGACACCGCACGTGTTGTGCGGATGGGTTTGTGAGTCCAAGGGGCCGATGGTGGGAGCGAATCCGCTCCGGCGACCATCACGTTGAATGGCCCCCGGCCGACGATAGTCCGGGCAACTCCGTGCCGCATGTGCGGCCTCGCGGCAGTGCTACCTGCGCAGTGTCAACTGTGCGGATGCAATCTGCCCGCGATCTGTGGAGTGCTGTTCTCACATTTGAGACAACCCAGAAGGACATCCCCCATGCCCAAGAGCAAAAAGCCCGCCGGCGGTCGACCGGCCAAGAACTTCGAGCCGCGTTACGGCGAGAAGAAGACCTCGTTCCACGACCGGGCCCGCGGGGGTTCCGCCCAGAAGCCCGGCAGCAAGAGCGCGGCGCACCGCGGATACCGCGCTGCGGAAGACGGCGCACCGACGAGCGCTCCGAGGACCGGTGGCCCCAGGACGGGTGCCTCCAAGACCGGTGCTCCGAAGACCCGGTGGACGGCGTCGCAGCGCGCCGGCCGCGACGAGGCCCGCAGCACCCGCGCGCCGTCGTACAACGACCGCGCAGCGCGGTCGTTCGACGAGCGTCCGGCGCGGTCGAACGATGAGCGTCCCGCGCGTCGTGAGTACAACAGCGAGCGTCCGGCGCGTTCGTTCGGCAGTGACCGTCCGCAGCGTTCGAATGACGAGCGTCCCGCGCGTCGTGAGTACGGCAACGATCGTCCGCAGCGTTCGAACGATGAGCGTCCGGCCCGTCGTGAGTACAACAGCGAGCGTCCGGCGCGTTCGTTCGGCAGTGACCGTCCGCAGCGTTCGAACGATGAGCGTCCCGCCCGTCGTGAGTACAACAGTGAGCGTCCGGCGCGTTCGTTCGGCAGTGACCGTCCGCAGCGTTCGAACGATGAGCGTCCCGCGCGTCGTGAGTACGGCAACGATCGTCCGCAGCGTTCGAACGATGAGCGTCCCGCGCGTCGTGAGTACAACAGCGAGCGTCCCGCCCGTCGTGAGTACGGCAACGATCGTCCGCAGCGTTCGAACGATGAGCGTCCCGCGCGTCGTGAGTACAACAGCGAGCGTCCGGCGCGTTCGTTCGGCAGTGACCGTCCGCAGCGTTCGAACGATGAGCGTCCCGCCCGTCGTGACTACAACACGGAGCGTCCGGCGCGTTCGTTCGGCACCGATCGTCTGCAGCGTTCGCAGGGCGACCGTCCTGCTCGGCCCTACAGCAACGACCGTCCGCAGCGTTCGAACGATGAGCGTCCGGCCCGTCGTGAGTACAACAATGACCGTCCGGCGCGTTCGTTCGGCACCGATCGTCCGCAGCGTTCCACGGACGACCGTCCCAAGCGCGAGTACAACGCCGATCGCCCCCGTCGTGATGACCGCGATCGCCGCCCCGCGGCATCCGGCAATCGTGGCGACTGGAATGCGCCCACGCGCACTGCCGCGCACCAGCAGCACGTCGACGTCGTGCACGACCGCCTGCAGGCCGAGGCCGTCCAGGCGACCGTCGTCGATGGTGTGACCTTCGGCTCGCTCGGACTCGGTGAGAATATCGTCCGCACCCTCGCCGACCTCGGTGCCGCGACCCCGTTCGCCATCCAGGCCGCGACGATCCCCGAGATCCTCGCGGGCCGCGACGTCCTCGCTCGCGGTCGCACCGGCTCGGGCAAGACCATCGCGTTCGGCGCACCGCTCGTCGAGAACGTGCTCAAGAGCGGCGCCGGCAAGAAGCGCGAGTTCGGTCGCAAGCCGAAGGCGATCATCCTCGCCCCGACGCGCGAGCTCGCGCTGCAGCTCGACCGCACGATCCAGCCGATCGCCCGCAGCGTCGGGCTGTTCACCACGCAGATCTACGGTGGCGTGCCCCAGGCGCGCCAGGTCGGTGCGCTCAAGAAGGGCGTCGACATCATCATCGGCACGCCCGGTCGCATCGAAGACCTCATCAACCAGCGCAAGCTGGATCTCAGCGACGTGATGGTCGCCGTGATCGACGAGGCCGACCACATGTGCGAGCTCGGGTTCCTCGAGCCGGTGCAGCGCATCCTGCGCGAAACCGCCGATGGTTCACAGAAGCTGCTGTTCTCGGCGACGCTCGACCGTGAGGTGTCGTCGCTGGTCGACGAATTCCTCGTCGAGCCGTCGGTGCACGAGGTCGCCGGTGAAGACCAGGCCTCGAGCACGATCGAGCACCGCGTCCTTGTCATCGAGCACCGCGACAAGGCCGAGATCCTCGACCAGCTCGTGGACCGCGAAGGCAAGACCCTCGTCTTCGCCCGGACCCGTGCGTACGCCGAGATGCTCGCCGAGCAGTTCGCGAACATCGGGATCCCGGCCGTTTCGCTGCACGGAGACCTCAATCAGGCCCGCCGCACGCGCAACCTCGAGCGCCTCACGTCGGGCCGGGTGAATGTGCTCGTCGCGACGGACGTCGCAGCCCGCGGCATCCACGTGGACGACATCGATCTGGTGATCCAGGCCGATGCGCCCGACGAGTACAAGACCTACCTGCACCGTTCCGGCCGCACCGGCCGCGCGGGCAAGACCGGTCGTGTCGTGACGCTCATCACGCGGCAGCGTCAGCGCCGCATGAACGAGATGCTCGAACGAGCCGAGATCGCGGCGCCCTTCGAGAACGTCCGCCCCGGCGACGACACGATCGAGGAGCTGGCCGGTCGCATGCCGACCGCTGCCGAGATCACCGCGTAGCCCACGACGTCGAACGCCGGGTCGCTCTCTTCGGAGGGCAGCCCGGCGTTTCGCGTTTGCGCATCGCCGGGTCAGGAGTTGTCGCCGGGTCAGGACGATCCGCGGGGAATCGTCCTGACCCGGCGATTTCTCCTGAACTCACCGCATCGACGGCTCAGAAGCCCGCGGCGTCGGGGGGAGTGAACTGGCTCAGGACCAGACGCGCGCCCTGCGGGTCGATGATCACGGCATCCCGCGTCCATTCACCGTCCGCCCGCGACTGCACCGTCGCCCCGAGCCGCTCCGCGTCGGCCGCGCTCTTGTCGCGGTCCGCGACACTGAAGCGGATCTCCCACGCGGCCCCGGGGGCGCGCGGGTCCACGGTCAACCCCGCGATCACATCGGCGAAGCCCGGCGGGGCGAGGGCCTGGCGCTCGTGGATGCCGGGATCGACCGTCGACGCGAGGTGATCGCCGTACCCGGGCAGTCGGATCATCCCGGATCCGAGGCCAGGATCCACCTGCCACCCGAAGACTTCGCCGTAGAACGCGAGGGCGGCCGCGGCATCCGGTGTGTGAAGGTCGCTGAAATTCCAGGCCCCCGGAACGTTGACGATCTGCGAGCCGGGGTGCGCCCCGGCCTGCCAGAGTCCGAACACGGCGCCCTGCGGGTCGGTGCACAGCGCGCCGCGTCCGTAGGGGCCGGCGTCGGCAGGCGGGACGCCGACGAGACCGTGTGCGCGTTCGATGCGCAGACACGCGTCCTCGATGTCATCGCAGGCGATGTAGCTGATCCAGGCGGCGCCCGGCTGGCCTGGCGCGACCGGCTCGAGCGCGCCGACGTCGCGGCCGTCGAGCTGGGCGAACAGGTAGGGCTGATCCTCGCCCGGCTGGCCCGCCTCGATGAACTCCCACCCGAACAGCACGCCGTAGAACTCCGCGCCGGCGCGCACGTCGGACTGCTTCGCATCCACCCAGCACGGCACGCCCTCCGGATACGTGCGCGGCCCCTCGTACTCGTCCGCCATGACCCTCTCCTTCACTCAGCGGCGATCCCGTCTTCATCGGGCGTACATCTCCTCGAGCGACATTTCCACGAGAGCGGATGCCGCGGCAGGGGCTTGCGCGTCAGACGAGAGACTCCAGCAGCTCCGCCGCGCGCGGCGCACCGCCGCGGGATCGCAGGTCCGCGCCGACGCGGGCGGCGGCATCCCGGAACGACTCATCCGCCATGATGCGGTCGAACCCGGCCGCCACCTTCGCGGCGGTCGGCGTCCCCGTCTTGAGGTTCACCCCCGCGCCGGCCCATGCGACGCGGGCCGCGATCTCGGGCTTGTCCAGGTCACCGCCCGCGATCACCAGGGGGATGCCGTGGCTCAGGGCAGCGAGCACGCCACCCCACCCGCCGTTGGTGATCACGACGTCGGTGCGTGGCAGAAGCTCCGCGTACGGCAGGAACCCCGCGACGCGCGCGTTGCCCGGCACGGCGAACGGCAGCTCGTCGCGCCCGGAGACCCCCGTCGCGACGACGACGAGCACGTCTCGGTCGGCGAGGGCCTCGAGCGCGGGGCGAATGAGGTCGGAGGGGTCGATGTTCTGCGTCCCCTGGGTGACGTGCACGACCCGGCGCCCATCCAGATCTCCCCACCAGCGGGGCAGCTCGGCCGCGACGGTCGTCGGCGCTCGCAGCTCTCCGACGAAGTGCACCGACGGTGGTCGGTCGGTCCGCTCGTAGTCCAGCTGCGGGACACCGCTCGCCACGACGAGGCGGGGCGAGAAGGCCACCTTGTCGAAGGCGCGCGCGGACGGCGGCAGCCCCACCGCTGCGCGTGCCTGCGCGAGCGGCCGACGCAGCGGTCGTGAGATCAGGGGAACCGCGGCGCGGAGCGCGGCATCCCGCGTTCTGGTGAACGGATTGCGCCCCGGGGCGATCCCCATTCCGCTGGGCGGGCCGTGCGTGCCGGAGAGGTTGAGCGGCAGCAGTGCCACGGTCGCCCGGACGCCGCCGGTCTGCTCCGCGAACAGCGCACCGCCGAGCGAGACCTCGTCACCGGCGATCGCATCCCACGGTGTGCGCTCCCACGCGGTCCTGAGGTCCTCGACCTGCGCCGGCGCGGTACGGATGAAGACGTCCTGGACGTTGATGAGCAGCTGTCCCAGGCCCTTCTTGCCGACCACCCGGGGGAAGGTCGCCGACAGGTCGTTCTCATCGAAGTCCGGTGCGATCTGCCACGGCACGAGAGCGGCACCGGCGGACTCCACGCGGCGCCGGAATGCCGCGCCGGTGTAGACGCGCACGTCGTGTCCCCGCGTCACCAGCGCCTGTGCGACGGCGCATATCGGTGCGACGTGTCCCGTGAAGGGCATCGCTGAGAGCAGAAACCGCGCCACCGCTTCATCGTGCCGTGTTCGGGTCGAGCGCGCACCCCCTCTGGCGGTCAGAGCCGGTCGGCGCGGTCGCCCAGTGTCAGAGCCGGCGGCGAGGGTCAGAAGAGCCGCACGGCGCTCTGCGCCTCGCGGCCCCGCGACGTGGTGACGAACTGCGGCGTCGTGCGCGCGGCGAGTCCGGCCACGCTGGATCGGCGCGGCGCGTCGTCTTCGGCGCGCCCGTCCAGCCCGTGGACCCGCAGCAGCGGCCGCACCCGCTTGGACAGCCACTCTCGATACGCCTTGGGTGCGGTCGCCGAGGCGCCGGGATAAAGACCCAGGTACGACGAGACCAGCTCGGGGCGCTCGCGGCGCAGCCATTCCATGAACCACTGCTTCGCACCGGGCCGCAGGTGCAGCGCGCCGAAGACGACACGGACCGCCCCGGCCGCGCGGATGCGCGCGAGCGCTTCGTCCAGCGCCGGGATCGAGTCGGTCAGGTGCGGCAGGACCGGCATGAGGAAGACGGTCACGCGGAATCCCGCTTCGGAGGCGGCCCGCACCGTGTCGAGGCGAGCCGCAGTCGATGGGGTCCCGGGTTCGATGAGCTTCTGCAGTGCGTCGTCGAACACGGCGATCGACATCGCGATGGACACTGAAACGGATGCCGCGGCATCCCGCAGCAGGGGAAGGTCGCGCCGCAGCAGCGTGCCCTTCGTCAGCAGCGAGAACGGAGTACCCGACTCGGTCAGCGCCGAGATGATCCCCGGCATCAGCCGGTACCGTCCCTCCGCGCGCTGGTACGGGTCCGTATTGGTGCCCAGCATGACGGCGTCGTGCATCCAGCTGCCGCGGCGGAGCTCCTTCTCGAGCACGTCGGCGACGTTGATCTTGACGATGATCTGCGAGTCGAAGTCCCGTCCTGCATCCAATTCGAGGTATTCGTGCGTTCCCCGGGCGAAGCAATACGCGCACGCGTGACTGCACCCCCGATAAGGGTTGATGGTCCAGTCGAACGGCATCGCCGAGGCGCCGGGGACATGATTGAGGGCGCTCTTGCACATCACCTCGTGAAAGGTGACGTCTGCGAACTCGGGAGTCGTCACGGACCGCACGAGCCCATTGAGCTGTTCGAGCCCGGGTAGAGCCGCGGCATCCGCAACACCCAGTTCCTGCCCCTGCCAACGCATGTTCCCATGGGAACAGAAATTCGAATATGTGTCAAGATGAACTCGCACAGATCGCCGAATCCGGACGGATGCGGCCGATCGCTCGACCCGCGACGCCCGGCAGGCCAGAATGGAGAGCGTGACGGCCCCCGAACCGCACGATCCCCCATCGACCCGTCGCGCCGCGAGGCTGCAACGCGCAAGGGATGCTGAGCGTGCGTTCGGCGCGCCGCGGGACGCCGCCCAGCCGCGCCGCTCGGCCGCAGCGCGTGGGGCGAGTCGGCCCGCGACCCCGACCCGGGTGGGCGCTGCGGCTCGACCGGCGGCGCCGGCCAGTCGCAACGAGGCCAAGACCGCGAGGCTCATGAACCCCTCCGCGCCGCAGCCTCGGCACGCGCGTCGCACGCCGCCGATCCGCGCCGGCGTGGTCGCCGGCCTCACCGTGGTCGCATCGCTCATTCTCGGATCGACCGCCACCGTGACCGCGGCCGTCACCGGTCCGCAGCCCCTCGCCGACCCGGTCGCGAGCACCGCCACGATGATGGTCGACCGCGTCGACGAGAAGGTCGCGTCGATGCCGGCCCCGCGTTCGACCCCGCCCCTGCCGGCACCCGCGCAGGCGATCCCCACGCCCCAGGTCGCCGCTGCTCCGGCGGTGATCGAGCTGTGCGCGCTGCACGGCTTCGCCGATGCGCTCGCCGTCGGCGACGACGTCGTGGCGGTCGCCGCCGCCGGCGGGCCCGAAGCGTTCCGCCGCGCCGTCGCCACCGGCATGGCGCCGTGCGTCAACCTCGCCGATCCCGCTCGGGTGTGGACCGTGATCAACAAGGCGCGTCCGCTGGCTCCGCTGGATTATCGGCCTGGTGCGCTGGCCATGCCGGAGGGCGTGCGCAGCATCGAAGGCGGCTCGCTGCGATCGGATGCCGCGGCAGCTCTCAGCGCGATGGTGGCCGCCGCCGCGGCCGCGGGAGTGGGCGAGATCGCCCTCGAGAGCGGCTTCCGGTCCCACACCACGCAGGAGACGAGCTACGGCAACCAGGTCAGCGCGCGGGGTGTGGAGCTGGCCGATCTGTCCAGCGCCCGGCCCGGGTTCAGCGAACACCAGTCGGGCCTCGCCGCGGACGTCGTCGCCTGCTCCGACGGCTGCGGCACGCTCGACGACCTGGCCGGCTCCGCACAGGGCCAGTGGATCGCCGCGCACGCCTGGGAGTTCGGGTGGATCACCCGCTACGAGGACGGGTACACGCCGATCACCGGGTATTCGCCCGAGCCCTGGCACCTCCGCTACATCGGACCCGAGCTGGCGCGCGCCTACCACGACGGTGGCTGGCACACTCTCGAGGAGTTCCTGGGCCTTCCGGCCGCCCCCGGCTACCTGGGGTGATCCTGTCCCGCAGGGGCAGGTGTGGCGACGGTCTTCACGAGCCGTGACGGCGCGACGGCGGGACGCTGCAGTGAGCCCGGACCCGGGTTTGCGGCATCCCACAATGGCGGTACCCAGTACCGCGCGTCCTGGGATGCAATCTCACAGGCGTTCGGCCTGCGGCGTGCCGGGTGACCTAGAATCGCCAGCGGCGACGCGGCCGCGCACCCTCCGAGAACGGCCCCGCCACCGACGTGTCAAGAAGGGCAGGCGCACATGGAGCGCGACATCTACGACGAGGACCACGAGGCGTTCCGCGACGTCGTCAAGGAATTCGTGAAGCGGTACGCGACCGAAGAGAAGCGCAAGCAGTGGGAGGCGGACGGCGAGATCGACCGCGCGACCATGCTCGCGGCCGGTCAGGCCGGCGTCATCGGCCTGTCGGTCCCCGAGGAGTTCGGCGGCGCCGGGATGCTGCAGGACTACCGCTTCCGTGCGATCGTGCTCGAGGAGACGATCGGCGCGGGCCACGGCTCGCTCGCCGGTGCCCTGGGCATCCAGGACGACCTGGCGATCCCGTACATCGTGCACATGGGCACCCAGGAGCAGAAGGAGAAGTGGCTTCCGGGCATGGCGACGGGCGAGATCCTCGGCGCCCTCGCGATGACCGAGCCCGGCGCGGGTTCTGACCTCCGCGGCATCAAGACCACCGCCAAGAAGGTCGACGGCGGATACATCGTCAACGGTGCGAAGACGTTCATCTCGTCGGGCAAGACCGCCGACATCGTCGTCACGTTCGTCAAGACCGGCGAGGGCAACCGGCCGGACGCGTTCAGCCTGCTGATCCTCGAGGACGGCATGGAGGGCTTCGATCACAGCAAGAAGCTCGAGAAGATGGGCTTCCACGGATGGGACACGGCCGAGATGTCGTTCGTCGACGTCTTCGTGCCGGAAGCGAACCTCATCGGAGGCAAGGAGGGTCTCGGCTTCATCCAGCTCATGATGAACCTGCCCCTCGAGCGCCTGTCGATCGGCGTCGCGGCGGCGGCCGCCGGCGAGGCCGCATTCGTGTGGACGCGTGATTACACGCTCAGCCGCGAGGCGTTCGGACAGCCGATCGCCGAGTTCCAGAACACGCGGTTCAAGCTCGCCGACATGGCGACGACCGTCGACGTGATGTGGGCGTACATCGACCGGGCGATGATGCTCTACAAGGATCAGAAGCTCACCGCCGAAGAGGCCGCGAAGGTCAAGTTCTGGGCGACCGACCGCGAGTGGGAGCTGCTCGACGTCGGCGTGCAGCTGCACGGCGGATACGGCTACATCACGGAGTACCCGATCGCGCGGGCGTTCCTCGATGCGCGCGTGCACCGCATCTACGGTGGCACGAACGAGATCATGCGCGACCTCGTGAGCCGGCAGATCGTCGGCAAGCGGTAACACGAACACCGGATGCCGCGACCAGGTGCCTCTTCAGAGGCTCGGGTCGCGGCATCCGCCTTTACCGGGGTGGGCCGGGCGCGGGTGGGCTGGGCGCGGGTTGGGCGGGGCGCGGGTGGGCTGGGCGCGGGTTGGGCGGGGCGCGCGGTTGGGCGTGGGGGTTCGCCTGTCGCGACACGCGGGTGGGGCCGGCCGATCGCGACAGGCGAGCGGGGGTTGGTGCGCGGGTGAGATGGGCGCGGGGTGGGCGGAGGTGCAGGGTTCGCCTGTCACGACACGCGGGTGGGGCCTGCCGATCGCGACAGGCGAGCGGGGTTGGTGCGCGGGTGGGATGGGCGGGGGCGCGGGGGTTCGCCTGTCGCGACACGCGGGTGGGGCCTGCCGATTGCGACAGGGGAGCGGTGGTTGGTGCGCGGCTGCGGCTGGGCGCGGGGCTGGGCGCGGGGGTTCGCCTGTCACGACACGCGGGTGGGGGCCTGCCGATTGCGACGGGCGAGCGGGGGGAGGCGAGAGGGGGGTCGGTGCGCGGGTGGGGCGGGGCGCTAGCGAAGGAGTGCCCAGAAGATCGCGGCGGAGGCCGCCAGGAACAGGACGATGAACACGACGTCGCGGGCGCGGAACGGGACCAGGTGGCGTTCCGTGCGATCCGGATAGGCGCCGAACGCGCGCGCATCCATCGCGAGGGCCACGCGCTCCGCGTGGCGGATCGCCCCGGCCAGCAGGGGGACGAGGTAGCCGCCCCAGCGGGCGATCGCGCCGAAGGGACCCCGGCCGCCGTGCGCACCTCGCACCCGGTGCGCCTGGCGGATGACCTCGAGCTCGTGACCGAACCGGGGCACGAAGCGGAACGCGGCCAGGGCCGTGTACCCGATGCGGTACGGAACCCGCAGCTGCTGGACGCCGGCCCGCACGAGGTCCGGGCCGGTCGTGCTGAGCCCCGCGATCAATGCGAGCGCGACGATCGCCGCGAGGCGCAGCGCCGTGGCCATGCCGATCAGCACGGCGCCGCCGTAGAGTTTCCACGTTCCGAGCTGCCAGAGGATAACGCTCTGGTCGACGTGGGCAGGATCCGTCCACAGCGAGAAGCCGAAGCCGATCGCCACCGCTCCGAGCGGCAGGGCCAGCAGCAGCACGACGGCGAGCCGTGGCGTGAAGCTCACACCCACCAGCAGCACCGCATACGACAGCGCCAGGAACGCGAGCGGGACCGCGGCTTCGCGCACGAAGACGAGCAGCACCATCGCCGGCACCGGCGCGAGGAGCTTCGCGAGCGGGTTGAGCCGATACAGGAAGCGGACCGGGGCGGCGGTGACGGCATCCGCATAGGGGTCGAGCGCCGTGTGCGGAACCTGCGCCGCGACGAGGGGACCGGTCGTGGTCATGCGATGGCCCCCGTGGGGATGCCGCCGGGCAGATCGGAGAGCCGCGCGATCCCGTTCAACTCGGGATGCCGCACCATGCCGTGCAGCGCGCGCGCGAGCGGAGGCAGCCGCAGCCCCGCCCGGTCGATGAGATCCGCGTCGGCGAACACCTCGGCCGTGGGACCGTGTGCCAGCACGCGCCCGTCGGCCAGCACGACCATGCGGTCGGCGTATTCCGCGACCAGCTGCATGTCGTGGGTGACGACGAGGATCGTCGTCCCCTCTCGGTTCAGTTCGCGCAACAGCGCGAGGAGCTCGTCGGCACGCGCGCGGTCCTGGCCGAACGTCGGCTCGTCCAGCGCGAGCACGGGGGCGCCGGCGACCAGGGCGGTGCCGACCGAGAGGCGCCGCTTCTGCCCGCCGGAGAGGAGGAACGGATGCGTCTGCGCCTTCGCGCTGAGGCCGAATCGCGCCAGCAGCGCCTCGGTGCGGCTTCGGACTTCGTCCTCGGGCAGGTGACGCAGGCGCAGGGCGTGTGCGATCTCGTCGAACACGGTGTTCGCGATGAACTGGTGCTCGGGGTTCTGGAACACGAAGCCCACCCGCGACGACAGTGAGCGGATGTCGGCGCGACTGATGTCGAGCCCATCGACGCGCACGGCTCCGCGCGGCGGCGGGACCACGCCCGCGATGGCCTGGATGAGGCTCGTCTTGCCCGCACCGTTCGCCCCGACGACCGCGATGAATTCGCCCCGGGCGACATCCAGATCCACGCCCGACAGCACCTCGCTGCGACCCCGCCGCAGCGTCAGCCCGCGGACCGAGATGAGCGGTGCGACCGACGGGGCTCGCCGAGGCGACGCGTGCGCTGTCGAACCGACGCCTCCGGGATGCGTGGATGCGTGGACCGACTCCGAGATGCCTCGGTGCGGGCGGCCCGGCTCGGCGAGCGTCTCGACATTCCGCACCGGCTCCGCCTCGAGGGCCGCGCGCAGCTCGGCCGGCGTCAGCGGCAGAGGATCGAGGACGTACCCGGCGCGGCGCAGCCGCAGGGCGGCCAGTGCCGATGTCGGCAGCCACACCCCCATCGCGTGCAGCTCCTCCGCGCGGTCGCGGAGCACGGCATCGACCGAGCCGTCCGCGACGAGCCTGCCCTGCTGGTCGAGCACCACCGCGCGATCCACGAAGCCGATGGCCGCGTCGAGGTTGTGCTCGACGAGAAGGATCGCCCGGTCGCCGGCCGCCACCAGGTCGGCCAGTGCCTCGTAGACCTCTTCGATTCCCCGCGGATCCAGGTTCGCGGTGGGTTCGTCCAGCACCAGCAGCGGGGACCCCATCGCCAGGGCGCAGGCGATCGCCAGGCGCTGGCGCCCCCCGCCCGACAGGCGATCGGGGTTGTCCGCGCGGCGCTCCCACAACCTCACCCGCCGCAACGCGGCCTCTGCACGCGCCAGTACGTCGGCCACCGGCATCCGGAGATTCTCCGGCCCGAAGGCGACCTCATCCAGCAGCGTCCCGGTGACCAGCTGCGCATCGGGATCCTGGAACACCATGCCGACGTGCGTGCTGAGTTCCGCAACGGGGGTGTCGGATGCCGTGAGGCCTCCGACCTCGAGAGTGCCGTGCACCTCCGCCGGAAGGGCGTGGGGGATCAGGCCGTTCAGGGCCAGGGTGAGCGTGGACTTTCCGGAGCCGCTCGGGCCGAGGAGGAGCACGACCTCGCCCGGGGTGACGTCGAAGCTCACCGAGGCGGGAGTGGCGGCTTGTTCACCGGCGTGGGTGATGGCCAGATCGCGCACCTTCAGCAGCGGCACCGCGCCGGACCGGGGATGCCCGGGCGCGGCAAGGGCGCTTCGGCCGGGCCGGGATGCATGCGCCGCGGCGGAAGGATCACGCTCGAGTGCGGTCACGGGTCTTCCCAGGGGTGGTAGCTAAGTGTCTCCTAACTTAGCCGACCCTAACCACGTCGCGATGGTTCAGAGTCGGCTGGATCGCGCCACGCCGGCGCGACGCAGCGCGGCCCCGACCGCCAGGCCGACGGCGGTCCACAGCACGGGACCGAGCACGAAGAGGGCGATGTAGACGATCTGCGCCCACAGCGGGAAGCGTGAGACGTCGGCCGCGAACCAGATCGACACGGCGATGAGCACGCCGACGATCACCGCCGACACGAAGAATCGCCACGACTCCCACCGTCGGTATCGCCCGAGGGCGGCCATTCCCTCTTGGAGGGCTCCGATCAGCAGGGCGGTGCCGACGTAGCGTCCGATCCACAGCGGTACGACCGCGCTCGCGACCAGCGCCGCGATCAGGTGGGTGATGAGCGCGACCCACGGCCTGCGCAGCAGCGCCTGGGCGACGACACCCGGCAGGACGTGCACTCCCAGGACCAGGCCGTACAGGATCGGCGCACCGGCCGAGACGAACCCGCTGATCGCGCCCGCGCCCGCGGACAGCACGCCGGTGGCAACGCCGATCGCGGCGCAGGTGAGCAGAACGCTCGTCGAGATTCGGGATGCCGGGGCCACACGCTCAGCGTAGTGCGGGCCGCCGTGCTGCTCTCACGTCGCCCCTATCCCCGGAGAGGTCCGGCGGGTTAGGTTGGCCCCAGTTGCGGGTGATGACGACCGCAACGGAGCCTCAGCCAAGGGGGTTCGCCATGGTTCGGCGGGCGACGCGCACAGCGGTGTACGTCGCGATCGGAACGCTGCTGGCCGCAACGCCGGTTCTCGGTTCGACACCGGTGGACCCACCGGTCGCCCCCGTTCCGATCGAATCGGCGACCGGGTCGTACATCGTCGTCCTCGATGAGGCGCCGGCGGCGACCTACGAAGGCGGGGTGCCCGGTCTGGCCCCGACGATGCCCGGCGATGGCGAGAAGCTCGACCCGCACTCGGCGGAGGTGCGCAGGTACGCGGCCTTCCTCGAGGAGCGGCAGGCCGACGTGGCGGCGGAGGCGGGAGTGGAGCCGGCGGCGACGTACATGATCACGCTGAACGGGTTCAGCGTGATCATGGCACCCGAGCAGGCCGCGCAGGTCGCTGTCACCGAGGGCGTCCTGGCGGTGTATCCGGACGAGATCCTGCGTCCGGACGAAGCGGCCTCGACCGACGACCGCCGTATCGCGGCGCCGGACGATGACACCGCCCCGCCCGGCACCGACGACACGGACGCCGACCCGCCCGGCACCGACGACACCGCCTTGCCCGGCATCGATGACACGGACACCGCCCCGCCCGGCACCGATGACACCGACCCGCCGGCCACCGATGACACCGACCCGCCGGGCACCGACGACACGGCGGGAAGCGGGGTCGTCGTCGGCATCATCGACACCGGGATCGCCCCGGAGAACCCCTCGTTCTCCGGGGAGCGGCTCCGAACGACCAAGGGCGCGGAGCCCTATCTCGTCGGTGACTCGGTCGTCTTCCGCAAGGCCGACGGCCGCGAGTTCCGCAGCGAACGGACGGCCGCCGAGGGATGGGCGGACTCCGACTACTCGACCAAGGTGATCGGGGCGCAGTACTTCGCCGCGGGCGCCGCCGCGGCGGGTTTCGCGTTCGATCACGACACGCTCTCGCCTCGTGACGCGGACGGTCACGGCTCTCACGTCGCGAGCATCGCCGCGGGCAACGCTGCGGTGGACGCATCGGTCAGCGACGTCGACCTCGGCGCGGTGGCGGGTGTCGCCCCGGCAGCGAAGATCGCAGCCTACAAGGCGTGCTTCACCGGAGCGGATCCGCTGGCCGCGGCCGATGACATGTGCGTCGGCAGCGATGTCGTCTCGGCGATCGAACGCGCGGTCGCCGACGGGGTGGATGTGATCGCCTACCCGATCAGCGGTCGGGCAGGGCAGGGCTGGGGTGCCGAGGACACCGCCCTCTACAACGCCGCGACGGCGGGCGTCTTCGTGGCCGCGAGCGCGGGCAACACCGGCCCGGGTGCCGCGACGGCCACCGGGCACGGGGCGCCCTGGTACACGACGGTCGCGGCATCCACCACGTCGGCCTTCGAGGCGACGGTGCAGCTGTCGACCGGCTTCGAGGCACTCGGGGTGTCGATGTCCGTGCCGGCCACCGCGGAGGTCAGCGCGCCGGTCGTGTACGCCGGCGATGCCGGCGTCGGCGGCGCTGCCGACGCACACCTCTGCTATCCGGGCACCCTGGATCCGGCGGAGGTGTCCGGTGCGATCGTGATCTGCGACCGGGGCACGAACCCCCGCACCGAGAAGTCGCAGGAGGTGGCCGATGCGGGCGGCGCCGGAATGATCCTCGCCAACGTGACGCCCGACACGCTCGACAGCGACCCTCACGTAGTGCCGACCGTGCACATCGACGCCGCGGACCGCACCGCGTTGCTGGAGCAGATCGCGAGCGGCGCCCAGGTCACGGCGACGCTCATCGGCGAGAACATCACCGGTATTCAGACCGCGGCGCCGCAGATCGCCGGGTTCTCCGGCCGTGGTCCGTCGGCGATCGATCGCGACGTTCTGACCCCGGATGCCGCGGCTCCGGGCGCCGGGATCCTGGGGGCCCGGAGCGACAGCTCCCGAGGCGATCCGACGTGGGGTATCGCATCGGGCACCTCGATGGCCGCCGCGCATGTGGCCGGCGTGGCCGCTCTTTATCTCGGCGTCATTCCCCGAGCGACCCCCGACGAGATCAAGTCCGCGATCATGACCTCCGCGGACGATACGGTGCACGCGGACGGGTCCGCACACATCGACCCGTTCGCGCAGGGCGCGGGGCAGGTCGACACGGTCGGTCTGCTCGATCCCGGCCTGCTCTACCTGAACGGACCCGCCGCGTGGGCGGGTTACGCGAAGGCGCACGGGTACGCCCGCTCCGACCTGCCCGCGGTCGAGAGCCGCGACCTCAACCTGCCGTCGATCACCCTCGGTGTGCTGGCCGGTGAGCAGACGGTCACCCGGACGCTCACCGCAACGCGCCCCGGCACGTACCAGGTGGCGGCCAACATTCCGGGTGTCGAGGTCTCGGTGCGCCCCTCGACGCTGACCTTCGCACGCGCAGGCGAGACGAAGGAATTCGCCGTCACGATCACGAACCTCATCGCGCCCGCAGAGGTCTGGGCGACGGGGTTCCTGACGTGGAGAGGCCAGGACGGTACGACGGTGCGCTCGCCACTGGCCGTGCGACCCGTCAACGTGGATGCCGAGGCCGTGGTCACCGCGGAGGGGATCGCCGGGAGCACCGATGTGGCGGTCGTGGCGGAGGTGGACGGTGTCATCCACCTCAACGTGGCCGGGCTCGCGCCGGTGGAGCTGCTCACGGACGACTCGGTTCCGGGTCACTCCGGAGATCAGGACTCCGGTGACCAGAACGGAAACGCGGCGTGGGTGATCGAGGTGCCGGAGGGATCCCCCCTCGCGCGCTTCGCCCTCCGCGGGTCTGATGAGACCGACCTGCACCTGAGCGTCTACCGCATCGTCAGTGCTGCCGACACGCGCTACTACGAGCGGTGGGCGCCCCCGGCGGGCGTGGCGGACGAGGTGACGCTGCCCCACCCCGTCGCCGGGTCCTATCTGGTCGTGGCGAACGTGCGCGAGGCGACCGATGCGATGACATGGGATCTGACGGCCGCCGTCGTCCGGCCGGATGGTGCGCGCTCGCTGACCAGTCCGCTGGACGCGCTGTCCGGGTGGACCGGACGCAGTGCGCACTACTCGCTGTCGTGGCAGGGCCTGCGGCCCGACACCCGCTACCTCGGCGTGGTGACGTACGGCGGCTCCGACGTCCAGACCGTGGTGGAGATCGATGCCGGGGCAGTACCGCCCGCGGCGAAGACCCCGCCCGGAATCAAAGGCGAGGCGCGCGTCGGGGAGACCCTCACCGCCCAGGCGGGCACATGGGAACCGGACGAGGTCGACGTCGCGTACGTGTGGATGCGCAACGGCCAGCCGATCCCGGGCGCGTTCGGCGACGAGTACCGAGTGACAGCGGCCGATGTCGGCGCCGCGCTGTCGGTCCAGGAATCAGCCGCGCGGCCCAGCAACATCAATGCGGGGACGGCCGTGAGCGACGAGGTGATCGTGAAGGCCGGCGCCTCGGTCGAGGTCACGATGCACCCCTACCGCGGCACGGTCGCCGAGGCGTATGCCGTGACCGTGGACGTGCGGACCGCGCTCGGCGCGAGGGCCGTGGGCCCCGTCGAGGTCTGGGTCGACGCGGCGAAGTACACCGGAACGCTCGCCGATGGCCGCGTGACATTCAGTCTTCCGGTGCAGGCGCCCGGCATCCACGTCGTCGTGGCGGAGTACGCCGGCAGCGCGCGCGTGGACGGCGCGACCGGTGTCTCGGGGTTCATCGTCGCGCGGTGAGCGACTCATCCCGAGAATCCGTTGCGGCGCACCGTCGGCTTCACTCTGCGGGTTCGCCGCGTTTCGGCCACTCCACCTGCAGCCCCGGGACCTCGCGATCGCGGAGGAAGCGCACCACGAAGGGGCAGCTCGGGACGACCGTCTCGCCCCGACGCGCGACATCGGCCATCGCCTCGCCGACGAGCAGTCCACCCAGACCGCGTCCCTCCAGGGTGGGGTCGATCTCGGTGTGCAGGAAGACCAGCCGTCCGGAGTCGTCGGGCTCGAACTCCGCGAATCCGCCCAGCACGTCTCCGATCCGGATCTCGTAACGGCCGTCCTCGTCGTTGCGCTCGACGCGCGGCTCCACATCGGTGATCGCGCCGGTGGCGGGTTGCGTGCTCATGTACGTCCCTTCGTCCTGCATCGGTCTCTCCCTCGGTGCAACACACGGTTCGGCGGGGCATTCCGCCGAACCGCGCGCTGCGGCCTGTCAGACTCGAGGGATGCCGGCATCCCTGCGCGACAGCATTCCGGTCGGGGCCGACCCCGACGCGGTGTACGAGGCGTTCGTCGAGTGGGCTTCCGGCCAGGGTCTTTCGCTGTACCCGGCGCAGGATGAGGCGGCGATCGAGATCGTCTCGGGGGCCAACGTCATCCTGTCCACGCCGACGGGAACGGGCAAGTCCCTGGTCGCCGTGGCCGCGCACGCCGCCTGCCTGGCCCGCGGCGGGCGGACGTACTACACCGCGCCGATCAAGGCGCTCGTGAGCGAGAAGTTCTTCGCGCTGGTCGAGATCTTCGGCCCCGAGAGCATCGGCATGGTCACCGGCGACTCGTCGGTGAATCCCGACGCGCCCATAATCTGCTGCACCGCCGAGATCCTGGCGAACCTCGCCCTGCGCCAGGGCGCCGACGCCGACGTCGATCAGGTCGTGATGGACGAGTTCCACTACTACGGCGACCCCGACCGCGGCTGGGCGTGGCAGGTGCCGCTGCTGCTGCTCTCGCGAGTGCAGTTCGTGCTGATGTCGGCGACCCTCGGCGACGTGACCGGCATCGCCGCCGACCTCACCCGCCGCACCCGCCGCCAGACCGCGGTGATCACCGGCGTCGAGCGGCCGGTGCCGCTGCACTTCTCCTACGCCCGCACGCCCGTGCACGAGACGGTGGAGGACCTGCTCGAGACGGGCCAGGCGCCCGTCTACATCGTGCACTTCTCGCAGGCTGCAGCGATGGAACGGGCGCAGGCACTCTCCAGCGTCCGCATCGTGAGCCGCGAACAGCGGGACGCCATCGCCGAGGCGATCGGGGGATTCCGCTTCACGACCGCTTTCGGACGCACCCTGTCGCGCTACGTCCGTGCGGGCATCGGGGTGCATCACGCGGGCATGCTGCCGCGCTACCGACGACTGGTCGAGACCCTCGCGCAGCGCGGTCTGCTGCGCGTCATCTGCGGCACCGACACCCTCGGCGTCGGCATCAACGTCCCCATCCGCACCGTGCTGATCACCGCGCTGGCGAAGTACGACGGACAGCGCATGCGTCAGCTCAGCGCCCGCGAGTTCCATCAGATCGCCGGCCGAGCCGGGCGCGCGGGATACGACACCGCGGGGACGGTGGTGGTGATGGCGCCCGAGCACGAGATCGAGAACTCCACGGCGGTCGCCAAGGCCGGAGACGACCCCAAGAAGGTCCGCAAGATCGTGCGCAAGAAGGCGCCGCAGGGCTTCGTGAACTGGGGCGAGGCCTCGTTCGAGAAGCTCGTCGCTGCGGACCCCGAACCGCTCGAGCCGCACCTGCAGCTGACCGCCGCGATGCTGATCAACGTGATCGCGCGCGGTGGCGACGTGTTCGCGAACGTGCGTTCCCTGGTGTTCGACAACCACGAGCCGAGGGCGCGAAAGTACGAACTCGCCCGCCGCGCGCTGGGGATCTTCCGCACCCTGGTCGCGGCGCAGGTGGTGATCGCCGGCCCGGACGGCGGCATCCGCCTCACCGTCGACCTGCAGCCGAACTTCGCACTCAACCAGCCGCTGTCGCCGTTCGCACTCGCCGCCATCGGTCTGCTCGACCCCGACACCGAGCTGCACCACGGCGCGGCCGCGGACGGCGCCACGGGCTCTGCCGGCACCGGCCACTACGCCCTCGACGTCGTCAGCATCATCGAGGCCACCCTCGATGACCCTCGGCCGGTCCTGTCGCAGCAGCAGTACCTCGCGCGCGGCGAGGCGGTCGCGGCGATGAAGCGCGAGGGCATCGAGTACGACGAGCGGATGGAGATGCTCGAGGAGATCACCTATCCGAAGCCGCTCGAGGCACTGCTCGCGCAGTCGTTCGAGGTGTTCGCCTCCAGCCAGCCCTGGGTACGTGATTTCGAGCTGTCGCCCAAGTCCGTCGTGCGCGACATGTTCGAGCGGGCGCTGTCGTTCGCGGAGCTGATCCAGGTCTACCAGCTCGCGCGCAGCGAGGGGCTGGTGCTGCGCTACCTCAGCGATGCCTACCGGGCGATCCGCCAGACCGTGCCCACGGATGCGCAGACGCCCGAGCTGCTCGACATCATCGCCTGGCTCGGCGAGCTCGTCCGGCAGGTCGACTCGAGCCTGGTCGACGAGTGGGAGAGTCTCATCAACCCGGTGACCGACCCGACCGCCCCGGTCGTGCCACCCGCGCCGCCGTCGGTCCTCACGAACCGCCGCGCGTTCCTGGTGCTCGTGCGCAATGAGCTCTTCCGCCGGGTGCGCCTGGCCGCGCTGCAGCGCGACGACGAGCTGGCCGAGCTGGATCCGGACGTGGACTGGTCGGCCGCCCTGGACGCGTACTTCGACGAGCACGACGAGATGCTCACCGGTGGACCGGCGCGCGCGCCGCGACTGGTCACCGTCGATGACACGGATGCCGCGGCATCCGGTGTCTGGAAGGTGGAGCAGACGATCGATGACCCGGCCGGTGACCACGACTGGCGCATCCGCGGCGAAGTGGACCTGGCCGCGTCCGAGGAGGAGGGCGCCGCGGTCGTGCGCATCACCGAGGTGCTGCGCCTCTAGCGCCGCCCCCGAACCCGCGAGACCGGATAGGCGCCACGAGACCGAGGTCGATCATCCCGGTCTCGTGGCGTCCCTGCGGTCTCGCGGCCGAAGAGGTGCCAGCTGTTCGGCGAGCTCGGCGCGGGAGCCGATCCCGAGCTTCGTGTAGACCTTGCGCAGGTGGTACTCGATCGTCTTCGGACTCAGGAAGAGCGCCGCCGCAGCCTCGCGCGTCGTGCGACCCTCTGCCAGCATCACGCTGACCTGCAGCTCCTGCGGGGTGAGCGCCGCCACCGCGTTGACGGCAGTCGTGCGCACGTGCTCACCGGTCGCGGTGAGCTCGGCGGCCGCCCGTTCCCCCCAGATGCTCGCGCCGAGATCCGAGAAGTCCTCGAGCGCTCGGCGCAGCTGGACGCGTGCGTCGACGCGGCGCCCCGCCCGGCGCAGCCGCTCCCCGTAGGCCAGTCGGGTCCGTGCGGACTCGAAGCGGTCGAGGGTCTGGTCGTGCCAGCCCAGGGCGGCCGAGAACCACTCGTCGACCTCGTCCTCGCCGCCGGCCTGGCCGCACGCGCGGTCGGCCCGCGCGCGCGCCCACGGCTGCCCTTTGCGCACCGCATCGTCGCGGTATCGGTGCGAAAGGGCCACCGCGTCGGCACGTCGACCGAGTCGCAGCAGGGCGTCCGCCAGTTCGGGCGCCGGGGAGAGGTCGACGTCCTGCAGCCCGAGACGATCGAGCAGGATCGTGAGCGCGGACAGGTGTTCCACCGCCCGGTCGGCATCGCCCAGCGACAGCGCGAGGTCGCCGAGCGCGAACGCGACCCAGGCCTCGCCGATGTGGATGTCGCGGTCTGCGCACAGGGCGGCCGCCTCCGTGGCGTGCGCGCGCGCCGCGTCGGCCTTGCCCGCCCGCGATTCGAGCCAGCACAGCCCCGCCAGAGACATCGCCAGCTCCGTGGTCTGCCCCGTGTCGGCGGCGAGACGGATCGACTCGGTGTAGTTCGCCTCCGCCCTCGTCCACGCCTCCGTCGCCGCCTGGTCTCGCGCGACGTGGAACAGCACCGCCGGCAGTGCTCCGATTCCGGCTGCGGCCCGCACCTCGTCCACAAGGGCCCGCAGTCGCGCCCCGCTCGTCGCATCGCGAAGGTACAGCGGTGCGAGCATCAGCCACGACAGCCTCCGCGGGTCGCGCAGCAGCTCGGCATCCGTCTCCAGCAGGGGAACCGCGGCACGGATGTCAGCGGCCCCACCGCGCCCCGAGAGCACCTTCGCCATCCCGGTCGCCATCAGGCCGAGCGCCCGAGCACGCGGTTCCGACACGGCCGCGCGGAGGCCGGACAGTCGGTCGGCCAGCGTCGACGCGGTGCGAGCGTCGCCGAGGTAATAGGCGGCGTGCACCGCGTCGGCGAGGAGGATCGCAGTGTCGTCCGCGCGAGGCGAGAGGTCGGCGGCCGTGAGCAGGATCTCGAGTGCCTCGCGCAGCGAGCCACTGCGCGCCGCGATCGCGGCCCGCAGCTCGAGCGCCCGCATGGCGGTCGGCGCGACCGTGCGATCCGCCGTCGACTCGGTCGCCCGCCCGTGCTGGTCCAGCAGCGCGAGCGCTCGGTCGCGCATCCCCGCGGTCCAGGCCGTGTCCGCGGCGTGCAGCAAGCGTGCGGCGCGCTCGTCGTCATCGGCCGAGAGGTGCGCCGCGCGTTCGAAGGCTCCGGAGCCCACCGCGTACGCGGCACGTGCGACCGCCCGCGCGCCGGCCGCCGCGAGCAGGTCGGCGACCCCTGCGTCGGGGTGCCAGGTCGCCTCCGCGAGGTGCCATGCCCGCCGATCCGCATCCGCCGTCGCGTCGGCGGCGGCGCGGTGGGCCGCACGCCGGTCCTGGGCCGGCGCGGCGGAGTAGGCCGCGGAGCGCAGCAGCGGATGCCGGAACTCGACCTCGGCGCCCCGGACAGTGACGAGGCCGAGGTCCTCGGCCTCGTCGATCCGCGCGAGGTCGAGACCCAGCGCGCCGCACACGTCGGTGATCAGGCGCAGCTCCGACCCGCAGACGGCGGCCACGAGCAGCACCGACCGGCACTCCGGCTCGAGAGACGCGAGCCGACGGCCGAAGGCCTCGGCGACTGCGCGCGGCACCCGCAGCGGCAGACCGGTCTCCGCGCTCTCGACCACCTCCCGATCGGCGGCGCTGAGCTCCAGCAGGGCCAGCGGATTTCCCGCGGTGGCCGTGTGCAGCCGCTGCAGCTGCTCCTCGCCGAGAGGATGCCCGCGCGCGCGTGAGACGAGCGCCCGCGCCGCGGCGATCGTGAGGCCCGGCAGCGGGAGTGACGGCAGTCCCGCCGCGATGTCATCGCCCTCGGGCGTGCGCACTCCGAACACGACGGCGACCGGGTCGGCCGCGAGGCGCCGCGCGGCGAAGACGAGAGCGTTCGCCGAGGGGCGGTCGGCCAGGTGCAGGTCGTCCACGACGACGGCGACGGGGCCGTCCTCGGCATACCGGCAGACGAGGCTGAGCAGCGCCGCCCCGATCGTGAAGCGGTCATGTGCGCCAGGGCGCGAGTCGGCGGGGGTCGCCGGCAGCGCGAGCGCGGCGGAGAGGGCGGCCGCCTGCACGGGCGGGATCTCCTCGAGCAGCCCGAGCGCAGGACGCGCCAGCTGCAGGAGCGTTCCGAACGGGATGTCGCGCTCGGACTCGACGCCGGTGGCGCGCAGCACCCTCATGTCCTCGAGTCCGTCGACGGTGTCCTCGAGCACCGCGGTCTTGCCCGCTCCTGCCTCGCCGACCACCACGAGCGCGCCGCTCATCCCCAGGCGGGCCGCCGCGGTGAGGCGGCCGATCGCCTGCTGTTCGGCCTGCCGACCCACCAGCATGGCCCCGAGTCTAGGCTCGTCTCCCAGCCCCGCGCTCGGGGCAGGAGGGCAGATCGGAGGACCGTGCCCGCGGCATCCATCCTCCCGTTCGCGCCTCTCCTCGGGTGTGGTCTTCTCGCGCGGCTCCACGAACCAGGGGGTCCCCCTGATGCGGCGTCGGGATGCCGCTTCCTACGGTCGAGGCATCCCACCGGCGCACCGCGTCGACGGGTCCACCGCACAACACCGGCATCACCGAAGGAGCACGCCATGTCCACCACCGCACCAGCGACCGAGATCGACGCCGACAAGCTCATGAGCTTCGTCTTCCGTGCCGTCGACGAGGTCGGAGCGACCCTCAACGCCGGGCTCGTCGTCATGGGCGACAAACTCGGCTACTACCGGGACCTGGCCCAGAACGGTCCGAGCACGCCCGCTCAACTGGCCGAGCGGACGCAGACGGCCGAGCCGTACGCGCGCGAATGGCTGAACGCGCAGGCGGCGGGCGACTACGTCACCTACGATCCGGCGACGAAGCGCTACACGCTGCCGCCGGAGCAGGCGATCGCGATGACCGAGGCCGACAGCCCCGCGTTCCTGCCCGGGTTCTTCCAGTTCGCCCTCGGCACCCTGCACGACACCGAGCACATCGTGGACGCCGCACGCAGCGGCGCGGGGTTCGGCTGGCACCAGCACGACGCGGACGTGTACGCGGGGTGCGAGCGCTTCTTCCGTCCCGGGTACCACGCGAATCTTCTCGACTCGTGGATTCCCGCCCTCGACGGTGTGGAGCAGAAACTCCGCGACGGCGCCCTGGTCGCCGATGTGGGCTGCGGTCACGGGGCCTCGACCATCCTGCTGGCCCAGGCCTTCCCCGCATCGACCTTCATCGGGTCGGACTACCACGCCGGCTCGATCGAGACGGCGCGGCTGCGTGCCGCCGAGGCAGGGGTGGCCGACCGTGTTCGGTTCGAAGTCGCCTCCGGTCAGGAGTTCAGTGGCACGGGTTACGACCTCGTGGCGATGTTCGACAGCCTCCACGACATGGGGGATCCGGTCGGCGCTGCGCGCCACGTGCGCGAGGCGATCGCCGACGACGGCACGTGGATGGTCATCGAGCCGATGGCCGGCGACCACGTCGAGGACAACTTCAACACGGTGGGACGCGTGTACTACGGCTTCTCGACGCTGCTGTGCACCCCGGCTTCCCTGTCGCAGGATGTCGGCCTGGCGCTCGGGGCACAGGCGGGGCCCGCGCGCATCCGGGACGTCACGGCGGCCGGCGGCTTCACCCGGTTCCGCAGCGCCACCGAGACGCCCTTCAACCGCGTCTTCGAAGTGCGCCCCTGACACCGGCGGATCGCAGGAGCACACTGGAGGAATGGCGACGATGTCCGGCCAGAGCCGCACCTGGGTCCGCGCCCAGCGCCGGCCCCGGCGGGCGCTGTTCCTCTCCTCGCCGATCGGACTCGGCCATGCCCGCCGCGACATCGCGATCGCGCAGGAACTGCGGTTGCTGCACCCCGACCTGCAGATCGACTGGCTGGCGCAGCATCCCGTCACCCGAGTCTTGGCGGATGCCGGAGAACCTGTGCATCCGGCATCCGCCATGCTCGCCAACGAGTCCGCGCACATCGAGGACGAGTCCGCCGACCACGACCTGCACGCGTTCCAGGCGATCCGGCGGATGGACGAGATCCTCGTGAACAACTTCATGGTGTTCAACGACGTGGTCGAGGAGACCTTCTACGACCTGGTGATCGGGGACGAGGCGTGGGAGGTCGACTACTTCCTGCACGAGAACCCCGAGCTCAAGCGCTTCGCCTTCGCGTGGATGACCGATTTCGTGGGGTGGCTGCCGATGCCCGCCGGCGGGGATGCCGAGGCGGCACTGACCGCGGACTACAACGCCGAGATGCTCGAGCAGCGATCGCGCTACCGGCGGCTGCGCGATCGCTCGATCTTCGTCGGGAACCCGGATGACGTGATCGACGCCTCGTTCGGGGCCGGGCTGCCGGGCATCCGCGAATGGACGGCGGCGAACTACGACTTCGCCGGATATGTCACCGGCTTCGCCCCGCCGTCCGAGGCGGAGCGGGCGGCCGTGCGGGCGCGGCTGGGGGTCGCGCCCGACGAGCTGCTGTGCGTGGTGACCGTCGGGGGGTCCGGCGTGGGCGAAGCGCTGCTGCACCGGGTGATGGACGCGATCCCGCTCGCGCGGCGCCTGCGGCCCGAGCTGCGGTTCCTGGTCGTCACGGGTCCGCGGATCGATCCGGCGTCGCTGCCGCGGCGCCAGGGCGCGACGGTGCGCGGGTTCGTGCCCGACCTGTACCTGACGCTCGCCGCATGCGATGTCGCCGTCGTGCAGGGCGGGCTCACCACGACGATGGAGCTGACTGCGGGGCAGCGGCCGTTCCTGTACGTGCCGCTGGAGAACCACTTCGAGCAGAACTTCCATGTGCGCCACCGCCTGAGCCGATACGGCGCCGGCCGCTGCATCCGCTATGCCGAGGCCAGTGATCCGGCGGCGCTCGCCGACGCTCTGATCGCCGAGCTGTCGCACCACGTGCACTACCGGCCCGTCGAGACGGACGGCGCCGCCCGCGCCGCGGTGCTTCTGGGGGAGCTGATCTGATGCGCGCCGTGCAGCCGGTGCAGAGCGACTTCGCCGAGCGGGACGGCGTCACGATCCACTTCGAGGTCTACGGGGAGGGTTCGCCGACGGTGTACCTGCTCATGCCCGACGTCATCGTGCACAGCCGGGCGTGGAAGGGGCAGATCCCGTTCCTGTCGCGGTTGTGCCGCGTGGTGGTGAGCGACCCGCCGGGCAACGGCCTCAGCCCGGTCCCGGATTCCCTCGACCGGATGGGCACGCGCGCGCGCCTGGACGATCAGTGGGCGGTGCTGGACGCGGTGGGCGCCGACCGGGCGATCCTGGTCGGCGTGTGCACCGGCGCCGGACACGCGCTGACGATGGCGGCCGAGCACCCCGAGCGCGTGCTCGGCGTGTGCGCGATCAACCCCGGGCTGCTGCTGACGGAGCCGCTGCCGCACCGGATCGCGTTCGATTTCGACGAGCACCGCGACACCTACGTCGGGTGGCAGAAGCAGAACCGGAACTACTGGCGGCAGGACTGGCCGGACTTCTCGCGGTTCTTCTTCGGCGAGATGTTCCCCGAGCCGCACTCCTCGAAGCAGATCGAGGACTGCGTCGCATGGTCGCTGGGGGCGGGCGCCGAGACGATGCTGCGCGAGAACGACGCGCGTCCGTACCTCGATGACGAGATCCCCCGGGCGCGGGCGATCTGCGAGGCGGTGCGCTGCCCGGTTCTGGTGATCAACGGGTCGCTCGATCAGTGCCAGAATCCGCTGCGCAGCCCCATCGTGGCCGACCTGACCGGCGGGCAGCTGGTCGTCATCGAGGGCGGCGGGCACCTGCCGCAGGCGCGGGATCCGGTCAAGGTCAACCTGCTGCTGCGCGACTTCATCCGCCGCGTCGCGCCCTGATCCGCGCCCGTTCCCCCCCGTTCACTTGCGCTGTTCGTACGGGCGGACCGTGTTTTCGCGTACAAACAGGGCAAGTGAACAGAGGGGGCGCGGGGCTGTCAGCTGCCCGGGCTACCCTTGAGCCGATGAGCACTCCGTCCGCCGATCCGTACGCCGATGCGGTGTGGGCCACCGACGACGAGCCGCCACCCGACTTCTTCTCCGCCCCCGGCGACGACGCGTGGGCACCGCCCGCTGACGACTCCTGGGCCCCGCCGCCGGACGACGGCTGGGTGCCGGGCGCTTCGGTCGCGGCATCCGCACCGCCGGCCCCCCTGGCAGCCGCCCCCGCTCGCTACGCCACCTCGGCCGAGGCGCTGCACACGGTCTTCGGGTACGAATCGTTCCGCGGCAATCAGGCCGCCGCGATCGACCAGATCGTCCAGGGTGGGGATGCTGTCGTCCTCATGCCCACGGGCGCCGGAAAGAGTCTGATCTACCAGATCCCCGCACTGGTGCGACCCGGCACCGGCCTGGTGGTCAGCCCGCTCATCGCGCTGATGCACGATCAGGTCGACGCGCTGGTCGCCAATGGCGTGCGCGCCGCGTACCTCAACTCCACGCAGGCCGCGCCGCAGCGCGCGGCGGTCGAGGGGGCATATCTGGCCGGCGAACTCGACCTGATCTACGTCGCGCCCGAGCGTCTCTCGAACGCGTCCACGCGGTCCCTGCTGCAGCGCGGCACGCTCAGCGTCATCGCGATCGACGAAGCCCACTGCGTGTCGCAGTGGGGTCACGATTTCCGCCCCGACTACCTCACCCTCGGCGAGCTCGGCACGCAGTTCCCCGGCGTGCCCCGTGTCGCGCTGACGGCCACTGCGACCGACGCGACGCACCGCGAGATCACCGAGCGGCTGCGCCTGAACGAGGCGCAGCACTTCGTGGCGAGCTTCGACCGGCCGAACATCCAGTACCGCATCGATCCCAAGGTCGAGCCGCGCAAGCAGCTGCTCGCCTTCATCCGGTCGCAGCCGGAGCGTTCCGCGGGAATCGTGTACGCGCTGAGCCGCAAGAGCGTGGACCAGACCGCCGAGTACCTGCGCACGCAGGGCATCGACGCTCTGGCCTACCACGCGGGTCTGGACTCATCGATCCGTGCCGCGCATCAGTCCCGGTTCCTGCGCGATGACGGCGTCGTGATGGTCGCCACGATCGCGTTCGGCATGGGCATCGACAAGCCCGACGTGCGCTTCGTCGCGCACATCGATCTGCCGAAGTCCGTCGAGGGCTACTACCAGGAGACCGGTCGCGCCGGTCGCGACGGCGAGCCGGCCGTCGCGTGGATGGCCTACGGCCTGGGCGATGTCGTGCAGCAGCGTCGCATGATCGACCAGTCGCCGGGGGAGCGCTCGTACAAGATGCGCCTCGGCCAGCACCTCGACGCCATGCTCGCCCTGTGCGAGACGGTGGGATGCCGTCGCCAGAACCTTCTGGGCTACTTCGGTGAGCCGTCGGGTGCGTGCGGCAACTGCGACACCTGCCTGGAGGCGCCCGACACGTGGGACGGCCTCGTGCCCGCGCAGAAGCTGCTGTCCACCATCGTGCGCCTGCAGCGCGAGCGCGGACAGGCGTTCGGGGCCGGGCACCTCGTCGACATCCTGCGCGGTGCCTCCACGGACCGCATCCGCCAGCAGGGTCACGACGCCCTCTCGACGTACGGTCTGGGCGCCGACCTGACCGATCAGGACTGGCGCAGCGTGATCCGGCAGCTTCTGGCCGGCGGCATCCTGGTCCCGAAGGGCGAATACGGAACCCTCGCGCTGGGCGAATCCGCCGGATCGGTGCTGCGCGGCGAGGCTCCGGTGCCGCTGCGCCGCGACGTGCTGGGCAGAACCGGATCGGGCTCGCCGCGGACGCGGAAGACACCGGCATCCGACGCCCTCGAAGTCGGCGACCGGCCGCTGTTCGAGTCGCTGCGGGAGTGGCGCGCCGGCGTCGCGAAGGAACAGGGGATGCCGGCGTACATCGTCTTCGGCGACGCCACGCTGCGCGCGCTGGCCGAGCAGCGCCCCGCGTCGCTCGCCGATCTGGACGGCATCACCGGCATCGGCGCGAAGAAGCGCGAGGCATACGGCAGCGCCGTCCTCGCGGTGATCTCGGGCTCGCCTCAGTAGGCTGACCGCAACGGGCCGACGCGGGTCCGCGGTCTCGGGCCGGCGCGGCCCCTGGGGAAGGTTCACCGGTGAGCCTGAGCAACATCGACATCGCCCAAGCGGCGCGCATGATCCCGATCAGTGAGGTCGCCGCGCGCCTCGGCATCCCGGACGAGAGTCTCGAGCCGTACGGCCGCTACAAGGCCAAGGTCGCGCTGGACTATCTGGCCGCGATCCGCGAGCGCCCGCAGGGCAAGCTCGTGCTCGTCACCGCGGTCTCGCCCACCCCGGCCGGGGAGGGGAAGACGACGACCACCGTCGGACTCGGCGACGCGCTGACCCGGATCGGGGAGCGTGCCATGATCTGCCTGCGCGAGCCCGCGCTCGGCCCGGTGTTCGGCATGAAGGGCGGCGCCGCGGGGGGCGGTTACGCCCAGGTCGTTCCGATGGAGGACATCAATCTCCACTTCACCGGCGACTTCTCCGCGATCGCGGTGGCGACGAACCTGCTCGCGGCGATGATCGACAACCACATCCATCACGGCAACGCCCTCCAGATCGACGTGCGCCGGATCACCTGGCGGCGAGTCCTGGACATCAGCGACCGCGCGCTGCGCGATGTCGTGGTCGGGCTCGGCGGCCCCGGCAACGGGTACCCCCGGGAGTCGGGCTTCGACATCGTCGTGGCCTCGGAGGTGATGGCGATCTTCTGTCTCGCGACCGACCTGCGAGACCTGCGCGAACGCCTCGGCGACATCGTCGTCGGCTACACCCGCGACCGTCGGCCGGTCCATGCCCGCGACCTGGGCGCAAACGGGGCGATGACCGCGGTGCTGCGCGACGCGCTGGCTCCCAACCTCGTCCAGACGCTCGAGAACACCCCGGCCTTCGTGCACGGCGGGCCGTTCGCCAACATCGCGCACGGGTGCAACTCGTATCTGGCGACCAGTTCGGCTCTGCACCTGGCCGACTACGTGGTGACCGAGGCGGGGTTCGGCGCGGACCTCGGGGCCGAGAAGTTCGTCGACATCCTGTGCCGCACGACCGGGCTGCGCCCGGCGGCGGCGGTGATCGTCGCGACGATCAGGGCGATGAAGTTCCACGGCGGCGTCGAGGTCGCCGACCTGGCGACCGAGGATGTCGCGGCGCTCGAGCGCGGCACCGTGAACCTCGCCCGGCACCTGGAGACCATTCGGGGGACGTTCGGCCTGCCCGCGGTGGTGGCCATCAACCATCGCGCGGAGGACACGGATGCCGAGGTGCACGCACTGGTGGCAGCCGTCGAGCGCATGGGCGCGGTCGCGGTCGTGGCCAAGCACTTCGCTGAGGGCGGAGCGGGCGCCGAGCAGCTGGCCCGCGAAGTGGTGAGGCTGTGCGCCGAGCCCTCGGACCTGGGCTTCACCTACCCCGACGAGGCGTCGCTGTGGGAGAAGATGCAGGCCATCGCCAGGCGGATCTACGGAGCCTCGGACATCACCGCCAGCACCGCGGTGCGCGCGCAGATCCGACGGCTCGAGGACGAGGGGTATGGGCGTTACCCGGTGTGCGTCGCGAAGACGCAGTACTCGTTCTCGACCGATCCGAAGCTGCGCGGTGCGCCCTCCGGGCACGCCGTCGACGTGCGCGAGGTGCGGCTGGCGGCGGGTGCGCGTTTCGTCGTGATGGTGTGCGGCGACATCATGACGATGCCCGGCCTGCCGGTGGCGCCCGCGGCGATGACCATCGACGTCGACGAGGAAGGGCGCATCGTCGGCCTCTTCTGACAGGCGCTGCGCTGGGGTCCGGGACGGATCACCGCTGTCAGCGGGGCGGAAAGCTGCGGACGCGGCGCACGCGGAGGCGGAGGGGGAAGGCCTCGGCATCCCGTCGGGAATTCCCCGGCAGCTCGTAGACGTCCAGCATGAACTGCACCGGATAATCGATGCGCTGCCGCACGGTCTTGACCCATCGACCGTCGATGAAGAACCGCAGGCGATCCGCATCCCACTCGACCGCGTAGTCGTGGAAGCGGGTCAGGTCGCCCTCGACGCGCACCTTCTCGAAGTCCAGCGTCAGTCGCGGGTCGTGCTGCGGCTTGACGCCCACGCCCACCCACCCGCCGGTGTCGTCGAGCTCATTCCCGAAGATCTCGCACACGCAGATCTCCCCGGATTCGTCGGGGCGCTCCTCGAACCCGATCGGCCAGAAGGCGACCATGGCATCGGGATGCCGGATCGCCTGAAGCCGCACCTCCAGCACGCCGAAGTGCGCCAGCCAGAGTCGCCGCTGGCGCTGCGCCTGCTGCACGACCAGGTCGTCACGGAACCGATGCTGGCCGATCGTGCTGCCGACCGGCCCGGAGAACTGACCGGTCTGCAGGTGCGACACGCGGACCTCGCCGTCGTAGCGCGGCGACCACGGCGCGGTGTCGGCGTCGATGCGCAGCGTCAGCCCCGACTCGCCCGTCTCCCACCGGGCCGCCGTCGCCGCGCGCGACGACCAGTGCGGCGTGTAGTGCGGCCACCAGCGGGTGTGGTCGAGTCCGTCGTCGAAGTCGTCCTGGTGATCGGGTGTGCGGTCGGTCAGGTCGAGGGGCGACATGTCCAGCTCCCACGTGTGAAACGCGAGATGTCCGCCGCGCCACGGGGCGGTGGCCGATCCGGTGTGCTCGAACCCCGCGCGACGACAGAGCGCGTTCGAGGCCGCATTGTCCGTACCGGGATAGGCGACGAGCAGATCGCGGTCGCCCTCGGCGGCGACGCGCCGGATCAGCTGTCGCAGTGCGCGGCCGGCGACACCCCTTCCCTGCCACTCCGGCAGCACGCCCCACCCGGTCTCGTACGCGTCCACCCCCTTGTGCCGCGTCTGCCACCAGCCGATGCTGCCCGCCGGGGTGCCGTCGACGTCGATGCGGAACATATGGGCCTCGCCGGTCTGCCGATACCGGAGGTAGCGCTCGTGGCGCTCTCGCACCTCCTCGCCCGATTCGGGTCCGTTCAGATACGCCGTCATCTCGGGGGTGTTGCTGCGCTCGAGGATCGGCAGGTCGCCGGGACTCCATGGGTGAAGCGTCACGCGCATCGCATCCCGTCCCTCCGTCCCGAGCCATTCTCGGTGCGGCGGCGGCGGTCGGCAAGGGTGCGCGCCGGGGTCGGCAGGGGTGCGCGCCGGTGCTGGCAGGTGGATGCCGGTGCCGGGAGGGCGGATGCCGGTGCCGGGAGGGCGGATGCCGGTGCCGGGAGGGCGGATGCCGGTGACACGGGCTCAGGAGATACGGCCGTCTCAGGAGACTTCGGCCAGAATCGTCCTGACTCCGCGATATCTCCTGTTCTCGCGCCGCTCTATCGTGGGCACGCCGTTCGCTGTCGGGAGCGCACAAGCGCTCCGGCCCGCTGCGCGTCCGCCCGTTGTCGACATCGTCCAATGGAGTTTGCCTGGACTTGGAGGAGTTCTACCGTCGATGAGACTCCTCATCCCACCGAAAGGTGACGCAATGGCCGACGCCGCCGTCCGTTCCAAAAAGCCCGCCACGAACAAGCGCACCCCCGCAGGCGGGGCCCCCACCGGCCCGCACACTGCGGCCGAAGCATCCGAATCCCGCATCGATGTCGCGCAGGTGACCGACATGCTCCTGGGCACGTGGGCCGACACCCGGCGCGAGGCGCGCCGGATGATCAAGGACCCCGCGTTCTGGCGTGTGGACGGACTCAGCATGGCCGAGCACCGCGAGCGGGTCCTGAGCCAGATGCACCTGCTCGTCGAGAGCAAGGCCGTGCACCGCGCGTTCCCGAAGGAGTACGGCGGCGCCGAGAACAACGGCGCGAACATCGCCGGCTTCGCCGAACTGGTCGCCGCCGACCCCAGCCTGCAGATCAAGTCGGGTGTGCAGTGGGGGCTGTTCGGCTCGGCCGTGCTCCAGCTGGGCACGAAGGAGCATCACGACAAATGGCTGCCGGGCATCATGAGCCTGGAGATCCCCGGTGCGTTCGCGATGACCGAGACCGGCCACGGATCGGATGTCGCGTCCATCGGCACCACGGCCACCTATGACCCCGCGGCCGAGGAGTTCGTGATCCACACCCCGTTCCGGGGCGCCTGGAAGGACTACCTCGGCAACGGGGCGCTGCACGGCGTGGCGGCCACCGTCTTCGCGCAGCTGATCACCGCCGGCGTCAATCACGGGGTGCACTGCTTCTACGTGCCGCTCCGCGACGAGAACGGCGACTTCCTGCCGGGGATCGGCGGCGAGGACGACGGGCTGAAGGGCGGTCTGAACGGGATCGACAACGGCCGCCTGCACTTCGACCAGGTTCGCGTGCCCCGCACCAATCTCCTGAACAAGTACGGCGATGTGGCGGTGGACGGCACGTACACGAGCCACATCTCCAGCTCCGGCCGCCGGTTCTTCACGATGCTCGGCACCCTCGTGCAGGGGCGCGTGTCGCTGGACGGGTCGGCGGCGTGGGCGTCGGCGATCGCCATGGACATCGCGATCACCTATGCGAACCAGCGGCGTCAGTTCGACTCCGGAATCGGTACCGACGAGGTCGTGCTGCTGGACTACGGCAAGCACCAGCGTCGCCTGCTGCCACGGCTGGCGACCACCTACGCGTCGATCTTCGTGCACGACGAGTTCCTGCAGAAGTTCGATTCGGTCATGAGCGGGGCCACCGACACGGATGCCGATCGCCAGGACCTCGAGACCCTGGCGGCGGCGCTCAAGCCGCTGTCGACCTGGCATGCGCTGGACACCCTGCAGGAGGCCCGTGAGGCCTGCGGCGGCGCCGGATACCTCTCCGAGAACCGTCTGGTGGGACTGCGCGCGGACCTCGACGTCTACGCGACGTTCGAGGGCGACAACAATGTGCTGCTGCAGCTCGTCGGCAAGCGGCTGCTCAGCGACTTCGGCAAGCAGTTCAAGGACAAGGACGCCAAGGCGCTCGCCGCTTACGCCGTGGGACAGACCGCGGGCAAGCTCTTCCACGGTGCCGGAATGCGCCAGCTCGGCCAGGCGGTGAGCGACTTCGGTTCGACCGCGCGCGCGATCGAGCGGGGATTGCGCGCCGAGCAGCAGCACGAGCTGCTCGCGGACCGTGTGCACCAGATGGTCACCGATGTCGCGACACGCCTGCGTCCGGCATCCGCCCTGTCCCCTGCCGCCGCGGCCGCGCTGTTCAACGCGAACCAGTCCGAGCTGATCGAGGCCGCGCGTGCGCACGCCGAGCTGCTGCAGTGGGAGGCGTTCACGGATGCTGTCACCGCCGTCGACGACGAGGGCACCAAGCAGGTCCTGGTCTGGCTGCGCGACCTGTTCGGTCTCGGCCTGATCGAGAAGCACCTGGCGTGGTATCTGATCCACGGGCGCCTCTCCTCACAGCGGGCCGGCGCCGTGTCGGCCTACATCGACCGCCTGTGCCTGCGGCTGCGCCCGCACGCGCAGGACCTCGTCGACGCGTTCGGCTACGAGCCCGAGCACCTGCGGGCCCCGATCGCATCGGGCGCGGAGCAGGCCCGTCAGGACGAGGCGCGCGCGTACTACCGGGAGCTGGCCGCATCCGGCGAGGCCCCGATCTCGGAGAAGGCCGCGAACAAGAAGTAGCCGCGCGCCCTCTTCCCTTCCCGCGAGACTGGATAGACGCCACGAGACGGAGTCCGTTCGACCCCGTCTCGTGGCGTCTATCCGGTCTCGCGGCCGGTGGGGAGTGACAGGGTGTCAAGAATACTTGACACCGGCCGAGGGCGGAGCGTAACTTGGTGTCAAGGATTCTTTACATGACGGATCCCTTACGCCAAGGAGACATCATGCGCGCTGTCGTCACCCGCCGATACGGCGGCCCAGAAGTGGTCGAGTACGCGGATGCGCCCGACCCCGCACCGAGGTCCCGCGAGCTGCTCATCCGGGTCGAAGCGGCCGATCTCTCGACCGCCGACGCGGCATTCCGGGCGGGTACGCCGTTCGCGGCACGTCTGTTCGCGGGCCTGCGCCGGCCCCGCATGGCGATCCTGGGTGCGGACTTCGCGGGCACCGTGGTCTCGGTCGGTGACGCGGTGACGCGCTTCGCGGTCGGCGACGCGGTGTGGGGGGCGACCGGGGCGGCGATGGGTGCGCACGCCGAGCTGGTGCGGATCCACGAGGAAGGTGCGGTCGCGCTGCGTCCGCCGACGTTGACGGCCACGGATGCCGCGTCCCTCGTCGACGCGACGGCGATGTCCTTCCTGCGCGACACCGCGCGGCTGCGCGCCGGCGAGCGGATTCTCATCCACGGCGCCTCCGGTGCTGTCGGCACGGCCGCCGTGCAACTCGCCGTCGAGATGGGTGCCGAGGTCACGGCGGTGTGCAGCGGGCCGCGGATCGCGCTCGTCCGCGAGCTCGGAGCGGTGCACGCCTACGACTACCGCGCCGTCGACGTCACGACACTGCCCGAACGCTACGACGTCGTCTTCGACGTCGTAGGCACGGTGGGCTACCGCCGAGCCCGCGGCATCCTCACCCCGACCGGCCGGTACCTGATCACGGTGCCGACGATCGGCGCCCTCGCATTCCACGCGCTCACGCTCGGCTCGCGCGGACGGCGCTCGCGGATCGCGTTCACCGGATTGCGCAGACCCGCGGTGGTCCGGGCAGACCTCGAGGCCACGAGCGCCCTGGTGTCGGCGGGGCGGATCCGTGCCGTGGTCGACGGGATCTACCCGTACGCGAACGGTCGCGCGGCTCACGAGCACGTGGCGCGCGGCAAGGCGGGGCACGTGATCCTGACGCCATGATCCCCGTCGCGTCGTCACGTCGCCCTATCCTGACGAGGTGAGCCCCGGCATCCCCACCCCTGACATCCGAATCGGCGACGACGGAATCCCGCGCTGCGCGTGGACCGGTGACGACGGAGAATACCGCCGGTACCACGACGAGGAGTGGGGCGTGCCCCTGCACGGCGACCGGCCGCTCTTCGAGAAGATGAGCCTCGAGGGCTTTCAGGCGGGGCTTTCGTGGATCACGATCCTGCGCAAACGACCCCGATTCCGCGAGGTGTTCGCCGGGTTCGACCCGGCGTCGGTCGCGGCATTCGGCGCCGACGACATCGAGCGGCTGATGGGGGACGCGGGCATCATCCGCAATCGTTCCAAGATCGAGGCGACGATCTCCAATGCCCGCCTTCTCGTCGAGATGCCGGGCGGCGAGCTCGATGGCCTCCTGTGGTCGTTCGCGCCCGCGTCGGGGCGCGCCCGGCCGCGGTCGTTCGCCGAGGTGCCGGCTGTGACACCGGAGTCCACGGCGATGAGCAAGTCCCTGCGCGGGCGCGGGTTCCGCTTCGTGGGCCCCACGACGATGTACGCGCTGATGCAGTCGGCCGGCATGGTCGATGACCACGTCGAGGGATGCTGGCGCGCGGCCTGATGCGCCATACCGGCGCGCGGTCCATGCGCTGGAATACGCAACGACGGATGCCGGTTGCTCCCGTCGGAGGCTGACGTGGACTACGCGCACGCGCTCGAATTCGGAGCATTCATCACCCCATCGGCGGCAAAGCCCGACGTTCCCGTGGCGCTCGCCCGGCTCGCCGAGGCCGCGGGACTGGACCTGGTGACGTTCCAGGATCACCCGTACCAGCCGGCGTTCCTGGACACCTGGACGCTGATGACCTTCGTCGCGGCCCGGACCGAGCGCATCCGGATCGCGCCCAACGTCCTGAACGTCCCGCTGCGCCCGCCGGCCGTCATCGCACGCTCCGCCGCGAGCCTCGACCTGCTTTCGGAGGGCCGTTTCGATCTTGCGCTCGGCGCAGGCGGCTTCTGGGATGCCATCGTCGCGATGGGGGGCACTCGCCTGACCCCCGGACAGGCGGTGACCGCGCTCGAAGAGGCCATCGACGTCATCAGGTTGCTCTGGGACACCAGCCAGAAGCGCGGCGCCTTCTCCGACGGTCGGTATCACCGGGTGACCGGCGCCAAGCGCGGGCCGCGCGCGACCCACGACATCCCCATCTGGATCGGCGCCTACAAGCCGCGCATGCTCGCGCTGACCGGCCGGAAGGGCGACGGGTGGCTCCCGTCACTCGGGTACATGAAGCCGGGCGACCTCGCCCGCGGCAACGCCGCGATCGATGAGGCGGCGGACTCGGTCGGCCGCGACCCGCGTGAGATCCGCCGGCTCCTCAACGTCGGCGGCGGAACCCCCGAACCGCGCGCCTGGGCGGACCAGCTCGCGACCCTCGCCCTCGAGGACGGGATCGGCACGTTCATCGCGACCGGAGACGACCCGCGCGTCCTCCAGACCTTCGGCGAGGAGGTCGCGCCCCTGGTCCGCGAACTCGTGGCGCGCGAACGCGGCGCCCGCGGGATCAGCGAGGCTCCCCTGCGCAGCGCGGCTTCGCTCGCGCGACGCCGCCCGGGCATCGCCTACGACGACGTGCCCGCCGGGTTGCGGGTCGTCGAACCCGGTGACTTCGACTATCCCGACGTGAGCTCCACGTATCTGCGCGGCGGATCGCCTGCGATCGTGGTGCAGCCGGATTCGCCCGAGCAGGTTGCCGCGGCGATCGCTTTCGCCCGGCGGCATCCCGTCGCACCCCTCTCGATCCGCAGCGGTGGTCACGGAATCAGCGGTCGCAGCACGAACGACGGCGGCATCGTGATCGACCTGCGTCGACTGAACTCGATCGAGGTGCTCGACCACGAGCGGCGCCTGGTGCGGATCGGCCCCGGCGCGCGCTGGATGGAAGTGGCCGCCGTTCTGGGCGAGCACGGCTGGGCGCTCAGCTCCGGCGACTACGGCGGCGTGGGCGTGGGCGGCCTCGCCACCGCGGGCGGCATCGGATGGCTCGCGCGCGAGCACGGCCTCACCATCGATCACGTGCGCGGTGCCCAGATTGTGCTGGCCGACGGATCGATCGTGCGCACCGACGCCGAGACGCGCCCGGAGCTGTTCTGGGCCCTGCGCGGCGCGGGCGCGAATGTCGGCGTGGTGACGAGCTTCGACTTCGAGGTGGACGAGGTCGGCGAGGTCGGCTGGGCCCAGCTCGCGTTCGATGCCTCCGAAACCGCGGAGTTCCTCCGAGGCTGGGGTGCCGCGATGGAGGCGGCCCCGCGTGACCTGACGGCGTTCCTCATCCTGGGCGGGCGGCGCCCCGGTCAGCCGCGCATCGCGCAGATGCTCGCCATGGTCGACTCCGCCGACCCGGACCGGATCATCGCCCGTCTGCAGCCCTTCGCCGATCTCGCTCCTCTCGTGCAGCAGTCCGTCCAGCTGACCACGTACGCGCAGGTGATGGCCAACGCCGACCTCGGCCCGCAGCATGGGGCGGGTGAGCCGCTCGCGCGCTCCGGCCTCGTCGACCACATCACGCCCGCGATCGCGGAGGCGGCCGACCGGATGCTGGAGGCCGGGGACTCCTATTTCTTCCAGATCCGCTCCGTCGGCGGCGCGGTCGCCGACGTGCCCGAGGACGCCACCGCGTATGCGCACCGCGCCGCGAACTTCTCGATCGTCGCGTTCGGGGCGGATCCCGAACGCTTCGCGGCGGCGTGGGCGGCTCTTGCCGAGCACTCACGCGGCCTGTACCTGAGCTTCGAGAGCTCGCTGCGGCCCGAGCGGATCGAGGAGGCGTTCCCGCCCGCCACCCTCGCCCGGCTGCGTGCGATCAAGGCCGAGGTGGATCCGGACTCCGTCTTCGCCGACAACTTCTCGGTGACCCCGGAGTCCGCCGTCACCGGCTGACGCGTCCCCCTTCGCCGCGGCCTTCGTTCCGCCGGCCCCATGTGCTCCCCTGTCGCAAGGTGTGGGCGCGGTCGGCGTGTTGTGACAGCGGAGCCCCGGCGAGCCTCCGGCTGGGTCGCCACACTCCCCTGTTCCCCTGTCGCAAGGTGCGGGCCTCGCCGGCGTGTCGTGACAGCGGAACTTCTGCGACCCTCGGGCTCGGTCGCCACGCTGCCCTGTTCCGCTGTCGCAAGGTGCGGGCCTCGCCGGCGTGTTGTGACAGCCGAACCCCCGGCGACCCTCGGGCTCGGTCGCCCACACTCTCCTGTTCCGCTGTCGCAAGGTGCGGGCCTCGCCGGCGTGTCGTGACAGCGGAACCCCGGCGAGCGGCGGGCTCGCCGGGGCCGCGAAAACGAGAGCGGATGGGTGATCTTGCGGCGCGGGGTGTCCGCTGGCACATTGACGCGCAGCGACCAACGGCGAACGGGGGAGAGATGTGACCGACCAGCTGAGGATCTTCGCCGGCCTGCAGGGCTTCGTGAGCGCCGCCGGACTGCTGGCGCTGGTGCTGTTCTTCGCGCTCGCGACGCCCTTCGGCGCCGAACAGCGCCGATGGGCATGGCTGGGCCCGGTGAACGACTGGCTCTACGTGCTGGGCGCGGTCCCCTGGATCGTGGCGTCGGTGCTGCTCGTCGTGCGCGTCCGCGGCGGAACGCCGCTGTGGATTCTCACCGGGGTCCTGAGCGCGTTGATCGCCGCGAATGCGGTCGTCACCGTGCTCATGCTGGCCGGCAGGGTGGGCCTGAACATGCAGTTCCTGGTGGCGACGCCGATGATCCTCGTCGGGTTCGTCTGGCTGTGGCCGGCCGCCGCCGCCGCGGTCGGGGCGGCCGCCCTGCCGTCCTGGGTCCTGCCGCTGAGCATCGCCCTGCTCATCGCGTTCGTGGGCGGGGGCGCACTGATCGGCGCAGGCTTCCTCGTCCAGGCGGACTCCGCCGCGCGGATGGTGCTCTTCGTCGCCGGCGGGATTCCGGTCGCGCTCGCGATGGTCGCCTTCCCGGCGTGGTGGATCATCCTCGCCGGCAACGCGCGCTGACGCCGGCCCGAGTCCGGTGTGCCATCCGAGCAGGATCGAGGAAGCGGGCTGTCCTCGACGACGGGCAGAATGAAGCGTGCCCCGATCGAGAGGATTCTCATGACTCCGGCATCCACGCCCCATATCGCCGATTCCCACGAGGTGATCCGCGTCGTGGGGGCCCGGGAGAACAACCTCAAGAATGTGGATGTCGAGATCCCGAAGCGACGCCTGACCGTCTTCACCGGGGTGAGCGGGTCCGGCAAGTCCTCGCTCGTGTTCGCCACGATCGCGAACGAGTCGCAGCGGCTCATCAACGAGACCTACCCCACGTTCGTCCAGCAGTTCATGGGGCAGCTCAATCGTCCCGACGTCGACGCCCTCGAGAACGTCAGCCCTGCGATCATCGTCGATCAGGAGCGGATGGGGTCCAACTCCCGCTCGACGGTCGGAACCGCGACCGATGCGCACGCGATGCTCCGCATCCTGTTCAGCCGCCTCGGCCAGCCCCACGTCGGATCGCCGCAGGCCTTCTCGTTCAACATCCCGTCGGTCTCCGGTGCGGGCGCCGTCACCTTCGAGAAGGGGGGCAAGACGGTCAAGGAGCGCCGGTCGTTCGAGATCACCGGCGGCATGTGCCCGCGGTGCGAGGGGCTCGGCGAGGCGAGCGACATCGACCTGGACGAACTGTTCGACGGCTCGAAATCGCTGGCCGGCGGCGCGATCAACGTCCCTGGATACAACGTCGACGGCTGGATGGTGCGCGGGTTCACCGAGTCCGGGTTCTTCGATCCCGACAAGCCGATCAAGGACTACACGGAGCAGGAGCGTCAGGACTTCCTCTACAAAGAACCCACGAAGGTCAAGATCCAGAACATCAACATGACCTACGAGGGCCTGATCCCCAAGATCACCAAGTCGATGCTGCAGAAGGATCGGGACTCGCTTCAGCCGCACATCCGCGCCTTCGTCGACCGGGCCGTCAAGTTCACCGCCTGCCCGGACTGCGGCGGCTCGCGTCTGAACGAGGGCGCGCGCTCGTCGAAGATCCGAGGTGTGAACATCGCGGATGCTGCGGCGATGCAGATCACGGACCTCGCCGACTGGCTCGCCACGATCGACGACCCCGAGGTCGCGCCGCTGATGGTGAGTCTCCGCGGCACGATCGACTCGTTCGTCGACATCGGCCTGGGGTACCTGTCGCTGGATCGGGCGTCCGGGACGCTGTCGGGCGGCGAAGCGCAGCGCACCAAGATGATCCGGCACCTGGGTTCGGCGCTGACCGACATGAGCTACGTCTTCGACGAGCCGACGGCGGGTCTGCATCCGCACGACATCCAGCGGATGAACGCCCTGCTGAAGCTGCTGCGCGACAAGGGCAACACCGTCCTGGTCGTCGAGCACAAGCCCGAGGTCATCGAGATCGCCGATTATGTCGTCGACCTGGGCCCGGGAGCAGGTCGAGCGGGCGGCGAGGTCCAGTACACGGGGGATGTCGCGGGCCTGCGTGCGTCGGGCACCATCACCGGGCGCCACCTCGACGACCGCGCGAGGCTCAAGGAGTCCACGCGCACGCCCAAGGGCGTCCTGGAGATCCGGGGCGCGACGCAGCACAACCTCAAGCGCGTGGACGTGGACATCCCGCTCGGTGTCCTCACTGTCGTGACGGGAGTCGCGGGCTCGGGCAAGTCCTCGCTCATCCACGGCAACGTCCCGTCGTTCGACGACGTCATCGTCCTCGATCAGGCGCCCATCAAGGGCAACCGCCGCAGCAGTCCGGCGACGTACACGGGCATCCTCGACACCGTCCGAACGGCATTCGCGAAGGCGAACGGCGTGAAGCCCGCCCTCTTCAGCGCCAACTCCGAGGGCGCGTGCCCCGCATGCCGCGGGCTCGGCGTGATCATCACGACGCTGGGCTTCACCCAGACGGTCGAAACCCTGTGCGAGCTGTGCGAGGGCTCCGGCTTCAGCGACGAGGTGCTCGAGTACCGGCTCGACGGCAAGAACATCGCGGAGGTGCTCGCGATGTCGGCGGCCGAAGCGGCCGACTTTCTGACGAAGGGGCCGGCACAGACGACGCTGGCCCGGCTGATCGATGTCGGGCTCGGCTACATCACCCTCGGGCAAGCCCTCAATACGCTTTCCGGTGGCGAACGGCAGCGGCTCAAGCTCGCGATCAGCATGGCCAAGAAGGGGGCGATCTACGTCCTCGACGAGCCCACGACCGGTCTGCATCTCGCCGACGTCGACAACATGCTCGCCATGCTCGACCGCCTGGTCGAGGCCGGCAACAGCATCATCGTGATCGAGCATCACCAGGCAGTGATGGCCCACGCCGACTGGATCATCGATCTCGGACCGGGCGCAGGCCACGATGGCGGTGCGATCGTCTTCGAAGGGACGCCGGCCGAGCTCGTCGCGAACGCCGACACGCTCACCGCGCATCACCTCAAGCAGTACGTCGGAGCCTGAGAAATCCGCAGAGCGCAATGGGTAGTTCGCCCCATCGCGGCCCCGTGACCGGTTCCGTAGTGTCGATTCAGCCAGCCTTCATCGGCTGCGCTCCCCTCCCCGCACTGGGGGGTGCGAGGGGGGGTTTTTTCTGCAGGTAGGCTGAATACGCCGCTGCCCCAGTGAGTGCCCGCGTCGTTTTGCGACTCGGGACCCGACGCCACGCCACCGTCAAACAGGCCGGGACCGAGGAATTCAATGAAGTCGTTCGCGTGGCTTCGTGCGCATCCGCGCGCGGTCGCATCGACCAGCGCCGTCACGGCGGCAGCGGTGACCCTCACCACGATGGCATTCGTGTACCAGGGGTTCCCGACCACCGAGGTCGACCTGCACGACGGCGGGGTGTGGGTGACGAAGCAGTCCAGCCTGCTGGTGGGACACTTCAACCACGAATCGCAGGTGCTGGACGGCGCGCTGCGCACCACCGGTGATCAGTTCGACATCCTTCAGTCCGGGACCACCGTCTTCGTCGTGAACGACAGCGACGGAACGGTCACAAGCGTCGACACCGCGATGGTCGCACTGACCGACTCGACCGACGTTCCGGCCGGTGCCGCTGTCGTGCTCGGCGGCTCGACCGTCGCGATCCTCGACCCCGCCTCGGGCGACCTGTGGGCGCTTCCCGCCGACGGCGTCGGCGCGTTCGAGGTGCAGGGCACGGACCCGCTTGCGTCGCTCGGCAAGGGTGCCGCCGTCACGGTGGGCGTCGACGGCACCGTCTACGCGGTCTCGGCGGAATCCGCAGAGCTCTACACGATCCGAATCGACGCCAACGGCGAGACGACCGATCCGCAGGTGCGCGCGATCGACGAGCTGCAGGCCGACGGCCCGGTGAGCATCACCGCCGTCGGTTCGACCGCCGTGGTACTCGACGCGGCGGCGGGCCGGATCTTCACCTCCGACGGCACCACCCTGCTGGTGCCCGGCGGCGAAGCGGCCGTGCTGCAGCAGCCTTCGGAGGCATCCGATGCGGTGAGTCTGTCGACCACGAGTGCTCTCGTCCGCGTGCCGTTGGATGGTTCGGAGCTCTCCGAGATCGGTTCGGGAGGCGTCGGCACGCCGGCTGCACCGGTCTGGCTGAAGGGCTGCGCGTACGGGGCGTGGTCGGGATCGTCGACCTTCGTTCGCGACTGCGTCGGCAAGGACGACGACCTCAAGAGCGACATCGACGGCGCCGACGAGACGTCGGTGCTTCGCTTCCGGGTCAACCGCGACGTGATCGTCCTGAACGACATCGTCGGCGGTGCCACGTGGATGGCCAGCGACAGTCTGCAGCGGGTGGACAACTGGAACGAGATCACCCCGCCCGAAGGCGACGCGGAAGAGGACGAGCAGACCACCGAGGAGACGGTCGAGACGACGCTGCCCGAGCGCACCGACGTCAACACCGCGCCCATCGCGACCGACGACGAGTTCGGCGTCCGCCCCGGGCGCACGACCGTCCTGCCGGTGCTCGACAACGACACCGACGCGGACGGCGACGTCCTGACGGCATCCGTCCCCGACGGGGACCCCGGCCTGGGTGCGATCCAGCCGATCAACAACGGCGCAGCCCTGCAGATCGCCGTCGCCGACGACGGGTCCGGCAGCGATTCCTTCGTCTACGAGATCGATGACGGGCGCGGAGGCACCGACACCGCGACGGTGCGTCTGTCCGTGCACGACTGGAGCACGAACGCCGGGCCGACGCAGAAGCGGATCACCACGGTCGCGGTGGAGGCCGGCGGCACGGTGTCGTACAACGTGCTGCCCGACTGGATCGACCCGGACGGCGATGACGTCTTCCTCGCCGGGGTCACCCCGGCGGAAGGCGACGAGGCCGACTTCACCTCGGACGGGCGCATCACCTACCGCGCCATCGGCGCGACGCAGGGCAAGAAGGACGTCACCATTCTCGTCTCGGACGGCGAGAAGGTGACCGAGGGCACCGTGCGGTTCGACGTGCGCCCGGTCGGCTCCACGGTGCCGGTCACCAACGCCGACCACGTCGTCGTGCGCGTCGGACAGACGGTCACGGTCGCGCCGCTGGCGAATGACACCAGCTCCAGCAGCGAGCCGCTGCGGCTCACGCGCGTCGACGAGATCGACGGCGCCACCATCGTGCCGGACTTCGCGAACAAGACGTTCTCGTTCCGCTCCGACGTCCCCGCCGTCTACTACGTGCAGTACCTCGTCTCGGCGGGCGCCAATGCCGTCCCCGGCCTGGTGCGCGTCGACGTCTACCCCGAATCGGAATCGGCGCTTCCGCCGGTCGCCGTCCGGGACGTCGCGCTCCTGCCCAGCGGCGGAGAGGTGCTGGTGAACGTCCTCACCAACGACAGCGACCCCGCGGGCGGCATCCTGGTCGTCCAATCGGTCACGCTGCCACCGAACTCCGGCATCGCCGTGGCGGTTCTCAATCACGAGACGCTGCGGATCAGCGACCAGTCCGCCCTCGGCGAGCAGGTGCGAATCGGATACCGGATCTCCAACGGGTCCCAGACGGCAGAAGGCGAGGTCATCGTGATCCCGGTTCCGGCGCCCGCGCAGCTGCGCCCGCCGGTCGCCAACGACGATCAGGCCGTCGTGCGCGCCGGCGACATCGTCACGATCCCGGTGCTCGAGAACGACTATCACCCGAACGGCGACACGATCCACGTCGCACCGGAGCTGATCCCGCCCCTCGTCTCTCCCGAGGACGGTGAGCTGTTCATCTCGCAGGACACGCTGCGCTTCCACGCCAGCGCCGAGCCGGGCACCGTCTACGCGACCTACGAGGTCATCGACAGCACAGGACAGCGTGACGCCGGCTACGTCACCATCCAGGTGCTTCCGGTCAACGACGAGACGAACTCCGCGCCGCGCCCCCGCGACCTCACCGCCCGCGTGCTCAGCGGACAGCGGGTGCAGATCGCGATCCCGCTCGACGGGATCGACCAGGACGGCGACTCGGTCGAGCTCGTCGGCATCGCATCGGCGCCGACGAAGGGCCGCATCGTCGAAACCGGGTCCAACTTCCTCGTCTACGAGGCGTTCGACGACTCCCACGGCGTGGACTCCTTCACCTACCGCGTCCGTGACCGCCTCGGCAAGGAGGCCACCGCTCCCATCCGGGTCGGCATCGCGCCGCCCGAAGCGACGAACCAGGCCCCGTACGCGGTCAAGGACTCCGTCATCATGCGTCCCGGCCGCACCGTCGCCGTTCCGGTCCTGCTGAACGACTCCGACCCCGACGGGGACCGGATCTCGCTGGTCACCGACGGCCTCGTGATCCCCGATGTCGCCGGGCTCGAGGCCAAAGTGCAGAGCGGTCGCGTCGTGGTGACCTCGCCGACGAAGCCGATGGAGACGTCGGTGCAGTACACGATCGTCGATGCGCGGGGTGCCGAGGCGACCGCCGTGCTGCAGATCACCGTCGACGAGGACGTCCCGCTTCTGCGGCCGATCGCACGCGATGACCGGGTGCGCGCGGAGGACGTCAAGGACGACGACACCGTGGACGTCGAGGTGCTCGGCAACGACGAGGACCCCGACGGGACGGCTGCCGCGCTGCAGGTGCGCGTCACCGGCGGCGTCGCCCGCGTCCTGGCTGACGGCAAGCTCCGCATCCAGCTCGGCGACGTACCGCAGCTGATCACGTACAGCGTCACCGACCGTGACTCTCTCACCGCCTCCGCCTTCGTGCATGTGCCCGCGCTCGGTGCGCTTCCGCCGACCCTGATCACGTCGGTCAAGCCGATCGAGGTCGCCAGCGGAGAGACGATCGATATTCCCCTGAGTGAGTACGTCCAGGCGGCCGGCGGCAAGCAGGTCGTCCTCACCGAAGCCGCCACGGTCGCCGCGGTGCACTCCAGCGGCGCGTCGCTCGTGAAGGACCAGAAGACCCTCGTCTACACCTCCGCCGCCGGCTACTTCGGCCAGGACGCGCTGACGTTCGAGGTGACCGACGGCACCGGTCCCGATGACCCCGACGGGCGCAAGGCCGTTCTCACGCTGCCCGTCACCGTCCTTCCCCCGTCGAACCAGCAGCCGAGCTTCACCACCGGACAGGTCGATGTCGCACCCGGTGAGGATGCCGCATCCCTGGACCTGCTCGCCCTGACCACCGACCCCGACCGGGAGGACCTGCCGGGGGTGCGCTACAGCCTCATCGGCGGCGCGCCGGCCGGACTCTCCGCGGACATCGACGGCCAGCGCCTCAAGGTGAGCGCGGCCGCCAGCACGCCCAAGGGCACCACAGCGACCCTGCGAGTGCGGGTCGACGACGGACAGACCGAACCCGTCGAGGGATCCGTCACGGTGCGCGTGACGGCCTCGACACGATCGCTCGCGACCGCGAACGACGACACCATCGCCGAGGCGGACCAGGGCAAGACGGTCAGCGTCCCGGTGCTCGCCAACGACTTCAACCCGTTCCCCGAGACGCCGCTGAAGATCACCACGGCCATCATCGAGACCGGCCAGGGGGCCGTCGAGGTCGCCGGCGACGCGGTGCGTGTCACGCCCGACAAGACGTTCTTCGGAACGATGGTCGTGCGCTACCGCGTGCAGGATGCGACGGGGGATGCCGAGCGCGAGGTCGAGGGACGCATCCGTCTGACGGTGCAGGGGCGGCCCGACGCACCCGGCACGCCGACCGTCTCTAGCGTCCAGGACCGCACCGTGGTGCTGTCCTGGACCCCGCCGGCGGACAACGGCGCGTCGATCGAGAAGTACACCGTGCGATCCCTCGCCGGCGGTTACACGAAGAGCTGCGCGTCGACGACCTGCACGCTCGACGGTTTGACCAACAACGTCGAATACAACTTCTCGGTGACGGCGACCAACCGCGTCGCCGAATCCGACCCGTCCGCGCCCTCGCAGACCGCGCGTCCGGACGCGCGCCCGGACACGCCGCAGCCTCCGACGCTCGTCTTCGGCGACCGCAGCCTCCGGGTCGCGTGGGTCACCCCGACCACTCCCGGCTCGCCGGTGGAGTCCTTCACGCTGGAGATCTCACCCGCGCCACCCTCCGGCGTCGCCCAGAAGACCGGCGTCACCGGCACCTCGCTCGTCTGGGAGGGGCTGGAGAACGGCGCCTCGTACCAGGTGCGCGTCCGCGCCCACAACCGCGCCCCCGAGCCATCGAGCTGGAGCGTCTGGTCAGCCAACGCGGTACCCGCCGGCCCGCCCGCCGCGCCCGGTGCACCGGCCACAGCCCGCCTGGACCCGGTGGGATCGCAGGCGCAGATGTCCGTCTCCTGGCAGCCGCCGGCGACCAACGGCGATCCGATCGCCGGCTACGAGCTCAACGTCCTGCGCGGCGGAGCGCTCCAGCGCACCATCCCGGTCGCGGCGGGCCAGACCTCACAGGCACTGGCCGTCGACGCATCGACGTCGGACTACACCTTCACTGTCCGGGCGCAGAACAAGGCCGGCTGGGGTGACCCGAGTGCCCCCTCCGCCCCCCGCCGCGCATTCGTCGCCCCGGGCGCTCCGGCCAGCGTGGCGGCGACGCCCGGCGACAACACCGTGTCGGTCACGTTCTCCGAGGCCGCCGGCAACGGCGCGACCGCTGGGGAGCTGCGTTACGAGTACCAGGTGGGCTCAGGCGGGTGGCGTGGCGACTGGATCAGTGGCGGGACGGGCGGGTCCGGCACCATCGGCAACGGGCAGGTGGGCAACAACGGCACCTACACGATCGCCGTTCGCGCGTACACCTCCCTGGACGGCGTCCGTTACGACGGACCCTCGTCGCCGGGGTCCAACGCGGTCGCACCCTTCGGCGCGGTGAACACGCCGGGGGCCGTAGCCGGCAACAACGGCACCAGCGTCACCGTGTCGTGGTCCGTGCCCTCGCCGAACGGGCGCCCGATCTCGCGGCTCGAGATCGCGGTCGACGGCGGCGGCTGGGAGAACGTCGGAGCGCAGGGCGGCTCGCGTGCCGTCGGCGACGGCTACAGCCAGACCCACTCGATCCAGGTCCGGGCCATCGACAGCGAGAACCAGGTGTCGGCCGTCGCGTCGGCGTCCGCGCGGACCAACGATCCGCCGGTGCCGGTCGCGCGGCTCGTGAAGGGCTCCGGCGGCAGCTTCGCCGAGTGCGACCATTCGTCCTGCGCGTACCTGAAGCTCCAGGTCGAGAACTTCCCGGCGGGCACGTACACCGTCGCGTGCTCGCACCAGGGAGCCAAGCGGTTCGGCGTCAAGTCCTACAGCATCCCGGCCAACGGCGAAGTCCAGATGACGTGCTACATGGGTTACCCCGGGTACGACGCCTGGCTCGAGATCGACGGCTGGGGCGATTCTCAGCACTTGACCTGGTATTGAAACCACTTTCCCCCCGAACGAAGGACACCCCCCGAATGACGATGACCCCCGAACAGGCTGCTTGGTTCCAGGGCACTTTCGCGCGCCTCGTCGACAACGTCGACCAGGCGCTCATGGGCAAGCCGCACGTGGTCAGCCTGGTGCTGGCGGCCATGCTCGCCGAAGGACACGTGCTGCTCGAGGACGCGCCGGGCACGGGCAAGACGAGCCTCGCGAAGGCTCTCGCCGCGACCGTGCAGGGCACCAGCAACCGCATCCAGTTCACGCCCGACCTGCTCCCGTCGGATGTGACCGGGGTGACCATCTACGACCAGACCAGCCACCGGTTCGAGTTCCACCGCGGCCCGGTCTTCGCGTCGATCGTTCTGGCGGATGAGATCAACCGCGCGTCCCCCAAGACCCAGTCCTCGCTGTTGGAGGTCATGGAGGAGTCGCGGGTCACCGTGGACGGCGTGACGCACGAGGTGGGGCGCCCCTTCCTCGTCATCGCGACGCAGAACCCCATCGAGCAGGCCGGAACCTACAAGCTGCCCGAGGCGCAGCTGGACCGCTTCCTGATCAAGACCTCGATCGGGTACCCCGACCTTGCCGTCGCCGAACGGATCCTGGCCGGAGCATCCGATCGCAACCCGTCGGCACACCTCGCCGCGATCATCACCACGGCGGCCGTGGCCGACATGGCAGATCTCGCCTCGACCGTCTTCGTCGAGCCCGCGGTCCTGCGCTATACCGCGCAGCTGGCCGAGGCGACCCGTGCGGACGACGCCGCGCAGGTCGGTGTCTCAGTGCGCGGATCGCTCGCGATCATCCGTCTGGCGAAGGTGTGGGCCGCCGTCCATGGCCGCCACTTCGTCCTGCCCGACGACATCAAGACCCTCGCACCGGCGGTGTGGACGCACCGGCTGGTGCTGGATCCCGAGGCGGAGTTCGCCGGCACGACGGCGCAGGCGGTCATCGCGCGCGTCCTCGAAAGCGTGGCAGCACCCCAGGCGAGGTCCGCGGCCTGATGACCGTCCATACACGGGGCGCGAAAGCGACGACGACGGAACAGGTGGGAGCCCTGGCATCCCGGCTGGCCCGGCGCGCGGGCGCGATCGCCTCCGTGGCGCGACCGGCGGCGTGGATCCTGATCCTCTCGGCGATCGCGCTGTGGACCGCAGGACAGCGGCTCGGGTGGCAGGAGCTGACCGTGGCGGCCGTCATCGTCACCGTCGTGCTGGCGCTGTGCGCACTGTTCCTGTTCGGTCGCACGGCGTACGAGGTGACACTGGACCTCAATCGCACGCGCGTCATCGTCGGCGAGCGGGCGGTGGGAGCGCTCACGCTCTCGAACGCGGGCAGCCGCGCCATCCTGGCGTCCCGTGTCGTTCTGCCCGTGGGCAGCGGCCGCGGCGTCTTCGACGTGCGTCGGCTGGCGGCGGGTGACTCGGTGGAGGAGCTCTTCGCGATCCCGACCCAGAAGCGCGGCATCCTGCAGGTCGGACCCGTCGCGGTGCTGCGCGGCGACCCGCTGGGCCTGTTCGAGCGCATCCATCGGCGCGACTCTCCCGTCGACCTGTACGTGCACCCGCGGACCGTGCTCTTCGAAGGGCAGTCCCTCGGCTTCCTGCGCGACCTCGAAGGCCTCCCGGCGACCGATCTGTCGCCGGACGATGTCTCATTCCACGCGCTGCGGGAGTACCACCCCGGCGATGACCTGCGCCACGTGCACTGGAAGTCCACCGCCCGCACCGGAACCGTCATGGTGCGGCAGTACGAGGAGACGCGGCGTTCGCACTTCGTGATCGCGCTGTCGCGGCATCCCTCCGACTATCGCACCGCCGAAGAGTTCGAATTGGCCATCTCCGCCGCGGGATCACTCGGTCTGCGTGCGCTGCGCGACTCGCAGCGTGTTCAGGTGCGGGTGCAGGGCCGGGCGCTGCCGGCCGCGACGGGCAAGCAGTTCCTCGACTCGCTGGCCGGGCTCGAACATTCTGCCGCCCGGGAGGGCACGCTCGTGGATCTGGCCGGTTCGGTCGGCGCCACACTCGCAAGCGCCAGCGTGGTCGTGCTGGTGTGCGGCAGCAAGACCTCCGCCGAGCACGTGCGCTTGGCGTGTTCGCGTCTGCCGTTCGGCGCGCGGGTGCTCGCCATCGTGGCGGACGACGGTGCGACGCCGTCGCTGCGGCGCATCGGCGAAGCCGACGTCGTGACCGTCGGCGCGCTGGATCAGCTGTCGCGAGCCCTCGTGAAGGTGCTCGCATGAACGAACCTTCCGGACTCCGGGCACGCACCCGCGCGGCGGCAGCCGACGCGCGCAGGGTCCTCCCCGGTCGACGGTGGGGCCTGGACCTCGCCGCGGTCGCGTTGCTTCTCGCCGTTCCGATCATCGGCTTCTGGCCGACGTTCGAGAATGCCGGCTACCTCATCGCGGCTGTCGGCGGCACGGCGCTGGGCCTGCTGCTCGCCGCGCTCGGCACCCGTCTGCGCTGGGGACTGCTCCTGCTCGCAGGAACCACGGTGCTCGCCTACTTCGTCTTCGGCGCCGCTCTCGCCCTGCCCCACACGGCGTTCGCCGGCGTTATCCCGACGTTGGAGACGCTGCGGCAGCTGGCCGTCGGCACGGTCACCTCGTGGAAGCAGCTGCTGACCACCGTCGCGCCGGTCTCGGCATCCGATGGTCACCTCCTGGTCCCCTTCCTCCTCTCACTCATCGCGGCAGTGCTGACGGCGAGCCTGGCGCTGCGGGCCCGCTCCGCAGCGTGGGCCCTGGTTCCCGCCGCCGCCTTCCTGGCGGTTCAGATCGCCATCGGCACGTCGCAGCCGGCGGCTCCGGTGGTGCAGGGCATCGTCTTCGCCGTCGTGGCGATCGCCTGGCTCGCCGTCCGCCAGGCCTGGGCGCCCTCCGGAGCCGTCGTCGCCCTCGGCGAGGAAGGGTCGGCCTCATCCGGGGCCACGACCCGTCGTGTGCTCGCGGCCGGACTGATCGTCGCGGTCGCGGTCACGGCCGGCATCATGACCAGCGCCGTCACCGCGCCGGCCTCGCCGCGCTATGTGCTGCGAGACATCGTCATCCCGCCGTTCGACATCCGCGAATACCCCAGCCCCTTGCAGGCGTTCCGAGGGTATGTCCGAGATGCCGCGGAGGAGCCGCTGTTCACGGTCTCCGGGCTTCCGAAGGACGCCCGCGTGCGCGTGGCGACAATGGATGCCTACAACGGCATGGTCTACAACGTGTCGGACGAGGGTGCCGGCTCGTCGAGCGCGTTCACCCCCGTGCGCAGCAACATGTCGGCGGACGCCGAGGGCACGCCGGTCACTCTGCGCGTCGAGATCGACGAGTACGACGGGGTGTGGCTGCCGGATGCCGGTGCGGTCACGAGCATCGCCTTCGACGGAGACCGCGCCGATGACCTCCGTCGCGCGTCGCACTACAACGAATCCACCGGCACCGCGGTGGTCACCTCGAAGCTTCGATCCGGCGACGCGTACACGCTGAACACGGTGATCGCCTCGGTCCCGGATGACGGCACGCTGGCCGACGTGCCCTTCGCGCCGCTCAAGATGCCCACGTCGGAGGGAGTGCCCGAGGGGCTGGCGGACATCGCCTCGAAGGCCGTCACCGAGGCCACCACGCCGATCGAGCAGGTGCGTGCGCTGCAGACGATGCTCTCTCGTGACGGGTTCTTCAGCCACGGTCTCGAGGGCGAGGCGCTCTCGCGCGCCGGACACGGCGCGCAGCGCATCGCGTCCCTGCTCGGCGCCGACCAGATGGTCGGCGACGACGAGCAGTACGCCAGCTCGATGGCGCTCCTGGCCGGCGAGCTGGGCATCCCCGCCCGGGTCGTGATGGGCTTCTACCCCGACCAGGGAGAGGCCGCCGACGGCGTCTTCACCGCCACCGGCGACTCGCTGCACGCATGGGTCGAGGTCGCCTTCGACAAGGTCGGCTGGGTGCCGTTCGATCCCACGCCCCCGGAGGACCAGCTGCCCAACGAGCAGACCACCAAACCGCGCGCGGATCCGAAGCCGCAGGTGCTGCAGCCCCCGCCCCCCGAGCAGGATCCGGTGGACCTGCCGCCGATGGTGCCCGACGATCGCGAGTCCGAAGATGAGGACGATGCCTCTGCGTGGCCGTGGGGTCCGTACGTCGTGATCGGCCTCATCACGCTCGGCATCCTCGCGCTGCTGGCCGCGCCCTTCATCCTGATAGCCGCGCTGAAGACGGTCCGCCGTCGCCGCAGGCGCGAGGCCGAACGCGCCTGGGACCGGATCACCGGAGGGTGGGAGGAGCTCGTCGATAGGGCGACGGATTTCGGCACCCCGGTGCGACCCGGGGGCACGCGCACGGAAGAGGCCGGCGTGCTCGGCGCGGCCTTCACCCAGCCCGGCGTCGATACGCTGGCCCGCCGCGCCGACGCCGAGATCTTCGGCCCGAGCGAGCCGACCGCCGCCGACGTCGACGAATTCTGGCGACAGGTCGACGAGATCGTCGGCGGAATGGGCGCCGACCGTACACGGTGGCAGCGCCTGCGGGCGCGTTTCAGCGTGCGCTCTCTGCTGGCGGGCGCGCGCCTGCGATGGACACCTCAGCCGACTCAGAACCCGAAGGAGACCCGATGACCGGACGCACCGTCGCCCCCACCGTCGCCGCGCCGATCGGCCGCCGCGTCGGCGCCTACGCGATCGACCTCGCGATCCAGTACGCGATCGGCGGTGTCCTCGGCGGGATCTCCGTCGCGATCCTGTTCGCGCTCGGTCCCACCTGGAAGCGCGAGGCGCTCGCCGCGATGGTGCTGCTGCTCTGGGCGATCGTCGCCGTCGTCTCGCTGATCTGGCTGGTGGTCTACACGGCGATGCAGGGCGGCCGCGGGTCGCTCGGGCAGCGGGCGCGCGGAATACAGATTCGGGATGCCGCGTCCGACGCGCCGATCGGGTTCTGGCGTGCGCTGCTGCGCAACCTGGTCTGGGCGCTGGCCGGGTCGATCGTCGTCGGCTATTTCTCGCCCCTGTTCGATTCGAGCGGTCGCCGGCAGGGCTGGCACGACATGGCGTCCCGGAGCGTCGTCGTGGACCGCAAGGCGATGGACGCCGCGGCCTCCGTCCCCCCGCCGGTGCCGCCCGCACCCGTCGCGAACCCCTACCTGCCGCCCCCCGCCGGTGCGCCGGCCGCTGGTGACGCGCCCGTGGTGCCTTCCGTGACGGGGCTCGGCCCCGCCCCGGCGGCCCCATCGCTCACTCCGGCGGCGCGGGTTGTCGTGCCCGCGGCCCCGATCCCCTCGACCGGTCTCATCTCGCATGTGCCCGGCGTCGCCGGATCGGCTCCTGCCGCTGCGGCGACTTCCGCGGCTGCCTCCGGGTTTGCTGTCCCGGCGGCGCCGGCCGCGCCGGTGCCCGTTCCGCCCCCCTCCGGAACCGCGGTCGCCGCACCGGCTCCCCCGACCACGGGCGAGAACGTCGACGAGACGCGGGCGGCGGCATCCGCTCCCGCGCATCGCGCGGACGAGGCGGCGGCGGTCACGGTCCTGACGTGGGACGACGGCACCCGCATCGCCGTGTACGGGCGCACGCTGTTCGGGCGCAACCCGGCGACCGAAGAGGGCGCCGCCCGTGTCGCGATGCGGGACGAGACGCTGTCACTGTCGAAGACGCACTTCGAGATCGGCGGCGACGCGGCGGGGCCGTGGATCATCGACCGGCACTCCACCAATGGCAGCGCGCTCGTGCGCAACGGCTCGCCGCAGCGACTGATCGCCGGAGCCCAGACCAGCCTCCGCCCGGGCGACCGACTCGAATTCGGCGACCGCAGCCTGGAAGTGGGAACCTCGTGAACGCCGCACCCATCACCGTCGCGCACGGGTCGGCCACCGACACCGGTCTGCGACGCCGGATCAACGAGGACTCGTTCCTCGCCGCCCCGCCGCTGTTCCTCGTCGCCGACGGCATGGGCGGCCACCAGGCCGGTGAAGTGGCGAGCATGCTCGTCATCGAAGAGTTCGCGCGGCTGGCGGGGCTGCCCAGCGTGACCATCGAACAGGTGCAGCTCGCGCTGGCTCACGCCCGCCGTCGCGTGGCCGAAGTGCCGCTGCCTCCCGGCGCCGGCGCGGGCACGACGCTGTCGGGCGTGGTGATCGCGAGCGTCGACGGCGAGGGCTACTGGCTGGCGATCAACCTGGGCGACTCCCGCACCTATCGGCTCAGCGGCGGAGTGCTCGAGCAGATCAGCGTGGACCACTCGGTCGTGCAGGAGCTGATCGACAGCGGCGAGCTGGACGAGCTGTCGGCCACGACGGACTCGCGCCGCAACGTCATCACCCGGGCGATCGGCGGCGGCAGCGACGCCGAGCCCGACTACTGGCTGATCCCCGCGGACGAGGGAGACCGTCTGCTGGTGTGCTCGGACGGCCTGTCGGGCGAGCTCGACCGCGCCGCGATCGAAGCGATCCTGGGCGCCGAGGCGCACCCTCAGGCGGCGGCGACCCGGCTGGTGCACGAGGCGATGCTGCGCGGCGGTCGGGACAACATCACGGCGATCGTCGTGGACGCCATCGAGGTGCTCAGCCGCGAGCACGGTTGCCGTGATCGGGACACTCTGCCGGTGGGCGCGGCCGTCGAGGACGTGGATACGGACACGCGGCCCCGCGTGGATGCGAGAGGTGGCAGTCGATGAGCGGAATCGTTCGCTACGCCCCGGGGCGGGCCCATGTCGTGGTCACGCCTCACGGTCTGGTCGTCGTGGGGGGCGAAGTCTCCTCCGCACTTGTCGCCCGGCTGTGGGAAGAGGTCTCCGCGGGCGGGGGACTGGCCGCCGTGCTGGAGGCGCTCACCGGAGCATTCGGCACCTCCCTGTCCGCGATCCCTCCTTTCGTGGTCGCGCTCTCCGAACAATCCGCCGTGCGGCTCGCCGTCCGCGGATCGCTGAGCGTGCGCGTCGTGGGCGGCGCCGGTACCGAGGTGATCTCGGGTGCGGGGGTGACGACCTGGTCCGAGCGCGTGATCGCGGCCGTCACACGGGTGGAGATCGACGTGCGTGCGGATGCCGCATCCCCGACTCTTCCGGTCGGCGACGGCGTCGTGCTGGCCTCGGCCGTGGAATGGCTGCCGGTCCCGGCCGCAGCGCCCGACCCTGAGCCGGTCGCGCCGCGCGAACCGGAGCCGGACCGCCCCGCCATGGCGCCCGTCGTACCGCCCGCGTCGCCGCCTGCTCCACGCGGACCGTGGTCCGCGTTCGACGCCGAGTCGCCGACGCCACGGCCCGACGCCGCCGCACTCATCGATTCCGCCGCAGTGTCCTCGCTCACCGACGCCGACACGCTCCTGCCGCCCGACTCCACACGCGGCGTCGGCGAGAACGATGCGGGCACGCCGCCCGCGGACGAGTCCGCGACGGGCGGGTACGACCACCTCTGGGGGGCCACCGTGGCGCGGGTCGTCGAGGACGCCGCAGTGCGGAACGAAGAGGGCGAAGAGGGGAAAGAGGCCGAGGAACACGACGATGACGCTGCCGCCGCCGGCGACCACGACGGCGCGACGGTCACCGTCGCACAGGCGCGGGCGCTTCGTGACAGTCGTCCGAGTGTCGAGCGCACCGACCAGCCCGCCCCGCCACCGCTGGCACCGCCGCGGCCGCCGGCCCCCGGGCGCGTGCGCGTGTCCACCGGCCAGGTGCTCACGCTCGACCGCACCGTCGTGATCGGGCGCCGCCCCCGCTCCACCCGCGTGACCGGCACCGACCTGCCCCACCTCGTCGCCGTCGACAGCCCGCAGCAGGACATCTCGCGCAGTCACGTCGAGCTGCGCGCCGAGGGCGACAGCATCGTGGCCATCGACCTGCATACGACGAACGGCACCACTCTGCGTCGCTCCGGGGTCGACCCGATGAGACTGCACCCGGGGAGCCGACCGTCGTCGTGCCCGGGGACGTCATCGACCTGGGTGATGACATCACCGTCGTCATCGAGTCCCTCGCGACCGAGGAGATCGGGTGAACGCCAAGCGGACCCCGATGACGCCGCCCGACCTGCCCGGGTTCACCTACGTCGACATCCTGGGCTCGGGCGGCTTCGCCGACGTGTACCTCTACGAGCAGCACCTGCCCCGCCGCCGCGTGGCGGTCAAGGTCCTGCTGATGGACCGGATCTCGACGACGTCGGTCGCGGAGTTCACCGCCGAGGCGAACGTCATGGCGATGCTCTCGACGCATCCGGCGATCGTGACGATCTACCAGGCCGGGGTCGCCGGCGACGGTCGCCCCTACCTCGTGATGGAGTACTGCCCCAAGCCGAATCTCCAGGTCCGCTACCGACGCGAGCCGTTCTCCGTCGCGGAATCCCTGCGCGTCGGCATCCAGGTCGCCGCCGCGGTGGAGACCGCGCATCGCGCCGGCGTCCTGCACCGCGACATCAAGCCCGCGAACATTCTTGTCACGGAATACAACCGTCCCGCGCTCACCGACTTCGGTATCGCGTCCACGACGAGCGCGGCCGCCGAATCGGCGGGACTGTCGATTCCCTGGTCGCCGCCGGAGTCCTTCGCCGACGTTCCGCGCAGCGACCAGCGCTCGGACGTCTACGCCCTCGGCGCGACGGTCTACTCGCTGCTGGCGGGCCGATCCCCGTTCGAGCTGCAGGGGCAGCGCAACAACGGCGTCGATCTCATCCAGCGCATCGAGACCATGCCGCTCGCCTCGCTGGGACGCGCCGATGCGCCCGCATCACTGCAGCACGCGCTCGAGCGCGCGATGTCGAAGGCCTCCGTCGACCGGTACGACAGCGCCCTCGCATTCGGGCGGGCGCTGCAGAAGGTGCAGATCGAACTGTCGCACTCGGTCACCCCGATCGACATCCTCGACGACCACGTTCCGGATGACGCGGTCGCGGAGGAGGACGACGGGCTCACCCGTGTCCGAGGCGTCGTCAGCATCAATCCCGAGACCACTCCGGCCGCCGGCTACACGCGGCCGTCCGCGACCACCGCCGCCGTTCCGCCCCGGTCCGATCCCGTGGCCGCGTGGGCAGATCCGGTCGTGTCCGAAACGGTCCGCCGTGCTCCCGTCGACGAGACGGTCCGACCCGCAGCGGCGGCCGCGTCCGCTCCGGAGCTCGGCGAGACCCTTCGGCGTGACCCGGTCGCGCTCGAGCCGGAACCGTCCGAGCCCGCCGCGCCCTCCGCGACCGGGCGGTCACGGAAGGCGCTCTGGGTGAGCCTGGGCCTCGCCGGCGCAGCACTGCTGGCCGTGGTGATCGGCGTCTCGCTGCCCGGCATCCTCAACGGGGGGACGGCGTCGCCGCAGCAGACGGCGGCAGAGACGTCGGAGCCGATGAACCCCGTGGCGGGAGGGATCGCCGCGCCGACGGACCTGGCCGGCGCGGCCGTCCCGGACGGCGTCGTGTTCACGTGGACCAACCCGAAGCCCGAGGAAGGCGACCGCTACGCGTGGGGCCTGGTGACCCGGGCCGATGAGGAGCCGAGCTTCGCGACGATCGACGAGCCGACCGTCACGGTGCCGGCCGACCCCTCGGGCCAGACCTGCATCGAGGTCATCGTGGTGCGCTCGACAGGGCAGTATTCGGACGCGATTCGCGAGTGTGCGCCGTGACCGCCGCCGGGAAGGGCGCCACGAAGGCCGCGAGCAGTGATGCGCTCATCGTCGAGTTCGCCGGCGAGGAGTTCACGGTCGTCCCGGGAGACGTCTTCACGGTGGGACGCGAGGGCGATCTCGCCATCGACGACAACCTCTTCCTGCACCGCCACTTCCTCACGATCGAGTACGTCGAGAGGCTCTGGCTGCTCTCCAACGTCGGCAGCCGACTGGCGGCGACCGTCACCGACTCCGGCGGCCGCGTGCAGGCGTGGCTCGCTCCCGGCGCGCGCCTGCCGCTGGTGTTCGCTGCGACCTCGGTCGTCTTCAGCGCCGGCCCGACCACCTACGACCTGGTCCTGCACCTCGATGCCCCGGCCTTCCGTGAGATGCAGCCGCGCGACGAGGACGGTGGCCTGAGCACGATCGGCGACGTCCCGCTCACTCCCGCGCAACGGCAGATGATCCTGGCGCTGGCCGAGCCCATGCTGCGCCGCGACGGCACCGGCATGAGCGAGCTTCCCACGTCGGCGCAGGCCGCTGAACGGCTGGGATGGACCCTGACGAGGTTCAACCGCAAACTCGACAACGTCTGCGACAAGCTCGACCGCAGCGGCGTTCCCGGCATGCGCGGCGGGGTGCGCTCCTTCGCCACGAACCGTCGCGCCCGCCTCGTCGAGCACGCGATCTCGACGCGGCTGGTCACGCGCGAAGATCTTCCGCTGCTGGATGCACCGCGGCCTTCGGCCGGAGAGGACGACTCGTGAAGCTCAAGTTCACGCTCCAGCGAGCGGGCGGACCGACCGACCTGGAGGTCACCGCAGACGGCACCTCCACCGTCGGGGACCTCGCTCGCACGCTCGTGCTCGCGGATCCGACCGCGGAGGGGATCGATCCCGGACTGGTCACGCTGGCCGCGTTCGAGGCCGGCGGTCCGCGTGTGGTGGCACCCGATCGCGCGGTGGGCGAGTCCGGGATCCGATCCGGCACGACCCTGCAGGTCACCCCGGCGCCGGATTACACCGGCGACGACGCGCCCGCCGCGGTGCTGCGCATTCTCAGCGGGGCGCACGCGGGCACCGAGCGCCCGCTGCGTTCGGGGTCGAACATCGTGGGGCGCGACCCCGGCGCCGACATCGTGATCGATGACCCGCTCGTGTCCAAGCGACACGCGCGCATCAACGTCGACGCGGTCATCGAGATCATCGACCTCAACTCGGCCAACGGCCTGCTCATGGGCGGCGAGCAGGTCGCGCGGACCAGCCTCGGACCGGCCGATGTCCTGGTGCTGGGCTCGACCGAAGTGTCGATCATTCCGCTCAACCGGCCCGGTGCGACGCACGCAGCCAGTCCCGTGGTCGAGATCGTCCGCTCGCCTCGTGTGGTGCCCCGCTACGAGGACGCCGAGTTCACGGCGCCCAAGGCGCCTCGTCCCCCGGCCCAGTCGCGGCTGCCGGTCATCGCTCTGATCGCGCCGCTCATCATGGGCGCGGTGCTGTGGGCGTTCACCCAGTCGATCCTCGCCGTCATCTTCATCGCGCTGAGCCCGTTGATCATGATCGCCGCCTACATCGACAATCGGGTGGGCGCGCGCAAGGAGCACAAACGCGCGGTGCAGCAGTTCGACGCTGGAATGGAGCACTTCGACGGCGTCATGCTCGCCGAGCAGATCAAGGAGCGTGCGGTTCGCGATGCCGAGATCCCGGCGCTCGCCGAGGCGCTCTCGTCACTGTCGTCGTGGGGGGATCTCACCTGGACGCACCGACCGGAGCACCCCGGCTTCCTGAGCGCACGGCTGGGCACCGGAACGCTCCCGTCGCGCGCCACGATCGAGCTCAGCGGCACCGACGACACGCTTCCGGTGTTCACGGAGCGGCTGTTCGAGCTGCGGGACCGCTTCGCCGTCATCGACGACGTCCCGGTGGTCGCGCACCTGCGCGAGTCCGGCAACGTCGGGATCGCGGGCGAGCGCGGGCAGGCGGATGCCGCGGCCCGCGCGTTCGTGATGCAGCTGGTCGCGACACATTCGCCGGCCGAACTCGTCGTGGCCGCCTTCACCTCGCCGAGCACGCGCGCCGCGTGGTCCTGGCTCGAATGGCTCCCCCACACCGGTTCCGTGCACAGCCCCCTCGACGGCGCTCATCTCGCGGCGAATCCCGGCACGGGCGCCGCGCTGCTGTCCCGGCTCGAGGGGCTCGTCGAGGATCGTGCCGGTGAGGGCGCGGCATCCGCGCGTGGCCCGATCGAGAGCGGGGACAAGCAGCAGATCACCGCGCCGCGCATCCCGGCCGTGGTCGTGGTCGTCGAGGACGACGCCTCGGTGGATCGTGCCCGGCTCACACGGCTGGCCGAGCGCGGCCCCGACGCCGGCATCCACCTCGTCTGGGTGGCGCCGAAGGCGGGCGCGATCCCCGCGGCCTGCCGCACGTTCCTGTCGGTGGATTCGGTCGCCGACGACACCGCGGCCGGCCTGGTCCGCCGCGGCCTGTCGTCCACCCCGGTACGGGTGGAACTGCTGGATGAAGGCTCCGCCGTCGCGTGGGCTCGCGTGCTGGCTCCGACGGTGGATGCCGGCACCCCGATCGACGACGAGTCCGACCTGCCGCGATCGGTCTCATACATCGACCTGGCCGGCAGCGACATCGGCGGGGATCCCGCCGCGATCGTGGACCGGTGGCGGGAGAACGACTCGATCACCCCGCGCGACGGCCGCGCACCCCAGCGACGGGCCAAGGAGGCCAACCTGCGCGCCCTGGTCGGCTACGCCGGTGCCGGCGCCCTGCACCTGGACCTGCGCACGCAAGGACCGCACGCGCTGGTCGGCGGCACCACCGGCGCCGGCAAGTCGGAGTTCCTCCAGTCGTGGGTGCTGGGCATGGCCGCGGCGCACAGCCCCGATCGCGTGACCTTCCTGTACGTCGACTACAAGGGCGGCTCGGCGTTCGCGGACTGCGTCGATCTGCCGCACACCGTCGGACTGGTCACCGACCTGTCGCCGCACCTCGTACGCCGCGCACTCACGTCGCTGCGCGCCGAGCTGCGGTACCGGGAGCATCTGCTCAATCGCAAGAAGGCGAAGGACCTCATCTCGCTCGAGCGCACCGGGGACCCCGAGGCGCCGCCGAGCCTGATCATCGTGGTCGACGAGTTCGCCGCGCTCGTCAACGAGGTTCCGGAGTTCGTCGACGGAGTCGTCGATGTCGCCCAGCGCGGGCGATCGCTCGGGCTGCACCTGATCCTTGCGACCCAGCGACCGGCCGGCGTGATCAAGGACAACCTCCGCGCGAACACGAACCTCCGCGTGGCCCTGCGCATGGCCGACGCCGAAGACTCCAGCGACATCCTCGGCATCCCCATGGCCGCGCACTTCGACCCGTCGATCCCCGGCCGTGGCGCCGCCAAGACCGGACCCGGGCGGATCGTGCCGTTCCAGGCCGGGTACGTCGGAGGCTGGACCACGGGCGAGAAGCCGCGACCGCAGATCGACATCCGCGAACTCGACTTCGGTGCCGGCGCGTCATGGGATCTCCCCGAGCCCGAGGCCGCCGCTCCCGAGGACCCCGGTCCGACCGACATCGCCCGCATCGTCCGGTCGGTGCGCGCCGCGGCATCCGATCTGTCCATCCCCGCGCCGCGGCGACCCTGGCTCGACGAGCTGGCCGCCGCCTACGACCTGGCGCGTCTGCCGAGCCCCCGCACGGACGAGCAGCTGCTGCTGGGCGTGCTCGATGATCCGCGCTCGCAGGCGCAGCCGACCGCCTTCTACGAGCCCGACCGCGACGGCAACGTGGCGATCTTCGGCACCGGCGGCTCGGGCAAGAGCACCGCGCTGCGCACGATCGCGGTCTCGGCGGCCATCACCCCGCGCGGCGGTCCGGTGCACGTGTACGGTCTCGACTTCGGCGCCAGCGGCCTGCGCATGCTCGAAGGCCTGCCGCACGTCGGCGCCATCATCTCCGGCGACGACGACGAGCGGGTCACGCGCCTGCTGCGAATGCTGCGCGATCTCGTCGACGAGCGCTCCGCGCGTTACGGCGACGTCCGCGCCGGCACCATCTCGGAGTACCGGCGCATCGCCGCCGCCCCCGATGAGGCGCGCGTTCTCGTGCTGATCGACGGCATGGGCGCGTTCCGCGAGACGTACGAGTTCTCCGGAGCTGCGATGGGCTGGTTCACCCTCTTCTCGCAGATCGCCGTGGACGGACGCCAGGTCGGCGTGCACTTCGTCATGACCGGAGACCGGCCCAATTCGCTGCCGACCTCGATCGCGTCGACCGTGCAGAAGCGCTTCGTGATGCGCCTGGCGACGGACGAGGACTACCTGCTGCTGGGGGTTCCCAAGGACGTTCTGGATGCCGCGTCCCCACCGGGCCGGGGCATGCTCGACGGTGAGGAGATCCAGTTCGCCGTGCTCGGGGGCAGCGCGAACATGGCGGTGCAGTCGCGCGAGCTGGAACGCCTCGCCGATGCGATGCGCCGCCAGGGGATCACCGCGGCCCCACCCGTCGGCCGCTTGCCCGAGCACATCGGCATCGACTCACTGCCGGCTCGCACGCCGGGCGGCGATCTGGTGCTCGGGCTCGCCGACGAGGACCTCGCGCCCACCGGTGTCGATCCGCGCGGGGCGTTCCTGCTGGCCGGCCCTCCCGGAAGCGGACGGACCACGGCGCTGGCCACGATCGGCCGGGCGCTCCGGCGCGCCGATCCCGCCCGCACCATCGTGCACCTCTCGCCCCGGCGCACATCGCTGGCGCTCGCCTCGGCCTCGGGGTACGCGGGCGCGGACGCGGCCGCCGTCGCCGTCCTGGCCGACTCCGTCGCGGATGCCATCGAGCGCGGAGAGCTCGGCTCGGTCGCCATCCTCATCGAGGGGGTCACGGAGTTCACCGGAGGAGAGGCCGAGGCATCCCTGGACCGTCTCATCCGGGTCGCCACACGGGCCGATGCGTTCGTCGTCGGCGAAGCGGAGTCCTCCACGTGGAGTCAGGCCTGGATGCTGGCCCAGCCGTTCAAAGCCGCTCGTCGTGGCCTGATCCTGGCGCCCGGAGACATCGAGGGCGACGCCCTGTACGGCACCTCCCTCGGCCGCGTGAAGCGGTCCGATTTTCCCCCTGGTCGGGGTTTCACTGTCCATCAAGGCCGCGCCACGCGGCTGCAGGTGGCCACCCCCGAGGGGCAGTCGTGAGAGATCGACGACGCATCCGGGGCGGCGGTGGGTATTTGTCCCCATCGACGTTCCAGGCTGCGTCGAGTTAGCTTCGAGATACAAAGAGCTCAGGCTCTTCGGGGAATTACCCGGCTGGTCCGGGACACACAGCAACACGATGTGAAGGAGATTCACCATGGCCGTTTGGGGTCTTGATGTTCAGCAGGTCCGTCAGCTCTCGCAGCAGCTCAACGCGAAGGCGAGCGACATCCAGCAGGTCCTGTCGCAGCTCACTTCGCAGCTGAACTCGACCCAGTGGACGGGTCCGGACGCCGAGCAGTTCCGCAGCGACTGGTCCGGTCAGCACACCGCCGCGCTCAAGCAGGTCATCGCGGCGCTGCAGGAAGCCGCGCAGAAGGCTTCGGCCAACGCGTCGGCCCAGGAGAGCACGTCCTCCTCGCTCTGATCCGCAGGTGACGGGAGCGACCCGAACGGGTCGCTCCCGCTCTGCGCTCCATCAACATCGAGCACTCGTTCGCGAGGTCTCACTCAACGCCGGCGGAAGAGGGTGCCATGGGGGTCTACGGAGCCGACATCGCGCAGCTGCGCGGCAGCGCGACGGAGCTCGATCGCGCCGCGGGAACCCTCGAATCGATCTCGACCCTGCTCGGCGGCGAACTGACGCGTGCACCGTGGCACGGGGCTGATGCTGTCGCCTTCCGCGCGTCCTGGGACACGGACTACTCACGCCGGATCGTCGACGCCGCCACCCGCCTGCGGGACGCGGCGCGGTCGCTGCGCTCGAACGCCGGCGACCAGGAGCAGACCAGCGCGTCCGGAACCGGCAGCCTCGGCGGTGCCGCCCCGGGCGGCGGGTCCCACACGGGCGGCGGCTCGAACACCGGCGGCGGGTCCGGCGCCGGCGATGGATCAGGCTCGCAGGGGGACGACAGCGCCGGCGGAGCGCAGGGCGGCGGAGTCGACGGGCGCGATCCCGGCACCACCGAGGAGATCGGCCTGGGCGCGAGCGGTGAGGTGACCCCTGGGCAGGCGAGCGGTCGCGCCGCGCTCAGCGCGCAGTTCGAAGGCAACTGGGATGCCGCGGGGGGCACGGTGTCGCGCGAAGGCGACTACGGACTGGGCGTGAAGGGTGAGGCCGGCTGGGAGTTCGGGTTCGGCGACGAAGAGGACGTCGTCGACCCGCGCGATGTCACCTCGCACCGCGGCGACGACATCGACCAAGGGCAGCCCGGTCTCTCCATCGGCGGCCAGGCCAGCGGCCAGGCCGGGGCGTGGGCCGAGGACTCGATCTCGTACTCCAGCGGCATCGCCGAGGTCGGTGCCAGCTACGATGCCATGGCCGGAGCGCAGGCCGAGGTCGGCGGTGGGCTGACCGCCGGTCCGGATGGGCTTCAGGCGGGTGTCACTGCCGGCGCGTTCGCCGGCGCCGAGATCAAGGGCGCCGTGCAGGCCGACATCGGCGGGGTGGGCGGCGAGATCGAAGCGGGCCTGCGCGCCGGCATCGGCGCCGACCTCAGCGCGACCGCGGAGATCGGTCTGGATCGCGTAGATTTCGAGTTCGAGGTGGGCGTCGCGGTGGGTGTCGGCTTCACCATCAAGCCCTCCATCAGCTTCAGCCCCAGCGAGATCGCGGGCAACATCGCGGACTTCTTCGCGCGATAGCTTCCAGGCGGGCGCCCGACGGTTCCCCGACAGAGAGTGAGACAAGTCATGCCGCAGGCATCCTTCCCCAGCGACGCATTCCCCGCGCTGCCCACGGTGGCGGTCGACCATCCTGCCGAGTGGGTCGCACGCCCCGTCGACGGCACGCTCCTGGCCGTGATCCACGACCTCGGCCCTGACGCGTTCTCGCCGAACGTCGTCCTGGGTGTGACCCGCCACGCGGCCGGTCACACCCTCGAGCTGGCTGCCGCCGCCGTCGCCGAGTATGTGGAACGGCTGCCCGAAGTGGCGCCGGTCGACGCTGCCCGCGTCGACTTCGGCGATCGCGCCTGGTGGGTGTCGGAATTCGCCTACGCGAGCACGGCCGCCGGAACGGTCGTGCAGGTCGTCGCGGTCACGGTGGTCGACTCCGGCCCGGTCTCCGACGTCGTACGCGTGACCGGCACAGCCTCGACGGCCGACTACGAGGCCTCGCTCCCCGTCATCCGCCGCATCATCGCCAGCACTCGCGTCGGAACCCGCTGAGCAGGCGGCAGGCGGATCAGCGTCCGGCGTCGTACAGGTGCCGCCCGCCGTGGCTGAGCACCTTCACAACGACGCCGCGGCGGTGCAGCTCGGCCACGGTCCGCGTCTCCTCGTCGATGTCGCGACCGAGCGCGTGCACGGTGGCCACGACGAGCACGTCGCCGGTCCGCAGCGTTCCGAAGAGGCGCACGAGCCGCTCCTCCCACGATTCCAGCGTCTCGGGCGCCGGGTGACGGAACCCGGCGATGGATACGCCGAAGCGGGTCAGCTCGTCGCGCTGCTCGACCACGCTGGGCATGTCATCGCGCGAGATCACCAGGCCGACCAGACGTGAGCCCGCCGGACGCGCGAGCCACCAGTCGTGGTCCCGCTGCAACTCGGTGAAGCACTTCGGGCACTGGGCCGCCTGGTGGGGCAGGTGCAGCGGGCTGGTCTCTCCGTGCGGGTCATCGGCGAGCGCCGCGGAACGCCTCACCGCGGCATCCGTCATCTCGCTCATGGTGTCCATTCTCGCCCGGAAGGCGCCCCGGCGGGTACCTTCCGCCGGTGGACGACCGGATGCCGGTCACGAACCGTCGTAGAGGCGCAATTCCAGGCTCAGCTGGTCGGCATCCAGCTCGGCGAGCGCGTGTCTCAGCGCGGCCGTGCTGAACGCCCCGTCTCGTGACAGCGCGTTCAGGCGCGTCCGCATCGTCCCGATCAGAGCGAGGCGCAGCTCGAGCACGTCGCGCGCGCGTGCCGAGGTGTCGTCGTCGGGAGGCCGGGTCAATCGCGACCCGGCGCTCTGCAGCAGTTCGGGGGCGAAGGCCGATCCATCCCTCCGCGCGAGCCTGCCCGCATTGAGGCTGGATGCCGCGGCCGCCCGCATCTCGTCGGCGAGGCGTCTCTGCTCCTCCGCCGACGGCCCGGTGCGACCCGACCCCTCGAGCTGCAGCAGCCGGACCAGCCAGGGCAGCGTGAAGCCCTGCAGCATCAGGCCTCCGACGGCCACGAGGAACGCCACGAAGACCAGCAGCGCCCGACCGGGCGTATCGCGGGGCAGTGTCTGGGCCGCGGCGAGGGTGACGACGCCGCGCATGCCCGCCCAGACGATGACGGTGCCGTGCTTCCATCCGAGGGGCGACGCCTGGTAGTAGTCGAAGTCCGCCAGCACCCGCGCGATCCGATCGCGCATGCGCCGCAGCCGCCGTTCGTGCCGCTCGGGGGACGGTGTCCGCCCGCCCCCGCGCCGGCCGGGCGGACCGAGCGCCGTGACCTGGTCGACGCGGGTGCGGAAGCGCTCGATCTGCTCACGGCCGAGACGGCGGGCGCGGCGGCCCTGCGTGGCCACCAGCACGGCGACATAACCGGCGCGTACGACGAGGATGATCCCCAGGGCGCTCACGGCGAGCCAGGCCGCATGGCCGAGGCCCTCATCGGCCGCGAAGTTCTGCTCGACGATCTCTTTGAGCTCCAGACCCATGACGAGGAAGACCGCACCCTCGAGCATGAGTTCGACGGTGCGCCAGTTCAACTCGTCGGACAGGCGCTGTTCGGGGGTGAACCAGCGGGCGGCGCCCTGTCCGGTCACGATTCCGGCCACGACGGCGGCGACCAGTCCGGACCCGCCCAGCTGCTCGGTCGGCAGATACGCCACGAACGGCACGACGAAGCTGAGCGCCGTGTTGGCCGCCGAATGCGCGACCCACGTGCGCACACGCAGCGCGAGCAGGCCGACCACGGCACCGATGATCACGGCGACGAACACGCCCCACCCGAACGCCCACAGTGCGCTGCCCGCCGGCATGCTGCCGATGGCGATGGCGGCCACCGCGGTGCGCAGCAGCACCAGGGAGGTCGCGTCGTTGAGCAGGCTCTCGCCTTCGAGCATCGTCACCACGCGCGGCGAGATCCCCAGTCGCTTCACGATCGAGGTGGCCACCGCATCGGTGGGGCTCAGGATCGCACCGAACGCGATGGCGAGGTACAGGTCGATGCCCGGGATCACGAGGGTGAAGAAGAACGCCAGGGCGGCCGTGCTGACCAGCACCAGCAGGATCGACAGGCCCGCGATCGGGCGGAAGTCTCGCCGGAACTCGATGGCCGGCAGGGACACCGCCGACGAGTACAGCAGGGGCGGCAGCACGCCGACGAGGATGATCTCCGGGTCGATCTCCTGGGGCGGGACGAACGGCAACAGGCTCACGCCGAGCCCGATGGCCACGAGCGCGAGCGGTCCGGCGATCCCCACGCGCGGCGCCAGCGCGGTCGCGAGGGCGACCACGACCACACCGACGACGGCGACGAGGAGGATCTCCATCGCGGCTACAGGACTCCGAGCGCCCGGACGGCGTCGCGTTCGGAGACGAGTTCGGCGACGGAGGCGTCGATGCGCGTGCGGGCACGATCGTCGATCGGCAGGCCCTCGATGACCCGGTAGTCGCCGCCGTCGGATGAGACGGGGAACGAACAGACCAGCCCCTCGGGCACGCCGTACTCACCGCGCGAGACCACCGCCGCGGAGGTCCACGATGTGCCGGCCTGCTCGTCGCGGACGTGTTCGATCGCCGCGTTCGCAGCGGATGCCACCGACGATGATCCGCGCACCTCGATGATCTCCGCGCCGCGCCCCGCGACCCGAGGAAGGAACACGTCATCGAGCCAGGCAGCGGCCTGCGCTCGCCCGCCCAGCCGCGTGGCGAGCGCGTCGGCCACGGGCTCGCTGCGCACCAGGGCATGCGACACGTCCGGGAACTGCGTGGCCGAGTGATTGCCCCAGATCGCGAGCCGGTCGATCTCGTCCGGCCGCACCTCCAGCGCTGCGCTGAGCTGCCCGAGCGCCCGGTTGTGGTCCAGTCGCGTCAGGGCGGTGAAGCGGTCTGACGGGATGTCGGGGGCGGATGCCGCGGCGATGAGCGCGTTGGTGTTCGCCGGGTTGCCGACCACGACGACGCGCACGTCGTCGGCCGCTGTGGCATTGAGCGCGGCGCCCTGGGGTCCGAAGATGCTCGCGTTGGCGGCGAGCAGGTCGCCGCGCTCCATGCCCGGCCCGCGCGGGCGGGCGCCGACCAGCAGTGCGATCTGGCAGCCTTCGAACGCGGAGGAAGGATCGTCCGTCACCTCGACGTCCCGCAGCAGCGGGAAGGCGCAGTCCTGCAGCTCGAGCGCGGCACCCTCCGCCCCGCGCACGCCCTGCGGGATCTCCAGCAGCCGAAGCCGCACCGGACGGTCGGCTCCGAGCATCTCACCGGCGGCGATGCGGAACAGGAGCGCGTATCCGATCTGGCCGCCGGCGCCGGTGATGGTCACGGTGGTCGTTGCGGGAGACATGAGCAGAGCCTATTCCCCTCGCTTCCGCGGGTAACGAACGGGCCGCGGCCCGCGGGGCTCCTCACCGGGCTGCACCACGGCCGGTAAGTTTGGCCCATGACTTTCAACGACAACGCGAGCGTCGGCGGCAACACCGCCCGTCGTCGCGGCGCCGGCATTGCAGTCGCCGGTGGCGGTGTCGCAGGGCTCGGAGCGATCGCCGTTCTGCTCTTCCAGCTGTTCACGGGTACCGACATCTCGGGCCTGATCGGCGGCGGGGGAGTGCCCCAGGGGACCGACAGCGGCACCGAGATCGCGCAGTGCGAGACCGGTGCCGATGCGAACGCCCGTGACGACTGCCGGCTCGCGGCGGCCTCGCTCTCGATCAACCAGTTCTGGGCGGACACCGTTCAGGGGTATCGCGAACCGCAGCTGATCATCGTGGACGGGTCCACCGGGACCGCCTGCGGAACGGCATCGAACGCGACGGGTCCGTTCTACTGCCCGCCCGAAGAAGCCATCTACGTCGACCCGACCTTCTTCGCGCTGCTGCGTGAGCAGTTCGACGCGACGGCCGGTCCGCTCGCGCAGCTCTACGTGCTCGCCCACGAGTACGGCCACCACATCCAGCAGATCACCGGCATCATGCAGCAGAACCCGGACAACGGGACCGGTGAGGACAGCAACGGCGTGCGCACCGAGCTGCAGGCCGACTGCTTCGCGGGCGCGTGGGTGGCCGGCGCCTCCAACGAGCTCGACGAGAACGGCGTGCCGTACCTGCGAGCCCCGACGCCCCAGCAGATCAACGACGCGCTCAACGCGGCCGAGACGGTCGGCGACGATCACATCCAGCAGGAGTCTGGCGGCGGCGTCAATCCCGAAAGCTGGACGCACGGTTCCAGCGAGCAGCGTGCGCGGTGGTTCACGACCGGGTTCGAAGAGGGTGTCGGTGCGTGCGACACGTTCTCCGTATCGGGATCCGCTCTATGAGCGCCGCAGACGACCTCGATTGCCTCTACCCGCCGATCGAGCCCTATGAGTCCGGCATGCTCCTGGTCGGCGACGGCAACCGGGTCTACTGGGAGCAGAGCGGCAACCCCGAGGGCAAGCCGGTCGTGTTCCTCCACGGCGGCCCGGGAGCCGGGACGTCGGCTTGGCAGCGACGCTTCTTCGACCCCGAGAAGTACCGCATCGTGCTGTTCGACCAGCGCGGCTGCGGTCTGAGCACCCCGCACTCCAGCGAGCCGGATGCGGACCTCCGCCACAACACGACCTGGCATCTGGTCGCCGACATCGAGCTGCTGCGCCGCAATCTCGGCATCGAACAGTGGCAGGTCTTCGGCGGATCGTGGGGCAGCGCGCTCGCGCTCGCCTACGCCGAGAGCCACCCCGAAGCGGTCACCGAACTGGTGCTGCGTGGCATCTTCACACTGCGCCGGCACGAGCTGGAGTGGTTCTACGAAGGCGGAGCGTCGTCGATCTTCCCGGACCTGTGGGAGGAGTTCATCGAGTGCATCCCCGTCCTGGAGCGCTCACGCATGATCGAGGCGTACCACCGCCGGCTCACCGATCCCGACCCGGCCGTGCACGTCCCCGCCGCGGTCCGCTGGTCCCGCTGGGAGGCGGCCACCCTCACGCTGCGGCCTGATCCGGAGCTGGTCGCCCAGATGACCGAGCCCGCCGCGGCGACGGCGTTCGCGCGCATCGAGAACCACTACTTCCTGCATGGCGGATGGTTCCGCGAGCAGCAGCTCATCGACGACGCGCCCTCGCTGCGCGGCATCCCGTCGGTCATCGTGCAGGGTCGTTACGACGTCTGCACGCCGATCATGACCGCCTGGGACCTGCATCGAGTCTGGCCCGAGGCCGAGCTGGTCGTGGTCGATGACGCGGGTCACTCGGCCACCGAACCCGGGATCGCCGCCGCGCTCGTCGCCGCGACCGACCGGTTCGCGGCATCCTGAGCTCGTCTCCTCGCCGAGCGTCCGCGGAGTCCTGACCGGGCTCAGCGGCCTCGGATCAGGTCGGCCGCGACCTCGCCGATCACGATCGCCGGGGCGTTCGTGTGACCGCGGATCAGCGACGGGATGATGGACGCGTCCGCCACCCGCAATCCCTCGACGCCGCGGACGCGCAACTCGGGATCGACGACCGACGCCGCATCGGACCCCATCCGCGCGGTGCCGACCGGGTGGTAGAGCGTGTGCGAGTAGCGCCGCAGTGAGACCCGGGCCCGCTCCTCGGGGGTCATGCCCTCCCCGCCGGTGGGCTGGACCCAGCTGCCGTCCGTCACGGCGCGCAGCGCGTCGGTCGCGAGCAGGCGTTCGCACTGAGCCAGGCCGGCCAGCAGTGTCGCCTCGTCGATGCCGTCCGGATCGCTGAGGTACCTCGGGTCGATCGCCGGCTTGTCGGACGGATCGGCGGAGGTGAGCCGGATGGTTCCGCGACTGCGCGGCCGCAGCAGGATGGCTCCGACCGTCAGCCCTTCACGGGGCAGGGGCACCAGTCCTTCGCCGACATACGGGGCGGCGGCGAAGATGACCTCGACATCGGGCAGCGCGCCGGCCATCCCGGCCCGGTCGGCGACTTCGGTGCGGACGAAGCCGTACGCCTCGGCCACGTTCGAGGTCAGCATCCCCCGCCGTGAGGTGAGGTAGCGCACGAGCTCCCCCGCCCGCTCGGCACCGAAGAGGGTGCCGCCCTTCGCGCCCGGCGCGAGTCCCGCCACGAGGTGGTCCTGCAGGTTCGCGCCCACCTCGGCGCTGTCGAACACGAGGGGGATGCCGTGTTCGGCGAGGTGCTCGGCCGGACCCACCCCGGACAGCATCAGCAGCTGGGGGGTGTTGATCGTCCCGCCGGCGAGGATCACCTCTCGGCGTGCCAGAGCATGACGGGTCACGCCGTCGATCTCGACGTAGACGCCCGTCGCTCGCGGAGTCCGGGAGCCGGGGGTGAAGGTGACGCGACGCACGAACGCGCCGGTCACGACGCGCAGGTTGCGCCTCCGCCTGGCGGGCCTCAGATACGCGTCCGCCGTCGAGGCGCGCGCGCCGCGGTGCTGCGAGACCATCGTCTGCGCGAATCCCTGGCCATCGGGCAGGTTGGGTGCGGTGACGGCGTGCCCGGCCTCGACCGCGGCGGCGAGGAACGCCGCGGTCTGCGGGCGGGGGTCGCGCTGGTGCTGGACGTGCTGCGCACCCTCCGATCCCTGCGTCGGATGAAGCAGATCCTCTGTGCGCTCGACCCGCAGGAAGTACGGCACCAGCGACTGCCACGACCAGCGCTCGCCGGCGGCGTCCGCCCAGTCGTCGTAGTCTGCGGCGAAGCCGCGGATCCACATCATCGCGTTCAGCGACGACGAGCCGCCGAGCGTCTTGCCGCGCGGCCAGTAGATCGTCCGGCCCTCGAGGGCCGGCTGCGGGACGGTGTCGTAGTTCCAGTCGTACGCGCCGCGGAAGAGGTTCTTGAATGCGGCCGGCACATGCAGCTCAAGCGCCTTGTCCGGACCGCCGGCCTCGAGCAGCAGCACCGAGACGGAGGGGTCCTCGCTCAGACGAGCCGCGAGCGCGGCGCCGGCGGAACCGGCACCCACGACGATGTAGTCGGCGGTGAGCGCATCTGCCGCCGGGAGGGATGCCGCACTCATGCGCGGTAGGCCTGAGTGAACGTCCGCACGAGGCGCGCGAGGTTGCCGTCCATGCGAAAGCGCGTGAAGCCCTCGCTCACCGCCGCTCCGGTACGGGCGTCGACGAACCACGGCGGCTTGGGCAGGAGGGAACCCTTCGACAGGCTCCTCGTCTTCAGGATCCGCGGGATCGAGCGCGGGAACGGGCGGAACGGGCCGCGTGTGACCGACCGCTCGACCCGGGCCAGGAGAAGGGCGTTGTGGACCACCCCGATGCCGCTCACCACGTTCTCGAGCGTCCCGCCGGGATAGCCGCCCCACGTGAGGCTCGGTGTGAGGAAGGCGAAGGCCGTCCACGAGTTGATCGAGATGGCGCCGTATCGCAGGGCGGCGACGGCGCGCTCGAATCCGTCACCCAGCGCGGCCTGCGTGTCCGGATCGATCAGCACGTTGGCGCCGAGCGTGCCGGCCAGCTTCTCGTTGGCGTGGGCGACGGCGGCGTCCAGGAACTCCTGTCCGTTGCCGGCGAGCGCGATCACGCCGAGCACCGGCGCGAAGTACTCCGTCGCCTCGAGCGCGGTCGCATCCTCGTCGGGGGCGATCTCGACCAGCAGGCGGGTGCCGTCCCCGTACCGTTTCGCATGCGGGTAGTCGGATGCCGCGGCATCCAGTCTCTCGTCGCTGCGGGGGTACCAGACCGAACGAGCGGGCGCCTGGGCATACGCGGTCCGCAGGGCGGCCAGGAACGCATCGCGCTGCGGCCAGTCCGAGCTCAGCAGGACGACCTGTCCGGCGATGCAGTTGTGGCCGCTGTTCTGCAGGCGCATCGTCACGATGTGCTCCGCCTGGTATCGCAGGTCCGCGTCGCTCCACCTTCCCGGGACGACGATGATCGGTGACACGCCGCCGAGCTCGGCGGTGATCGGCTTCGTCAGCTGCGGACGCCCCTCGCGCCGTCGTCGCTTCGCGTCATCGCCGGTGTTCCACACGATCGCGTCGAAGGTGGGCGCGGCGCCGGTGATGTGCACGTGCGCGACGCCGTCGTGGCCGGTCAGATAGGCGCCGGTGGGGCCGCCGCCGCGCACGATCCGGAGGAATCCGGGCTCGATCAGCGGCGCGAGCGCACGCTCGTAGACCGGGACCATCGCATCCTGCGTCGGGTTCACCTTCAGCAGGACCACACGGTTGTGCGCGATCAGCTCGTACAGCACATCGAGCACGGGGATGGAGGTCACGTTGCCGGCGCCCAGCACCAGCCCGACACCGGCGCTGCGGGTCGGCTCCAGCTGCGCGAGACCCGCGGCGGAGCGTGCCTCGGCCGCGGTGACACCGGGTTCGAACCAGACCTCGCCGGTGAACCCCGACAGGAGGAGTCCGTCGATGGTCTTCAGCGGGAAGACGTGTGCGCGCAGGCGGTCTCCCGGCGCGGCGTCCGTGCGGATGCCGTCCAGCGGGCTGCCACCCTTCGCCAGTGTCCGGAGGCTGTCGCGATACGCGTCGACGGCGACCAGTGTCGCGTAAGGCCCCGAGAGCCACTCCTCGCCGCGCAGAGGATGCCCGGGCTCGAGCCCCTTCGACGTCGCGGCGACCTCGGCCCATTCCTCCGCGCTGGCGGCCGTGGTCGCGTGCAGGCGCTCGAAGAGGCGGGCGCGCTGGGCGAGTGTCAGATGAGACCAGCTGCGCGCGCCGGCGTGCAGATCGGCGATCGCCGCGTCGAGCCTCTCGCGCTCGGCGGTGGGGACATCCGTGTCGCTGCCGCCGGGCGGCGAGGACGCGGTGCTCGCAGCATCGGCCACGCGGGGGATGGACTTCGCGGGGGGCGTCACTGCGGTCTCCTTCGACGGGATGTCCAGCCTACGTCGCGGGACGCAGTCCCATCCTGGGCGAACCTCGATCTCACGCTGCCGACTCGATGTCCGCGCGGCGCAGCCGGTAGCGCGCGAGGGTGAGCAGGCTCAGTCCGATGAGAGCTGCGGGCACGATGCTGAAGCTGATCACGATGCCGGCGGTCGCGGCATCCGGCTGGGTCACCATCTGGCCGGCCGTCGACGAGACGTATCCGGTGAGCGCCAGGATCACCGTGAGCGCGGTCGCGCCGAGGGCGAACCCGATGGTCTCGCCGGCCGTCCAGACGCCGCTGAATGCGCCGGCCCGGCCGGGGCCATGCGCGATCTCGTCGTGCGAGATGACGTCGGGGAGCATGGCCATGGGCAGCGACTGCATGCCGGCGTAGGAGATCCCGGCCGCGGCGACCGATGCATAGATCCAGTCGCCCGGCGCCCACTGGGCCGCGACGATCGTGAGCGCTGCGACCGCGAACACTGCGCTCGCGATTGCGAAGGTGCGCTCCTTGCCGATCCGGCGGGCGATCACGCCCCACCCGGGGGCGGCGAGCAGGGCAGGAGCGATGAGCGCGATGAACAGCAGCTGGACGGCATCCTCCGAGCGCATCACCCATGTCGCCACGTACTGCGCGCCCGCCAGCATCAGACCGGTTGCCAGCGCCTGCAGGACGAAGGTCGACAGCAGCGCCCGGAATGGCGCGCTGCGGCGCAGGGAACGGATGCCGTCGGCATAGTGCTCGCGCAGCGGCATGCGCGCCGCCGGGGCGAGAGCGGCCGTGCTCACGGGCACGCCGGCCGCGGAGACGGGACGGCGCGCGACCGTCGTGGCCACCAGCATCCCGCCGGCGATGACGATCCCGGCCACTCCGCCCATGATGAGATACCCGGTCGTCGGATCGTCCGAAGCCGCGCGCAGCGCCGGACCGCCGGCCCCGAACAGGAGGATCGCGAGCGTCAGCACCACGACGCGCCAGGTGAGCAGGCGGGTGCGCTCGTCGTACCCGGGGGTCAGCTCCGCGGGCAGTGCGATGTAGGGGACCTGGAACAGGCTGAACGCCGTCGCCGTGAGCAGGAAGGCGATCAGCACCCAGATGGCGCCGACGACCGGCCCGAGCGCGGGCGGAACCGCGAAGGTGAGCGCGAACAGCACCGCGATCGAACACGATCCGACGAGCATGAGCCGCCGCCGGGTGCCGTGGCGGGCGAGGTCGCGGTCCGTGAGGGCGCCGATGACGGGGTCGATGACGACGTCCCAGACCTTGGCCGCCGTGATCACCGCGCCCGCTGCGAGTGCGGCCACGCCGAGCGAATCCGTCAGGTAGTAGGCCAGCACCAACCCGGGCAGCGTGGCGAATCCGCCCGTGCCCACCGAGCCGGTCGCGTAGCGCGCGATGGTCCCGGCGGACAGCCTGCCCGCGAGCGTCGTGGGCGGCGCGTGAGAGTCCGCGGCGGCCTCCGCGGGGCCGGCGGACGCGGCAGCGCGGGCGTCGGGAGCGTCTGGGCTCATCGCGCCAGTGTAGAGCGACGCGACGCGGGGCCGGCCGTCTGGTCGCCGGGCCGGCGAGAGGGACGAGATCGATGAGTCGGGGCGGCTCGGTCCGGCGTCGCACCGCGGAGTCGCCGGACCCTCAGGGGCGGCGCGCGGCGCTCTCGATTTCCACGGCGTCGCGGACGGCGAGCATGCCGTGGAGCGTTTCGGTGAAACTCGTCGAGAGGGGCGAGAGGCCGATGCGCAGTCCGCCGGGGTCCCGGTAGTCCGGGATGACGTCCTGCTCCCACAGCCCCGCGGTGACCGCACGCATGGCCGGATGCTGGAGCGTGACGTGTCCGCCGCGCCGTCCCGTCTCGCGGGGCGAGGCCACGGTCACCCCGAGCGCACCGAGGAGCGCGTCTGCGACCCGGATCGCGAATGCGGTGAGCGCGATCGACTTGTCGCGGATCGCGTCGATGCCGACGTCTTCGATGAGCGCGAGGGTGTCCTGCAGCGCGAGCATGCTCACGATCGGAGGCGTGCCCGAGAGGAACCGACGCATGCCGTCCGCCGGCACGTATTCGGGTCCCATCGCGAAGACGTCGGCCGCGCCCATCCAGCCTTGGATCGGCTGCGCGAGCGCGGCCTGGTGCCGAGCGGCGACGTACGCGAAGGCGGGCGATCCCGGTCCGCCGTTCAGGTACTTGTAGGTGCATCCGACGGCCAGATCGAACTCCCACGCGTCGGCCCGGATCGGCACCGATCCCGCGGAGTGGCAGAGGTCCCAGAGGATGAGCGCGCCGGCATCGTGCGCGATGCGGGTGAGGGTGCGCGCATCGGCGAGGTACCCGGACCGGTACGCGACGTGGCTCAGCACCACCACTGCCGTCTGCGGGCCGGTGGCCGCGCGCAGGTCTTCGGCGGAAACCCCGGAGGAACGATCGACATCGATCCACCGCACCCGGCCACCGCGCTCGGCGGCGATCCCCTCGACCAGATACCGGTCGGTCGGAAAGTTGTCGGTGTCCACGACGATCTCGACCCGCGCCCGATCGCGGGCGTGCTGCAGGTCGAACGCCGCCCGGATCAGCTTGTACAGAAGCACCGTGGTCGAGTCCGCGACGACGGTCTGACCCGCGGCCGCGCCGATGACCGCGCGTGCCACCGTGTCGCCGATCTCGAACGGCAGGGCCATCCAGGACTCGTCCCATCCGCGGATGAGGCGCCCGCCCCACTGCTCGTGCACGAAGCTCTCCATGCGCGACGCGCTGCGGCGCAGGGGCCGGCCGAGCGAATTGCCGTCGAAATACACCAGCGACGTGTCGGAACCTATGAACTCGTCGCGCAGGGCCGCGAGCGGATCGGACGCATCCAGTGCGGATGCCTCGGCGGCAAGCGCGGCCGGCGCCGGAGCGCCGGAGTCTGGCACGCGGGGACGATCAGCCGTGCTCATCGGCAATCAACTCCTCGGTCGGAACCACGGTCGCGCCGGCCAGCCAGGCGGGCACGGCAGACGAGGATGCGGGCGGATTCCCCGCGATGAACGTGGCGACGGCCTGGGACCGCTCACTGCCCGGCCACGGGTCGGTGAGGGCGTCCAGCAGCGCTTGGCCGCGCAGGCCCGCCTCGTGCAGCGCGCTCAGCTCACGCGCATTGACGCCGGTCGGGAGGTCGCCGTTGCCCAGATCGGTTCCGTACAGCACGCTTCCGCCCGCGGCGAGGAAGTGCTCGAGATTCGCTCTGGCGTGGTCGAGGTTTGCCGCATCCGCGCGGTGGATGTCCAGCGTCGAGATCCACCGCTGGCCGATCGCGACGGCTGCCGCGATGAGGGAAGGATCGAGCCGTTCGCTGAACGGGGTGTGGGCGAGGGCGTCCACACCGGCGTCGATCGCCACTCGGGCCATGCCGGCGCCCTCGGCGTGGGCCACCACCGGCAGCGCGTGCGTGCGTGCCGTCGCGATGATCGTCGCCAGCGTTGCGGCATCGATCACCGGTCCGGCAGCCGCGTTCAGCGCGACCTTGATCACCGCTGCCCCGAACTCCGCCTGCTCGTCGACCGCCGTCGCCGCGCCGCCGTTGACACCGGGGTGCGCGGAGGGATCGTGCACTTCGCGGACGGTGCCCGGCGGCGCCCACGAGCGCCCGCCCGGGTACCCGCCGGGCGCGGTGAGGAACGCACCGGCATATGCCACTCGAGGCATGGCGTCGGGCGTGCGCCGCGCGAGCTCGACAGGGTCGCCGCCGAGGTCGAGCACGCCGGCGATGCCGGAACGGCCGAGACGACGCTCGTCGATGAGATGCAGGTGCACGTGATGGTCGATGAACGGCGGCAGGACGACACCGGCGTCGCCGGAGATCGCACGACGGCACAGTCCGACGTCGTCGCCGAGGAGGTCACGCAGTTCGTGGTTGGTCGCCCGCCCGGCACCCTCCCGCGATCGCCCGCCCGGCATCCGTCACTGGCCGATCTCGGTGCGCACGGCGAAGAGCTCGGGGAAGAACGTCAGTTCGAGCGCCTTCTGCAGGAACGGAACCCCGCTCGAGCCGCCGGTGCCCTTCTTGAAGCCGATGATCCGGTCGACGGTCTTGAGGTGCCGGAAGCGCCACAGCTGGAAGTTGTCCTCCAGATCGACGAGCTCCTCGCACGTCTCGTAGGCCGCCCAATGAGCCTGCGGATCGGCGTAGATCGAGGCGAAGATCGGCACGAGCTCGGGGGTGAACGTCCACGCCTGCGTGACGTCGCGTTCCAGAATCGTCGCCGGGATCGGATACCCAGCGCGGGAGAGCCGCCGCAGGAACTCGTCATACAGGCTGGGCGCCTCGAGTGTCGCGCGCACCAGCTCGAGCGCGGCGGGATCCGCCGAGAACACACGCAGCATGCCGGCGTTCTTGTTGCCGAGTGTGAACTCGACCGCGCGGTACTGCGCGGACTGGAACCCGCTCGCGTTTCCGAGCACACCGCGGAACTGCGCATATTCGGCGGGCGTCAGCGTGGCCAGAACCGACCACTGCTCGGTCAGCGTGCGCTGAATGTGCTTGACGCGGGCGATGCACTTCAGCGCCGGCGCGAGCTGATCCTCACGGAGGAATCGGCACGCGGCCGCCAGTTCGTGCAGCACGAGCTTCAGCCACAGCTCCGTGGTCTGGTGCTGGATGATGAACAGCAGCTCGTCGTGGTGCTCCGGAGAGCTCAGCGGGTGCTGGGCGGCCAGGAGCGTGTCGAGCTCGAGGTACCCGCCATAGCTCATCCGATCGGAGAAGTCGGTGACGACCGATCCTTCGATCGCGCGCGTATTGCCCTCGACGCCTTCGCTCACAGGACGAGCCTACTCAGCGGCACCCGGCGGAGCGCTGCTAGATGATCGCGAGCTCGCGCAGCTTCGCTTCGACGGCGGCGTTGGACGGCTCGACGTGGTGCGAGGCATCCGGGTAGACCACGACGGGGATGCTGGTGCGACCGGAGATGTCCCGCGCGATGTCGGCGGCCGGGGGGTCGGCGACCAGGTCGACATACGTGAAGGTGACTCCCAGCGCGTCGAGCTGGGTCTTCGTGCGGACGCAGTCACGGCACCAGTCGGCGCCGTACACGGTGATGGTCGAGGTGGGGGAAGTCATGCATCCATTCTCCCGTATGAACCCTGGACGCCTGCCGGGTGCGCGGGGTTCGTGCACATGGGACGATTGAACCCGCATGCAACTGTCGATCATCGTCCCCACCTACAACGAGGCTCCCAACGTGGCGGAGCTCGTTCGTCGTGTGACCGCCGAGACCGCCGGCATCGATGCCGAGATCATCTTCGTCGACGACAGCACGGATTCCACGCCGGACGTCGTTCGTGAGGTCGCGGCATCCGCTGCCCTGCCGATCCGGCTGATCCACCGGGACCACCGGACGGGGGGACTGGGCGGCGCTGTCCTCGAAGGCTTCGCCGCGGCCGAGGCCGACGCCTGCCTCGTCATGGACGGCGACCTGCAGCATCCACCCGAGGAGATCCGCGACATCTACGCGAGGTTCCTGCGCGGCGACGTCGATCTCGTCGTCGCGTCCCGCTACGCCGGCGACGGCACCAGCGCAGGTCTTGCCGACCGCACGCGCGTGCTGGTGTCCAAGGCGGCGACCGCCTTGACGCGCGCGATGTTCCCCATCCGACTCCGGGGAGTGTCCGACCCGATGACCGGGTTCTTCCTGATCGACCGCAGGGCGGTGGATGCCGAGACCCTCAGACCGCGCGGATTCAAGATCCTGCTCGAGATCCTGGCCCGGAAGAATCTCCGCGTCGCGGAGGTTCCGTTCGATTTCGCCGGGAGGCATGCGGGCGAATCCAAGGCGTCGATGCGCCAGGGGATGCACTTCCTCACTCAGCTGACGGCGCTGCGGTTCGGCAAGATGTCGCTGTTCGCCGTCATCGGCGGCCTCGGAGCACTCGTCAACGTCGCGATCGTCTGGGCGCTCACGCAGCTGGGCGTCAACTACATCGTCGCGGCGATCATCGCGTCCGAGCTGACGATCATCGGCAACTTCCTGCTGCAGGAGCGCTTCGTCTTCCAGGACATGAAGGGCGAAGCGTCCGGTGTGTGGTCGCGCTTCATCAAGTCCTTCACGTTCAACAACACCGAGCTGCTGATCCGCATCCCGATCGTCGCGCTCATGGTGAGCGGGGGGCACATCTCCGCCGTGATCGCCACGGCCATCACGCTGTTCGTGGCGTTCATCGTGCGGTTCGTCTTCCACTCACTGGTGGTCTACGCACCGCGCAAGGCGGGCGCGACCAGCCGCGCACGCCAGCTCGTGGACGAGCTCGATGCACAGGCGATGTCGCCCGGGGAGTTGTAGGCCCCGCGTCAGCGAGCCGGGGGTGTGGGGCGGAGCCCCATGAAGTGGCGGGCGTCAGCGAGCCGGGGGTGTGGGGCGGAGCCCCACAAAGTACAGCGCGTCAGCCGATCAGTCCGATGAGCGCGTTCAGCCCCATGCCGTAGTTGATGCGGATCGTGGGCAGCGCCAGCTTGTCGGTGCCGATCGTGACGTAGCCCGGCTCGATCGTCCGCGCCATCTCGTACCCCGCCTGACGCAGCCCTTCCTTCGCGTTGTCGTTGTAGTGGCCGAAGGGGTAGGCCATGACCTGCTTGACGCCGCCGAGGACAGTCGCCGAGGTCTCCATGTCCGCGACGATCTCCGGGATCGTCCAGTTGACGATGCGGCCCTGCCCGTTCGCTCCCGCGCTGTGCATGTTGTGCGTGTGCGAACGCTGCTGCACGTACATCGACGGCGAGGGGCCGGTGCCGTCTACGGTGATGCAGAACGCTGTCGTCAGCAGCTGATCCTCGATGACGACTGGCATGCCCATCTCCAGCCACGTGATGTCGCAGTCATCGTCGGTGATGATCACCGAGTGGGCAGGTAGGAACAGCCGGCCGTCGATGAAGGCGCTGAGCTCATCCCACGTCGGCAGGTAGAACCCGGTCGTGGCGATGTGGTTCATGTGCGCGTCGAAGTCGCCGATGTACGCGTAGTTGCCGCGCAGCCAGTTGTCCTCGCCCTCCGGTTTCGGCGTGAACTGGTGGTACATCAGGATCGGTATCCGGGCGTTCTCCGCCGCGTTCTCTTCCGGCGTCTTCCACGACGCGTACAGCGTGGTCTCCTGGTCCGTGCATGCGACCGGTTCCGAGCCGTTCACCCGGCTGGGGATGGCGAACGCCGCGGCGTCCTCGGGCGTGGCGTACCACCCGGCGAAAACGAAGCCGTCGCGTTGCGGGACGGGCAGCCCGGAGAAGAGCTGCCCCTGCGTCTGCAGCATCGGAGCGTCCACCACCGCGTCGCCCTGAAAGCTGACGGCACACGCCTCCGGGTCATCGGTCGATGCCAGCAGCTGGCGGGCGGGGGTCTGGTCGTCCGACGCCGGCGCGGGAGGTGGTGTCGTCGTCGCGGGAGCCTCGGATTCGTCTGCGACGGGAGCTTCGCCGCCGCGTGTCAGCGCCAGCACGGACACGGTCGTCACCACGCCGGCGATCAGGACGATCGCGGCCAGGAAGGTCGCCAGCCGCCGACGACGGCGGACGCGAGCGGACACGCGATGCGCGCGGTTACGTGTGGAATCGGTCACAGCTTCTTACCCCAGACAGTGGGCGCCCCGACCATCGGACATGCGCCTCATCGCATATCGTACGGCGTGGATCCTGAGACCCGAGGGAGCGGGTGCACGCGAGGTTCGGGGCCGAGCCGACCGCGGTGCGGCGCGGATCGCTACGCTGTCGCTCATGACAACGCTCGTCCTCACCGTCGTCGGAGATGATCGACAGGGGCTCGTCGCGGCCGTGGCGGATGTCGTCACCGCTCACGGCGGCAACTGGGAGAACAGCCAGCTGGCAGAGCTGTCCGGTGCCTTCGCCGGCATCATCGAGGTGTCCGTCGGCGACGATCGCGTCGAAGAGCTGCGCGCGGCACTGGGCGCTCTCGACGGTCTTCTCACGGTGACGACCCACGCGGGCGGTGCGGGGACCAAGGATGCCGCGCCTCCGCGCTCTTTCTCGTTCCGTGTGCTCGGCAACGACCACCCGGGCATCGTCCGCGAGGTCTCCTCCACCCTCAGCGCGCACGGCCTGAGCATCGAGCGGATGACCACCGAGACGCGCGATGCGGCGATGTCCGGTGGCCGGCTGTTCGAGGCGACCATCGCCGCGGAGGTCCCGGCATCCGTCGATGTCGACGCGGTGCAGGCCGCGCTCGAGCGTCTCGCCGCCGAGATCCAGGTGGACGTGACGCGGGAGCCGTGACATGCGGCGTCAGGGCGACTCGCGACGTCAGCGCCCGGGTGCGGCCGCCACGAGCCGCGGAAGCGCGCGTTCGATGGTGTCCATCGTCGCGGTCAGCGAGACGCGGAAATGCTCGGGGCGATCGAAGATCGTGCCCGGCATGAGATGGATGCCCTCGACGGCCAGTGCGTCGCAGAAGGCCTGCGCGTCGCCATCGGGAGCGCGGCCCCACAGGTAGAACGTGCCCTCCGGCCGGGTCAGCGTGTACCCCGCCTCATCGAGTGCACCGTACAGACGGTCGCGCTTGCGGGTCAGTTCGGGGATGTCGATGGACACGTCCTCGAGGGCGGGCACGCTGTACTGCATGAGTGCGTTGGGAAAGCCCCAGCCGATGGCGAGCTGGGTCGGCATGAAGGCCTCGCGGAGCTCGTCCCGCTCTGTGGTCGGCAGAAGGGGCGAGAGCGCGAGGTAGCCGAGCCGCTGCCCGGGGGCGAGGAGCACCTTGCCGTAGCTGTAGTCGATCATGGTCCACGGATACGAGGCCGCGGGACTGTCGAACCCGATCCCGTCGAAGCGGATGCGCCGGTACGGCTCGTCGGAGAGGAGCCAGATCCGGTGCCCGTGGGTGCGGGAGGCCGCCTCCAGCACGACGGCCAGCTCGACCCACGTCTCCCTCGGGAAGACCCTGCCTGTCGGGTTCGAAGGAGAGTTGACGATCACGAGTCGCGTGCGCGGACTGATCGCCCGTGCGATCGCGTCGACGTCGAGGGAGAAGTCGGAGGGATCGAGGGCCGCGGCGACCGGAACGAGGTTGGCCGCGTGCAGCATCGGCTCGTAGCAGAACCACCCGGGGACCGGGATGACCACTTCGGTGCCGGCGTCGGCGACCAGGGTGAGCGCCAGTGCGATCGCGCCGAAGGCGCCCTGGGTCATCGCGATGTCCTCCGGCTGGAAGTCCAGTCCGAGTTCGTCAGTGAGGCCCGCGGCCACCGCCTCCTGCGCGGGCCGCTCGTTCGTCTTGTAGGCGTACCAGTCGACCGTTCGCGGTGCGAGCTGTGCGGCCATGGCACCCGTGAGCCCGGCCAGCGCCATCTCGTGCGGGTTGCCGAACGTGAAGTCCATCGCATCGGGATCCTGCGCGACCGCCTGGATCCGGGAGAAGAAGGCCGTCACGCGGTCCACGGAGGACTTCGCCCTGACGGCACGTTCGGACATGGCCATGTCGCCCGCCTTCCGAGCCCGCCCCTACAGGCTCCGTGGTCAGACTTCCAACTCCGGCGTGCGGCGTCAATGGGCTGCATCGTGCGTCGCCGGTGGCGTGAAACGGCCGTCGGGGTCGATCGGAGGCGCGGTGCGGGGAAAGTCGCGTCGGCCGCGCTCATCCATCAGCTGCGCCGCTCGGCCCTCGGGGTCGGGAACCGGTCTGCCGTCCTCATGCTCGAACCGGACCGAGCGCACGCGCCCATCGATCACGCTCCCCTCGGCATCCAGACTCACCTCGAGGTATGCCCCATACCGTGTGGCCTGATCGGCGCCGAAGACCCCGCCGCCGCCGAAGTTCCCGAGACTGTAGGCGATGAGCCTGTCCTGGTAGAACTCCATGCCGCGCAGCACGTGCGGCCCGTGCCCGAGGACCAGATCGGCGCCGGCATCGATCGCCGCGTGCGAGAACGCGATCACGTCGCCCCTCTTCTCGCCGTACATCGTCTCCATCCCGGGCGTCACGGCCTCGGCATCCGAGCCCTCTGCGCCCATGTGCGCGTGCGCGACGACGATGTCCGCCGTCGACGCTGCCGCCTGAACCACCTCGCGGACGTGACGCAGATCCGTGAGCCGGTTGGTGTCGCCGTAGGGGGCGAAACCCAGCACGGCCACCGTGAGGTTCCCGACACGGGTGCAGGAGATCTCGTTCCGCGCGCCCACGGTGCGGATGCCGGTGGCGGCGAGGTTCTGCTGCGTGTTGACGTATCCCTCGTGGCCGAAGTCACCGGTGTGATTGTTCGCAAGATTCAGCAGATCGAAGCCTGCGAACAGGGGAGCCGCGTCGGCGGCGCTTCGAAACGCCAGGCACTCGGCCCGCGCTTCGCATTTGTCGTACCCCGTGTCGGCCGAGATGACCTGCTCGAGGTTGCCGGTCACGATGTCCTGGGTGAACCACGGACGCACCTCGTCGAAATGATCCTTCCCGCGGTCGGCGGGAACGTCGTGGCCGACGTCGTAGAGCAGAACGTCGCCCGCGCCGCCGATGCTCACCTGCCCCGCGTGCGATGCGGGGCGGCGGGGAGGGTCGGACGGACACCCCGCGATGCCGGACCCGCCCCCGGCGACCGCGCCGGTCGCGATCAGGAGCATCACCGCGACGGCGCCACGCCACGGCACGGAACGCGGCAGCGCACGCACCGCGTTTCGCCGCCGCGGTCGCGCCGTCGAGCGCCGCGCCGGCAGGTCGAGCAGCCAGAACAGGCGATCCCTGACGATCAGGTGACCGAGCGCCGTGCTCGTCGCGACGATGACCGCGGTGAGCGCCAGCGGAAGGAGCACGGCAGCGCCCAGCTGCACCGCGACCCGAGCACCCGACAGCCATCCGACCAGGAGAAAGTCGGCGAACGCCAGCAACGGCATATGGGCGACGTAGATAACGAGGGTGCGCGCGCCGAGCCAGCTCATTCCTCGGCCGAGGAGCGGCACTCGGGCCAGGACGGGCGCGACCAGGACCCCCATCACCACTCCGATCAGCGACACGGCCGGCCACACGCCCGGGACGGTCGCCGAGTCCGTGATCCGCATCGCCGCGAAGGCGAGGACGTAGACGACGACCGAGAGCATCGCTGTGACCGGAGTCGACCGGGCGACCAGACGCCGGATCTGCGGAGCGAGATGAAGGCCCAGCAGGAAGAACAGCAGGTTGTAGAGCAGAGAGCCGCGGTTGCTCACGACGTCGATCAGACCGGCCGAGACCGTGACGGACAGGACGGCCGCACCGGCGATCACCGACCACCGGGGGGCGCGTCGCAATGCCTTGGCGACCACGAAGTAGAGGGCCAGCGCGTATAGATACCAGGTGTTCGGCGGGCTGATCGTGATGGCCTCGATGAACTCGGCGAGGCTGCGCGGGATGAGGGTGGGGAAGTCGGGGAAAGCCCACATCGCCGCCATGTGGATCAGCGTCCACAGCAGGTACAGGTAGAGGAGACGAACGACGCGGGGGCGGAACACCGCCGACCAGGGCCGTTCGTAGGCATTCGCTGCGAAGAAGCCCGACATCAGCAGGAACAGCGGCATGAGCAACGGCCAGATCAGATCGCCGGCGAGTCCCCAGACACCGGGGATCGGGATGCCGAGCTGCCAGTCGATCTGCAGGTAGGTCTTCATGACGACGTGCCACAGCACGACGAGGACGATCAACGCCCCTTTCAGACCGTCCGCCCACAGCAGCCGCGGGCCACGGGAGTTCGCCGGAGCGCTCATGCGCGCGCCTCTGTCGGGACGGTCGCCCCCGCTGTGTCGTGAAGGAGTTCGCCGCTGGGTCGGGCGAGCAGCGCGGTGTTCGCGCGGATCTCCTCGTCATGCACAAGCAGTTCGGTGGTGGGTGCGGGCATCCCCCCAGCCCAGCGCCCGCCATGTTGCGACGGCGTATGGGCTCTCGGATATCCGGACCGTATGTCGCGTCAGGATCCGGATCTTGCGCGACGCAGGGGCGTCGCTAATGAAGAAACCCCCTCCTGTAGAAGCCAGAAGAGGGTTTCAGTGGCTCCGACGGGCGTCGATCCCGTGACCTCACGATTTTCAGTCGTGCGCTCTACCAACTGAGCTACAGAGCCACGCGGCATCCGAGGATGTCACGTCCTAGACGAAAGGCCCTCTTCGAAAAAAGGGCCTGTCGCCATAGAGCGACCCTGACGGGACTTGAACCCGCGACCTCCGCCGTGACAGGGCGGCACGCTAACCAGCTGCGCTACAGGGCCATGCATATGAAGTTGTATGTCGGGCGTGACCCCAACGGGATTCGAACCCGTGCTACCGCCGTGAAAGGGCGGCGTCCTAGGCCGCTAAACGATGGGGCCGGATGAACCCGGGGGCTCACCGTTACCGACGCTCAAGCATACGCAATCCAACGCTGATCCGCCAATCGACCTCGCGGACTGCGAAGAGCGCGGTAGTCCTCAGTCTAGGGGTGCGCGGCGGCCGTGTTCGCCGCGGGGGTCCGATTCCGTGTCTGCGGGCGCGCCAGCGGCCATCCGGGCTCCACGCCGAGTGAGATGGGTGGAGCGCACCGCCTGCAAGGAGCAGGATGGGAGCAAGCGAAGGTTTCCGTTGCGCATGTGACTGATGTTGCTAGTGTGAGGGAAGTCGACCCGCGACGGGAGGATCCGTGGAGCCCGATAAGACCCAGGACGAGTGCGGTTGCGCTCCGACGCCTGCTGAGCGGCGCACGCTCTGGCCGGCGGTGAGCCGGCGAGGTGCACTGGGCCTGGGCGTGCTCGGCATCGTCGCTCTCGGAGCGACCGGTGGTCCCGTGATCTCCTCGGCGTTCGGCGCGACGTATCCGTCGTGGGACGACGTGCAGGCTGCCAAGGCCAACGAGGCCGCCAAGGCCGCCGAGGTGTCCAAGATCCAGGGGCTCATTCAGAGCCTCAACAGCGAAGTCGCTCGCACCCAAGAAGCAGCCAAGCTGGCGTCGGACGTCTTCTACGAAGCACAGCAGGCCTTCTTCGCCCAGGCCCGGCGCGCCGACGAACTCCAGGCGCAGGCGGACCAGCAGGCCGCGCAGGCTACGGACTCGGCGAACAAAGCCGGTCGCCTGGCCGCGCAGCTCTACCGCAACGGCGGCGATGACACGTCGCTCGAGTTGTTCTTCGCCGGCTCCGCAGCATCGACGGATGACCTGCTCGCCCGTCTGGGCACGATGGACAAGCTCATCGAGCGCAACAGCGCGGTGTACTCCGACGCGGTCATGGCGCGCGACTCGGCGCAGAGTCTCAGCGATCAGGCCGTCGTCGCCCGGGCGGAGCGCGATCGCCTGCAGCGGGATGCCGAGCAGAAGATGGTCGTCGCGCAGGAAGCGGCCAATGCGGCCCAGGCTGCTCTCGACGCCCAGACCGCCAACCTGGCGACGCTCGAGGCGCAGCTCGCTGCACTGCAGGACACTACGAGCAAGACGATCGCCGACTACCAGGCCGGCGTCGAAGCGGCACGAATCGCCGAAGAGAAGCGCCAGGCGGAACTGCGCGCCGAAGCCGACCGGCGCGCAGCGGCGGCAGCAGCCGCCGCAGCCGCGGCGGGTGGCGGCGGTGGCGGTGGCGGTGGCGGTGGCGGTGGAGGCGGCGGCGGTGGAGGCGGCGGCTCCGGTTGGTCGAGACCCGGCGGCGGCGGCGTGTCCTCGGGCTACGGCCCCAGATACGTGCAATGCGGCAGCGGCTATTGCTCCAGCGGCTACCACGAGGGGACCGACCTCGGGCAGGCATGCTGGTCGGGCATCTACGCCGCCTACTCCGGCACGGTGGTCTTTGCGGGATACAACGGCGGCTACGGCAACTACGTCAAGATCGATCACGGCAGCGGTGTCGCCACCGGGTACGCGCACATCTCCAACGGCGGCTTCTACGTCAGGTACGGCCAATGGGTCAACTCCGGCGACCTCATCGCGGCCACCGGGCAGACCGGCAACTCCTTCGGCTGCCACCTCCACTTCGAGGTGTATCTGAACGGGCGCACGACCAACCCGGCGCCGTTCATGGCCGACCGGGGTGTCTGGCTCTAGCCCGCCACCGTTGCCGCACGCAGGCTCCGAACACTGAAGGCGGACGACGCGCTGGTGCGCGGCATCCGCCTTCTGCGTCGTGCGGTCAGACGGTCTTGGGCGCGATGCCCTCACCCTGTGTCTTGGTCTCGCCCTCGTGCTCGGCGAAGCGGACGATGGCCTCGTCGAGGATGCGGTCGGCCTCAGCCCGGTCGCCCCACGCGTCGACCTTGACCCACTTGTTGGGCTCGAGATCCTTGTAGTGCTCGAAGAAGTGCTCGATCTCCTTCTTCGTGTACTCGGGAATGTCGTCGAGGTCCTGGATGTGGCTCCAGCGGGGGTCCTTGGTCAGGACCGCCACCAGCTTGTCGTCGCCGCCCGCCTCGTCCTTCATCTTCAGCACGCCCACCGGACGCACGTTGACCATCACGCCCGGGAAGAGGGTGACATCGAGCAGCACGAGCACGTCGAGGGGGTCGCCGTCCTCGCCGAGGGTGTTCTCGAAGAACCCGTAGTCGGCGGGGTAGCCCATCGGAGTGAACAGGACGCGGTCCAGAAAGACCCGCCCGGTGCCGTGATCGACCTCGTACTTGACGCGGCTGCCGCGGGGGATCTCGATGACGGCGTCGTGTGCGCCCATGCGTGTGCTCCTTGAATGACGGGTGGGGAATGCCGCGAACCAGCCTACTCGCGCGCGTCGGCCGTCAAAAAGCGGGGAGAAATGGCGGCCTTCACCGCCGCCGGGTGCCGTGCACCGCAGTTGCGCCCGTCGCTTTGACACGACACGGCGATACCGTGGGAGCGTGGACACCCGCCCGAGCCTCGACCCCGCCATCGCCGAAGTGCGGCTGGCCGTGCGGGCCGCCCTTGCCGGTCTGGCGCCGGGCGACGCCGTTGTCGTCGCGCTCTCCGGAGGCGCCGATTCGCTCGCCCTGACCGCGGCGGCTGCCTTCGAGGCCCCGAAGCTCGGGGTGCGCGCGGTGGCGGTGACCGTCGATCACGGGCTGCAGCAGGGCTCAGCGGATGCCGCGGCGCTGGCCGCCGATCGGGCCGCAGCGCTCGGGATCGAGGCGCGCGTCGTGCGCGTCGATGTCGGTGCAGACGGCGGACCGGAGGCGTCCGCGCGCGCGGCGCGCTACGCCGCGCTCGCCGCCGAAGCCTCGGCGATCGACGCGCGCGCCGTGCTGGTGGGGCACACGCTCGATGACCAGGCTGAGACCGTGCTGCTGGGGCTCGCGCGCGGGTCGGGTGCCGCCAGCCTGCAGGGCATGGCGCCGGCCGGCGAACTGACCTCGGGCATCGCCCTCCTGCGACCGCTGTTGGGCGTGCGCCGCGGGATCACCCGCGCGGCCTGCCTCGCGCAGCGCGTCGAGCCGTGGGAGGACCCGCACAACGCCGACCGGCGCTTTGCCCGCGTGCGCGTTCGCGAGGCCGTGCTCCCCGTGCTCGAGGCAGAACTCGGTCCGGGGATCGCCGAAGCGCTGGCCCGTACGGCCCTGCAACTGCGCGAGGATGCCGCGGCCTTCGACGAGATGATCCATGAGACGATCGAAGACATCGTCGAGCACGCCGAGGCGGGCATCTCGGTCTCGGTCGCCGCTCTTGCGGCCAACCCCGCGGCGCTGCGCCACCGCATCATCCGCCGCGTGGTGGCGGCTGAGTTCGGCGCGAGCCTCACTCGCACGCAGACGCTCGAAGTCGCCCGACTGGTCACGGACTGGTCCGGGCAGGGACCGATCGACCTGCCCGGATGCCGTGTCCGACGCGCCGGCGGACGACTGGAGTTCACGGCATCCTGAACCGCTCGTGGCGTTACTTCTTGCCTCCCAGAAGTCCGCCGAGCAGACCGCCGATGTCGATTCCGGACGATCCCGAGCCGCCGCCACCGAGCAGCCCGCCGATCAGGCCACCGAGTCCGCCGCCCTCGGAACCCGCGTCCTGGGTGGGCGCCTTGTCCTTCTGCTGATTGGCGATGAATCCCATGATGATGGGAGCGAGGATCGGCAGGAGCTTGCCGAAGTCGATCCCCGCGGTCTTGGGCTCCTGCGTGAGCTTCTGGGCGACGGCCTGTTCCTGTCCGTCGAAGATGTGGCCGAGGATCTTCTCGCCGTCGGCGGTGTCGAGCGCGTTCAGGTCGACGCGGCCGCCCGCGACCTCGCCGCCGTGCTTGCCGAGCGCCTTCTCGATTGCGGCGGCACCGTCCGGGGTCTGGGCGTTGCGCTGCAGACCGCTCAGAATCGTCGCGCCGCCCTCTTCGACGGCCTGTCGGGCCTGACCGGGGTCGACGCCCAGCCGAGAGGCGATGTCGTCGATGGGAAGGGCCTTGAGGATGTCGTCCATTCCGGTCATGCGCTTACTCCCTCGTTCTGACAGGCCTCGTCGCCCGCCCGGCAAGCCTACGGTCGGCTGCGCGCGCAGGCCAGGTCGACCGTGCGCGCTGACGCACGGTTCCTCGTGGGGCTCCGCCCCACACCCCTGGCTTGCTGACGCGCAGTTCTTTGCGGGGCTCCGCCCCACACCCCTGGCTTGCTGACGCACGGTTCCTTGTGGGGCTCCGCCCCACACCCCTGGCTTGCTGACGCACGGTCCCTTGCGGGGCTCCGCCCCACACCCCTGGCTTGCTGACGCGCAGTTCTTTGCGGGGCTCCGCCCCACACCCCTGGCTTGCTGACGCACGCCATACACTCGGACCATGCGCGCCGTCGACATCCAGAGCGAGATCACCGAAATCCTCGTCACCGAGGAGCAGATCCTGAAGCGGCTCGACGAGATCGCCGCACAGGTCGCCGTGGATTACGCGGACAAGGATCTTCTGCTGGTCGGGGTGCTCAAAGGCGCGATCATGGTCATGGCGGACTTCTCTCGTGCTCTGCCGACCGTGGCTCCGATCGACTGGATGGCGGTGTCCTCGTATGGCGCGAGCACGAAATCCAGCGGTGTGGTGCAGATCCGCAAGGACCTCGACGAGGACCTCCACGATCGGCACGTGCTGATCGTCGAGGACATCATCGACTCCGGCCTGACCCTGAGCTGGCTGCTGGAGAACTTCGCCTCGAGGGGCGCGGCATCCGTCGAGGTGTTCGCTCTGCTGCGCAAGCCGGATGCCGCGAAGGTGCACGTCGACTGCCGCTACGTCGGCTTCGACATCGCGAACGAATTCGTCGTCGGCTACGGCCTGGATTACGCCGAGAAGTACCGCAATCTCCGCGATGTGGCGATCCTCGCCCCGCACGTCTACAGCTGACCTGCCCGCACTGCCCCGCCCGATCGTTCGTTCACTTGCCCTGGATGTACACGAAACGGCGTCTCGGGCGTACATCCAGGGCAAGCGAACACAGGATCGGCGGCTCAGGGAGCCCGATCGGCACTGACGGGGGCCCCGCTCGCAGCGATCGGCCGCACGCACGCGTCGCCGCCGTCGACATCGCCCGGGATGCCGCACGCGACGCCGTCGACGATTCCGCCGTCGGCGAATGCACAGACTGGGCATAGACAGCCCGCGATACCCTGATTCCACCGTCGCCGAGGCCCCGAGTCCTCGTGCGGACGGATCGTCGACGAAAGGGAACGGGCGCCGCCCGCACCATGGACTTCAAGAAGATCACCCGAAACCCGCTCTTCTACGTGCTGCTGATCGGGATCTTCCTGATCGTCGGGTTCTCGCTCATCTCCAGCCTTGGCGGAGCCAAGCAGATCTCGACGCAGGAGGGGCTCAAGCTCCTGAGCGGCTCGACGGTCACCGAGGTTCTCAACACCGACGGCGATCAGCGCGTCGACATGAAGCTATCCAAGCCCTACGAGGGCGCGTCGGACGTGCAGTTCTACTACGTCTCCGCGCGGGCCGCAGAGGTCGTCGACGCCGTCACCGCGGCCGACCCGGCCGACGGCTTCAACGACTCGGTGCCGCGTCCGAGCTGGTTCGACGGCTTCCTCTCGCTGATGCTGCCGCTGCTGCTGCTCGGCCTGCTCTTCTGGTTCCTGCTCTCCAGCGCCCAGGGCGGTGGAAGCAAGGTCATGCAGTTCGGCAAGTCCAAAGCCAAGCTCGTCTCCAAAGAGACTCCCACCGTCACCTTCGACGATGTCGCCGGGGCAGATGAGGCGATCGAAGAGATGCAGGAGATCAAGGACTTCCTCAAGGACCCCTCCAAGTTCCAGGCCGTCGGCGCCCGCATCCCCAAGGGCGTACTGCTGTACGGCCCTCCCGGAACCGGCAAGACGCTCCTCGCCCGTGCCGTGGCCGGCGAAGCCGGTGTGCCGTTCTACTCGATCTCGGGCTCCGACTTCGTCGAGATGTTCGTCGGCGTCGGCGCGAGCCGCGTCCGCGACCTGTTCAACCAGGCCAAGGAGAGCTCGCCGGCGATCATCTTCATCGACGAGATCGACGCCGTCGGCCGCCATCGTGGCGCCGGAATGGGCGGCGGTCACGACGAGCGTGAGCAGACGCTGAACCAGATGCTCGTGGAGATGGACGGCTTCGACCCGAAGGTCAACGTCATCGTCATCGCGGCGACGAACCGCCCCGACATCCTCGACCCCGCGCTGCTGCGCCCCGGACGCTTCGACCGACAGATCGGCGTCGACGCGCCGGACCTGAAGGGCCGCAAGCGGATCCTCGAGGTGCACGGGCGCGGCAAGCCCCTCGCCGAGGGCGTGGACCTCGAAGTCGTCGCCCGCAAGACACCCGGATTCACCGGCGCCGACCTGGCGAACGTCCTGAACGAGGCCGCGCTGCTCACCGCCCGCTCGAACGCGCAGCTGATCGACAACCGCGCTCTGGACGAGGCGATCGACCGGGTCATCGCCGGTCCGCAGCGTCGCACGCGCGTCATGCGCGACAAGGAGAAGCTCATCACCGCCTACCACGAAGGCGGTCACGCGCTCGCAGCGGCGGCGATGAACAACACCGACCCCGTCACGAAGGTGACCATCCTGCCCCGCGGCAAGGCCCTCGGGTACACGATGGTGCTGCCGCTGGATGACAAGTACTCCATCACCCGCAACGAGCTGCAGGACCAGCTCGCCTACGCGATGGGCGGTCGCGTCGCCGAGGAGATCGTCTTCCACGACCCCACGACCGGCGCATCCAACGACATCGAGAAGGCCACCGGCATCGCGCGCAAGATGGTCACCGAGTACGGCATGACCAACGAGGTGGGACCGGTCAAGCTCGGCTCCGCCAGCGGCGAGGTCTTCATGGGCCGTGACATGGGCCACGGCCGGGAGTTCAGCGAGAAGCTCGCCGAGCGCATCGACCTCCAAGTCCGCGCCCTGATCGAGCAGGCGCACAACGAGGCCTACCAGGTGCTCAACGACAATCGTGATGTCCTGGACCGCCTCGCCCTCGAGCTGCTCGAGAAGGAGACCCTGGACCACCTCGAGCTCGCCGAGATCTTCAAGGACGTCAAGCGGCTTCCGCCGCGTCCGCAGTGGCTCTCGAGCAACGAGCGGCCGGTCTCGTTCCAGCCGCCCGTCGAGGTGCCGCGTCGCGCCCAGCCGGAGGGCATCGCCGCGGCCGTCGAGGCCGAGCAGGGCGCCCCCGAGAAAGCCACGAAGCGTCGTCCCACCGGTCAGGCGCGCCCCGCGACCGCGTAGGCTCGGGCCTGTGGCCGTCGATCGTGAGCGTGTCGCCGCGCTCGTCCGAGAGCTGCTGGCGGCGATCGGTGAGGACCCCGAGCGCCCCGGCGTGCACCTGACCCCGCAACGGGTCGCGGACGCGTACGCGGAGTTCTTCTCCGGTGTGGGGATGGATGCCGCGGCCCCCCTCGCGCACACGATCTCCGTCGCGCGGGGCCCCGCTCCGGACACGCTGCCGTCGGGCGCGGTCATGCTCCGCGACATCCGCTTCCGATCGGTGTGCGAGCACCACCTGCTTCCGTTCCGCGGGCACGCGCACATCGCCTACCTCCCCGGCGAACAAGTGGTCGGACTCGGCGCGCTGCCCAAGGTCGTCGACATCCTGGCCTCCCGGCCTCAGGTGCAGGAACGTCTCGGTGAGCAGATCGCCGACACGATCGCGGACTCCCTCGACGCCCGCGGAGTACTCGTCGTCCTCGACGCCAGCCACGAGTGCGTCACGATGCGCGGTGACCGGCAGACCGAGGCATCCACGATCACCATCGCGGCCCGGGGCGAACTGTCCGAACCCGCTGCACGGGCGGAGTTGATCGCGCTGCTCGGAGCGCCGCGCGGATGAGCACCCTCATCATGGGGATCGTCAACGTCACCCCGGACTCCTTCAGCGACGGCGGCCGCTTCGTAGACCCTGACGCGGCGATCGCCCACGGTCTGCTGCTGCGCTCGCAGGGAGCGCACATCCTGGACGTGGGCGGCGAATCCACACGCCCGGGATCGGAGCGGGTCTCCCCGCGCGTCGAGCAGGAGCGGGTCCTGCCGGTCGTTCGGGCGCTGGCGGACGCCGGTGCGGCGGTCAGTGTCGACACGATGAACGCTTCGACCGCTCTGGCCGCGGTCGAGGCCGGTGCCCGCATCGTGAACGACGTCTCGGGCGGGCTCGCCGACCCGGACCTCCTCGCGGCGGTCGCGTCCACGGATGCCGACCTCGCGATCGGCCACTGGCGCGGGCCGTCCACGGACATGTATGCGCGTGCCGAGTACGAAGACGTCGTGCACGAGGTGCTCAGAGAGCTGTCCGAGCGCGTGGAGGCTGCTGCGGCCGCCGGCATCCCCCCCGCCCGGGTCATCGTCGACCCGGGGATCGGGTTCGGCAAGAAAGGCGCGCAGAACTGGGACGTGCTCAGGGCGCTGCCGCGCATCGCCGGGCTCGGACACCGCGTGCTGGTCGGGACCAGCCGCAAGCGGTTCCTGGCCGAGGTGCTCAGCGCGGATGCCGAGGACGAGGTGTCGCAGCCGCGACGCGATCTCGCGACGGCGGTCACGAGTGTTCTGTCGGCACAAGCGGAGGCGTGGGCGGTCCGCGTGCACGATGTGGCAGGGACGCGGGATGCACTGCGGATCGCCGATGAGTGGTGGCGCCCGGCCGCACGCCGAGGGTGAGGGAGAGTCGATGGACTTCACGGACGAGATCACGCTGACCGGCCTGCGGGTGTTCGGTCGGCATGGCGTGTTCGAGAGCGAGCGCCGCGACGGTCAGTACTTCATCATCGACGCGACGCTCTACGTCAGCACCGCGGCGGCCGCGGTCAGCGATGACGTCGCCGATACCGTGCATTACGGCGAGGCGGCCGAACGGATCGCCGCCATCGTCGGCGGCGAACCGGTGAACCTGCTCGAGGCGCTCGCCCAGCGCATCGCGGACGCGCTGCTCGAGTACGACGGCGTGCGGATGGTCGCGGTGACGGTGCACAAGCCCGCTGCGCCGATCGAACTGCAGTTCGCGGACGTGTCCGTGACGATCCGCCGGACCGGACGGGACGCCCGCTCGTGAACCGCCGGCTTGCCGAGGGCATCGACGTCGACGCGCCCCGGACGGATCCGACGCCCGTACGGGCGGTCGTCGCCCTCGGGGCCAACCTCGGCGACCGCGCAGCGACGCTGGATGCTGCGATCGCCGAGCTGCGCCGCCTGCCACTGGTCGACGACGTGCGCGCGTCCGCGCCGGTCGAGTCGGTGGCGGTCAAGCCCGAGGGCCCGGATGCCGCGGCGCCGGCATACCTGAACGCCGTCGCCCTGGTGACGACCCGCCTTGCTCCGTCCCTGCTGCTCGCCTTTCTGCAGGCGATCGAGGCCCGCCACGGGCGGGAGCGACGCGAGCGGTGGGGGGATCGGACGCTGGATCTGGACCTGATCTCCTACGGCAGCGTGACCAGCGACGACGCCGTGCTGACCCTGCCGCACCCCCGGGCCGCCGAGCGTGACTTCGTGCTCGTGCCGTGGCTGAGCATCGATCCGGACGCGGAGCTGCCGGGTCGGGGCAGGGTCGAGGTCCTCCTCGAACGCCTGCGGAGCGGCTCGTGAGGCGAACCGGCGCCGGCATCCTGCTGATCGCGGCGGCCATCGGGATCGCACTGGGATTCCTGCTCGACCAGGGGCTCACCGCCGCGGGGCGGGCCACCTTCATCCCCTCTGTCACGCTGCCGATCTTCCTCGTCTTGCTCGGCGGGGTCGTCGTCGCGCTCGCGCTGCCCATCCGTCGCGCTACACGTGGGGCGCACGGGCAGCCGGTCAATCCCTTCTGGGCGCTGCGCATCGCAATGCTCGCGAAGGCGTCGAGCATCGTCGGTGCCGCCGTCGGAGGCCTTGCCGGGGGTCTGGCGCTGTTCCTGCTGACCCGCCCGGTTTCTCCCTCGGTAGGCTCGTTGGGCGCCATCATCGCAACCGCGGTGTGCGGTGCGCTGCTGGTGGCCGCAGGGCTGTATGCCGAGCACCTCTGCACGATCCGGAAGGACGACGATGACGAACATCCCGGAGGCGACGACCCCGGACTCGCCACGTGACGAGCCAGCCCCCGCAGATCCCGGCAACCCGGTTCCCCCCGAAGGCCCTGGCTCGCTGACCCACGCCCCCGACGTGGTCCCCCCGCACGCCCCCGAAGCGGTCACCCCGACGGAGACCCCGGTCCCGCTCGACGCGCTGGATGTGCTGGACGCGGACACGTACTCGTCGATCCGCGAACCTCGCGCGGCCGCGCGTCTTCCGCTCGGCGACGGCACCTGGCATCAGCTGGCCCGTCAGTACGTCTGGGTGCAGCTCATCTCGACGGGCGTGCTCGTTCTGATCGTCCTGACCGCCGTGCTCCTGCTCACACTGCTGTGGCACCAGTGGTGGGCATGGATCCCGGGCGGCATCTTCCTGATCATCCTGATCTGGACGATCGCGATCACACCCCGTCAGGCGCGTGCGTACGGATATCAGCTGCGTCATGACGACCTCGTGTTCCGCCGCGGCATCCTGTGGCAGCGTGTGGTCGCGGTGCCCTACGGGCGGATGCAGCTCGTGGACATCACGCACGGCCCGCTCGATCGGGGCTTCGGCATCGCTCAGCTGAAGCTGGTCACCGCGGCGGCATCCACCGGGGTCGTCATCCCCGGGCTGAAGCAGGAGGCGGCGGAGCGGCTGCGCGACACCCTCGTCGATGTGGCTGAGACGCGCCGGACGGGTCTGTAGGTGCACACCACGCCCCCGCTTCCGCCGAGCGGTCCTGCATCGGGTCCGCCCGCGGCCGCGCCTTCCCTGACCGACGGCGAGTGGCACCGCCTGCATCCGCTGACCCCCCTGTTCCGCGGCGGGCTGTTCCTGGTCGTCATCGCCGGCATCGTGATCGCCAACCTGCGCGACCGGCTCGTCTTCATCTTTCTGCCCTGGCTCGACGACGACATCGACGTCGAGGTCGACGAGTGGCAGAGCGGCGATCCGATCGATTACATCCTCGCCAACAACCTCGTGCTGGTCGCGGGGCTCGCGCTGCTGGCCATCCTGCTGGTGCTCATCGCCCTGTTCTACCTGTCCTGGCGCTTCCACACGTTCCGCATCACCGGGGACGACGTCGAAGTGCGCAGCGGCGTGCTGTTCCGGACGCATCGGCGCGCGCCCCTGGACCGCGTCCAGGGAGTCAACCTCACGCGCCCGATGTTCGCGCGGCTGGTGGGCATGGCCAAGCTCGAAGTCGTCGGCGCCGGACTGGACTCGAACGTCAAACTCGAATACCTGTCCACTCCGAACGCGGAGGCGGTGCGGGCCGACATCCTCCGACTCGCGTCCGGCCGGCGTCTGGCGGAGGCACGCGTCGCGGGTGTCGCACCGAGCGTGTCCCGGGTGGCCAACGCGGCATCCGTGGTCAGCGCGGGCATCAACGGCCTCATCACAGGCGCCGAAGAGCCCGTCAGCGAACCCGAATCGGTGGTGCACATCCCCGTCGGGCGGCTCATCGCGTCGCGTCTGCTCAGCACCTCCACCCTCTGGCTGCTCGCGATCATCGTCGCGATCATCGTCGGTTCCATCGCGGGCACCCCGTGGGTGCTGTTCAGCCTCGTGCCCGCGCTCATCGGCTTCGGTGCGTACTGGGTGCGCACCATCACGCGATCGCTGCGCTACTCGATCGCCCCGACGCCCAGCGGCGTGCGCATCACCTTCGGTCTGTTCACGACCATCACCGAGATCCTCCCTCCCGGGCGCGTGCACGCCGTCGAAGTCGACCAGTCGATCCTGTGGCGGCCGTTCGGCTGGTGGTCCATCACGGTCAACCGTCTGTCCGGGCGGGGGATCGCCGACGCCAACGCGGACCAGTTCACGACGGTGCTGCCGGTCGGCACCCGCGAAGACGTCGAGCGTGTGATGCGTCTGCTGCTGCCCAACCTGCCCGAGAGCGAGTGGCCGTTGGTGTTCGAGCACGGCGTCCTCGGCCCGAAGCCGGACGATCCGTACACGAACACGCCGCGGCGCGCGCGCCTGCTGCGTCCGCTCTCCTGGAAGCGCAATGGCTTCCTCCTCCTCCCGCAGGCGCTGCTGCTCCGGCGCGGCATGATCTGGCGCAAACTCGCCGTCTTCCCCCTCGCCCGACTGCAGAGCATCGGCATCGAGCAGGGCCCGATCGATCGCGCCCTTTCCGTGGCCGGCATCCGTGCCCACACGATTTCGGGACGCGTGTACGGCCGATTGGGGATCCTCGATCGGGATGCCGCGCTCGCGCTCTTCGAGGATGCCGAAGCCGCGGCGCTCACGGCGGCCGCGAGCGATCACAGCCACCGCTGGGCGGGCGACCCGTCCGTCCCCGAGCCCGTCGACGAACGGCGAGCACGGTGAGGCGGGACGGGCGGCTCGGCGTCGGAATCATCGGCGCGGGCCGCGTCGGTCCCGTCCTGGGGGCCGCCCTCGGCGGAGCGGGGCATGCGGTGGTCGGAATCACCCGCGGCTCGGACGAAGAGCGCGTCGAGGCGATCCTGCCCGGCGTGCCCTTCCTCGATGCCCTCGAGGTCGTTCGGCGCAGCGAACTCGTCATCATCGCTGTACCGCACGACGAGCTGCCCGGACTGGTCGCCGGACTGGCCGAGCTGGGCGCGTGGCAGCCGGGCCAGCTCGTCCTGCACACCGACCCCGCCTACGGCATCGGCGCGCTCGGCCCCGCCGCGGCGATGGGGGCGATCCCGCTGGCCGTCCACCCGGCCGTGGCGTTCACGGGGACGTCGATGGATCTGCGTCAGCTCTCGCAGGCCTATGCCGCCGTCACCGCCCCCGGACCCGTGCTGCCGATCGCCCAGGCCCTCGCCGTCGAGCTCGGCTGCGAGCCGGTCGTCGTCGCCGAAGAGTCTCGTGCCGCGTACGCGGAGGCGCTCGAGACCGCCACCGAGTTCTCCCAGTCCATCGTCCGCCAGTCCACGCGGCTGCTCGCGGAAGCGGGTGTGCCCGACCCCGGCCGGTACCTGTCCGCGCTCGTGCACTCCACGGTCGATCAGGCGCTGTCCGCAGCGGGCTCCGCGGCCACCGACGATCCGACGGCGCCGATCGACGGATGAGCGCAGGCGGCCCCGTCGCTGCCTCCGCCGCCAGGTCTCTTCGCGCCCGCGGATAGACTGGCCCCGACTTCCGAGGAGCCCGAAACGATGAGCACTACGCCTGCGCCCGACGACGCGACCGAGCCGACCGACGAGGGTGTGGACCCCGCTGAGCTTGCCGAAGCGTTCGAGCAGAAGGCCGTGCGACTGGCCAAGCGCGAGCGCCTGATCGCCGAACGACCGGATGCCGCGGGCGGGGCCTACCCGGTCACCCTGCCGATCACCGACACCATCCCGGCGCTTCGTGCCCGGTTCGGCGAGCTCGAGGCGGGTGCCGAGACCGGCGTGATCGCCGCGGTCGCCGGCCGCGTCGTCTTCAGCCGCAACACCGGCAAACTGTGCTTTGCGACCCTGCAGGCCGGAGACGGCAGCCGCATCCAGGCGATGGTCTCGCTCGCCGGTGTGGGCGAGGAATCGCTGCAGCGGTGGAAGGAGCTCGTCGACCTCGGTGACCACGTCTTCGTGCGCGGCGAGGTCATCTCCAGCCGTCGCGGAGAGCTGTCGATCATGGCGTCGGATTGGCAGATCGCGGCCAAGGCGATTCTGCCGCTGCCCAACATGTACGGCGAACTGTCGGAGGAGAGCCGCGTCCGCAGCCGCTTCCTCGACCTGATCGTGCGCGATCAGGCTCGCGAGACGGTGCGGGCACGCGCGAAGGTCAACGCCTCTCTGCGCCAGACGTTCACGGATCGCGGGTACATCGAAGTCGAGACGCCGATGCTGCAGGTGCAGCACGGCGGGGCGTCCGCCCGGCCGTTCGTGACGCGCTCGAACGCGTTCGACACCGAGCTGTACCTGCGCATCGCCCCCGAACTGTTCCTCAAGCGCGCCGTCGTCGGCGGGCTGGACCGGGTGTTCGAGATCAACCGGAACTTCCGCAACGAGGGTGCCGACTCAACGCACAGCCCCGAGTTCGCGATGCTCGAGTCCTACGAGGCCTACTCCGACTATCACGGCATCGCCGACCTGACGCAGGACCTCGTCCAGAATGCGGCAATGGCGGTGACCGGCTCTACGACGGTGACCTGGGCGGACGGGACCGAGTACGACCTCGGCGGCCAGTGGGACCGCATCTCGATGTACGACTCGCTGTCCGCGGCATCCGGCGTCACGATCACGCCGCAGACCTCGCTGGAGGACCTGCGGGCGCTCGTCGCGCGGGAGGGTATCCAGGAGCCGCCGCTCGCCACGCCGGGCAAGCTCGTCGAGGAGCTGTGGGAGCACTTCGTCAAGCCCGGCCTCGTGCGCCCCACATTCGTTCTGGACTTCCCGCTGGACACCAGCCCGCTCGTCCGAGAGCACCGCTCGATTCCGGGCGTCGTCGAGAAGTGGGACCTGTATATCCGCGGCTTCGAGTTGGCGACCGGGTATTCCGAGCTCGTCGATCCCGTCATCCAGCGGGAACGTTTCACCGAGCAGGCCAAGCTGGCGGCGCGGGGCGACACCGAAGCCATGCGCGTCGACGAAGAGTTCCTGCGTGCGCTCGAGCACGGGATGCCGCCCTCGGGGGGACTCGGGATGGGCATCGACCGCCTGCTGATGGCGATCACAGGTCTGGGCATTCGCGAGACGATCCTCTTCCCGCTGGTGAAGTAGCCGCCGAGCGCGGTGGTCGCAGCACGGGCGACGGGCGCCGCATCAGCCGCGCCGGAACGCCCAGTCGGGAAGATGCCCGGCGTGGACGAAGGAACGGACGATCTCGGCCAGCCCGTGCTCCGGCTCGATCTCGCAGGCGCGCGTCGCGTAGCGGTCGGCGTGCGTGGAGCGGCCCAGAGCCCACGCCAGCCAGGCGCACGCGGCGAGGGGACCCGCCCGCTCCGCCCGGGGAGCGGCCGCCGCGATGCGTCGGGAGAGGGTGAGCGCGGCTTCGAGCCGGTCGGGATCCGGCCGCTCACCCTCCCCCCACATCTTCATCGCCAGATGGGTGGGGTACTCCTCGCCCGCCTCCCAGCGCAGCTGCGCTTCCAGCGCCTCGTCACCCGCGGCCATGCCGCCGCACCACTGCACGAGGGCGATGTCGCGCAGCGCGGGCCGCCCGAGGCACCAGACCAGGGCCGCCGCATCGAACGGGGCGAGGGATTCGGCATCCCACCCCAACGCGTCCTCGAAGAGCGTCGGCAGGTCATCGAGCGTGCACACCGCCGCGAGCGCGCGGGGGTCCACGCGGCGCTGGCCGGCGGACTCGGCGACGGATGCCGCGGCATCCGTCGGTTGATCCCCGGATGTCCTCGTATCCGACGGCCGCGCACCAGAATCCGGACCGCAGAGCAGCCGGACCGCGTCCTCGAGAGACGCGAGCGCTCGCGCCGTTCGCTCGCTCTCATCCAGATGGACGCGCGGCAGTTCCGCGCCCGCCGCCTGATCTCCGTCGGCGACCGCCAGGTGACCGGCGCCCGCGGGTTCGCTGCCCAGCTCGAGCAGAGGATGACCGGACGGCGGGCAGGAGGGATCGAAGACGGAACCCCAGCCGTCCGCCGCGACACACAGGGCATCGGTCACGCGGATGCCGCACGCGTCGGCGCGGCGTTCGAGCGCGGCGATCAGCTCGCGATGCGGCATCCCGTCGGCGCCGAAGACCGCATCGGTGTATGCGATGCAGGCCACGGCATCCGCCTCCGGAAGACGGCAGACCATCCCGATCAGCGTGGCGGCGAAACGGTCGAGCTCATCGATGTCCGCCGTTTCGGGCAGGTCGAATCGCATCGCGCCGACGCTCCGCGCCCCGGTGAAAGGAACGAGGACGAGACTGCGGGTGGGGCGGTACCCGAGCATCTTGGGAACGAGGGACAGGAATTGCGCCGCGTTCGCGGCCTTGACGGTCGTGGTCATGAGTCGACCCTGGGCTGTCGGGGGCCTGCGAAACGGGTGGGGGCACGCACTGTGGAGGGGACGCGGATCACCCCGGGGTGGGGAGGAACCGGCGGACGGTATCCTGGAGACATGGATAGCTACTGGGTCGCGGTCTTCTGGTCGCTGCTGCCCACGGTCGTGGTGAGCGGGCTGTTCTTCTTCATCCTTCGCAGCATCCTGCGCAGCGACCGCACCGAGCGGCGCGTGTACGCACGGGTCGAGGCGCAGGAACGGGCCAAGCGCGGTCTGCCGCCGGCGGCGTCTGCGGCGTCCGAGCGCTGAGACGATCTCCCGTACGCTGGGGGAACGTCCGGGCGGGGAGGCCAGTTGATGACTGTCACGTTCGACGCGACGTGGTGGCTGGTCCTGGTTTTTCTCACGGACATCACCATTCGCGTCGCCGCGATCATCGTCGTGCCGCGCAATCGCCGTCCGACCGCGGCCATGGCATGGCTGCTCGCGATCTACTTCATTCCGCTGATCGGGGTCTTCCTCTTTCTGCTCATCGGCAATCCGCGGCTTCCCCGCAAGCGCCGCCGCATGCAGCAGGAGATCAACACCTACATCCACGAGACCAGCGAGTCGCTCGACTTCGGGACGCTGCGCCCGAACGCACCGGACTGGTTCACCTCGTTGGTGACGCTCAATCGCAATCTCGGTGCCATGCCGTTGGCGGGCGACAACGCGGCGCACCTGATCTCGGACTACCAGCAGAGCCTCGACGACATGGCGGACGCGATCCGGCAGGCGACCCGGTACGTACACATCGAGTTCTACATCCTGCAGACGGACACCGCGACGGACAACCTGTTCCGTGCCCTGGAAGAGGTCGCCGCACGCGGCGTCACCGTGCGGGTCCTGCTCGACCACTGGGCCAACCGCGGCAAGCCGTTCTACAAGAAGACCTTGAAGAGGCTCGACGCGATGGGGGCCCAATGGCACCTGATGCTGCCGGTCCAGCCGTTCAAGGGCAAGTATCAGCGCCCCGACCTGCGCAACCACCGCAAGCTTCTGGTGATCGACGGCAACGTCGCGTTCATGGGTTCGCAGAACGTCACGGACTCCACGTACAACTTGAAGAAGAACATCAAGCGGGGGCTGCACTGGGTCGACCTGATGGCGCGGCTGGAGGGGCCCGTGGTTGCGTCGGTCAACGCGGTCTTCCTCTCGGACTGGTTCAGTGAGACCAACGAGGTCCTGACCGACGAGATCGACCTGTTCGACGTGACGTCCGGCCCCGGCGATCTGGACTGCCAGATCATCCCTTCCGGCCCCGGTTTCGAATTCGAGAACAATCTGCGGCTCTTCCTCGGCCTCATCTACTACGCCCAGCGCAAGATCATCATCGTCAGCCCCTACTTCGTGCCCGACGAGGCGCTGCTGCTCGCGATCACGACCGCCTGCCATCGCGGTCTGCACGTCGAGCTGTTCGTCTCGGAGGAGGGCGACCAGGCGATCGTCTACCACGCCCAGCGCAGCTACTACGAGGTGCTGCTGCGCGCGGGTGTGAAGATCTGGATGTACCGCAAGCCCTTCATCCTGCACAGCAAGTCGATGACCATCGACGACGGCTTCGGCATCATCGGGTCCAGCAACATGGACATGCGCTCGTTCGGTCTCAACATGGAGATCTCGATGCTCGTGCGGGGTGAGCAGTTCGTCACCGAGATGCGCGACGTCGAGGCGAGCTACCGTGCGCTGAGCCGCCAGCTCACGCTCGAGGAGTGGGAGAAGCAGCCGCTTCGTTCCACGGTGCTGGACAACCTGGCCCGGCTGACCTCCGCACTGCAGTGACACGCGGAGCGGTCGTGACATCTCCGTGACCGGATTCCCTGGCGGCGTCCAGTCGTGATGCGGCAGGATCGGCTCATGATCCTCGCGCGACGCCTGCTCGCTCTGCCCGCCGCCGTGCTGCTCGCCGGCATCGCCCTCGCCGGATGCGCGACTCCGGTCGCCGGCGGGCCGTCCTCCAGCCCCGGTTCCTCCACGGGGGGAAGCACCGAGCAGGAGATCGACGCCGCATGGCTGGACAACGGGCGCATGATCGGCATCGTCACGCAGGGCAGTTCGGGCTGCGTGCCCATCGCCGAGGACGCGACCCTCGACGGTGCGGTGCTCAGCGTCACGCTCGTCGAGCCCGACGCGCAGACCGCCTGCACCGCGGACTACGCCCCGCGGGTCACGCTCGTCTCGCTGCCCGAGGGCGTGGATCCCGCCCAGGATCTGGAGATCCAGGTGACCGGTGACGGCCGGCACGGCGACACCGACCTCGACGGCGTCGCGGGGCTCACCCCCGGCGCCGAGACCGACTACCTGCCGACCGCCGGTTGGACCGATGCGGACGGCCAGTTCGTGATCCTGACGTGGGGGTCGTCGACCTGCGCGCCGATGATCGAGACCGTCACGACCTCGGGTCCGTCCGACGTCACCGTCGTCTTCGCGTCACCGCCGGCGGATCAGGTCTGCACCATGGACATGGCGCCGCGCGCCGTGATCGCCACCGTCCAGGGCCTGGAGGATGACTCCGAGACCTTCGCGGTGCTCACCGGCGCCGAGTTCGACAACGTGCGCATTCCCATCGTCGGCGAGCACTGACGTCGGCCCACGGATGCCGCGGCCGCGGCATCCGCCCTGCACGCGCACGTCAGCGCTGCGCGGGACTGCGGACCGCTGCGCGGGTCTGCGGACCGCTGCGCAGGTCTGCGGACCGCTGCGCAGGTTCGCTCCGCAGTCGCTTTCCGCGACCCCTACGCTCGCCCGCGCGCGGAGAGTGACTGCGGAGCGCCGGGACGTTTCGCTCCGCAGTCGCTTTCTGCGACCCCTACGCTCGCTCGCGCGCGGAAAGTGGCTCCGGAGCGCCGGGACGTTTCGCTCCGCAGTCGCTTTCTGCGGCCGTTGTGCTCGCTCGCGTGCGGAATGTGACTGCGGAGCGCCGGGACGTTTCGCTCCGCAGTCGCTTTCTGCGGCCGTTGTGCTCGCTCGCGCGCGGAATGTGACTGCGGAGCGCCGGCGTCGGCGACTCCTCCCGCGCAGCGCGCACGCCGAGGTTGTCCCCAGTACGTGCGCGATGGGTCGCGCGCAAGTGTGCGCGGACGTCAGCGTGGACGGATGCCGCGTCCGTCGCTTCCGCCACATCTCGGCTCCGTGTTCACCGTGGCGGACGCCCGTCGCGCGGGGGTTACGCCTTCGCGGCTGCGCGCGCGGGACCTCGAGGCGCCGTATCGCGGCCTGCGTGTCGTCCGCGCTGACGGCTTCCGGCCGCGGACCTCGGCGCTGAGCGCGGGTGAGACGGCCGCGAGCGAACTGCGCGCACGGGCCATCGCGTTCGCGCGCACGATGCCGGCGAACCAGTACTTCACCCACGTCACGGCGGCGGTCCTCTGGGGGCTTCCGGTACCGTCGTCGCTTCTGCGCGACACGTTCGGTCGCCTTCGGCCGCTCGACGTCGGAGTGTTCTCCCCGCTGCGGCATCCGCGTCACGCCGGCGTCCGGGGGCACCAGGTCAGACCCGGGAGCGCGCGGGTGATCGAGCACGGGCTGTCCGGGGTGCGCCTGACGACCGCTGCGAGCACGTGGGCGATGCTCGGGGCCGTCATCGTGGACGAGTACGACCTCGTCGCCGTCGGTGACGCGGTCGTGCGGGAGCAGATGTTCCGCGACGACCCTCCGCCCCTCGCAACGCCGGACCAGCTCCGTGCCGCAGCGGCCGCCGGTCGTCGGGTCGGCATCCGGGCGCTCCGCCGCGCGCTGCCCCGCGTGCGCGTCCGCTCGGCTTCGCGCATGGAGACGCGATGCCGGCTGATCCTCGTGGACGCGGGGATGCCGGAACCAGAACTGAACTTCGCCGTCCGCGACGAGACGGGCGAGCTCGTCGCGTGCGTCGACCTGGCCTATCCGGAGCTGATGATCGCGATCGAGTACGAGGGCGAACAGCACCTCACCGATCCCGCGCAGTGGGCGAAGGACATCGCGCGGTACGAGGCCTTGGCCGCGATGGGGTGGTTCGTCGTCCGGGTCACCAAGTCCGATGTCTTCGACGGTGCATCCGCGCTCGTGCGGCGGGTGCGGCAGGCGCGTCGGTCCCGCGCGGACGTGTGACCCGCGCGCCGCGCCGCGCATGTGTTCCGCAGTCAGTGGTTGCGGCATCCGCGCGCGTGCGTCCCGCGGAATCCGACTGCGGAGCCACGGGGGCCGCGCCGCGTATGTGTGCCGCAGTCAGAAGCCGCGGCATCCGTCCGCGTGCGTCCCGCGGAAACGGACTGTGGAGCACCGGGTCCGCGCCGTGCGTGCGCTCCGCAGTCAGAAGCCGCGGCGTCCGTCCGCGTGCGTCCCGCAGAAACCGACTGCGAAGCACCGGGTCCGCGCAGTGCGCTCCGCAGTCAGAAGCCGCGGCATCCGCGCGCGTGCGTCCCGCAGAAACGGACTGCGGAGCCCGGGGGACCCGCGCCGCGTATGCGCTCCGCAGTCAGAAGCCGCGGCGTCCGCGCGCGCGTCCCGCGGAAACCGACTGCGGAGCACCGGTCCGCGCCGTGCGTGTGCTCCGCAGTCAGTAGTTGCGGGACACCCCGGGTACACGCCCGCAGAAACGGACTGCGGAGCACCAGGGGGCGCGGCGCGCGCGCTACGGCTCGCGCAGGACCAGCAGCTCGCCGATCTCGCAGTCCAGCACGCGGCAGAGCGCGGCGAGGGTGGAGTACCGGATCGCGCGGGCGCGATCGTTCTTGAGCACCGAGAGGTTCACGACCGAGACCCCGACCAGCTCCGAGAGCCGGGTCAGCGTCATTCCCCGCGCCTCGAGCAGCTCGTCGAGCCGGCAGTGCACGCCGCTCGGACCCTCGTCCTCTGCGGGGGTCACACGAGTCCCTCGGTGTCGCGCTGCAGGCGCTGCCCGCGATCGAACACGAACGACAGCGCGAGCACGGCGACGCCGGCCAGCAGAACCCCGGGCTCGAAGGAGAACCCGACGAGGAAGACGTCGCCGGCGATCGGGTTGAGCTCCGAGGCGGCCATCATGCGTCCGAGCCCTCCCAGCCCGCCGGAGAGCACGCTGCCGACAAGCAGCGCACCGCCGGCGATCTGGGTCGCGACGACCAATGATCGGTGGAAGGGGCGCTTCCACATCAGCAGCAAGAAGAAGTAGACGATCGCCCCCGCGGTGGTCGCGGCGGTGAGCGCGCCGAATCCGATCCCGGCCGCCACGAGGCCCCGGGTGGCGTCGCCGAGGCCGGTCGCGAGAACCCACGCCGTCTCGAACGTCGCCGATTGGATGCCCGCGCCTGCCCCGGATGCGGCGTGCGGAACCTCCGCGTCCGTGAGCAGTCCCACCGGGGTGGTGCCGGCAGCGATCTGGGCGATCTGGCGGATGGGCGGCAGCAGCAGCAGGATTCCGACGACCGCGGCCGCGGCGACGAACAGCCCGAGGATGCCCCGTTCGATGCTCTGGGACACAGTTGCGGGAGTGGTCATCAGAGGAGTCCTTCCATTTCGCGCTGCCCAGGAAGCCTTCCCGCAGCGTCATTCGCTCGAGCGCGGGCCGGCCAGGGATGCGCCGCTCGACAGATTCATATCGATAATCGTTATTATCGAGAAACGATATGCGGAGGGGATGCCGGTGTCAACCGTCCGCGATACTCCACCGCGCCGGCGGTGCCAAGGCGCTATGCCCATGGCGAACACCGGCGTAACGGCATCCGCCCGTCGTTACCCTCGATGTAAGGCGCTCCCAGTGCGCCCGTTGGCCCAGTGCCGGAGGAATGGATGATGTTCGAGAGATTCACGGACCGTGCCCGTCGTGTGGTTGTGCTCGCCCAAGAAGAGGCGAAGATGCTCAACCACAACTACATCGGCACCGAGCACATCCTGCTCGGTCTCATTCACGAGGGTGAAGGTGTCGCCGCCAAGGCGCTCGAGTCGCTGGGCATCTCGCTCGACGCCGTGCGCGAGCAGGTGCAGGACATCATCGGCCAGGGGCAGCAGCAGCCGACCGGCCACATCCCCTTCACGCCGCGCGCCAAGAAGGTGCTCGAGCTGTCCCTGCGCGAAGCGCTGCAGCTCGGTCACAATTACATCGGCACCGAGCACATCCTGCTCGGCCTGATCCGCGAAGGCGAAGGCGTCGCGGCCCAGGTGCTGGTCAAGCTCGGCGCCGACCTCAACAAGGTGCGCCAGCAGGTCATCCAGCTGCTCTCGGGTTACCAGGGCAAGGAGCCCGCCGCCGTCAGCGGTGCCGCACACGACAACACCCAAGCCGCTCAGGGAGGTTCTGCGGTGCTCGACCAGTTCGGTCGCAACCTCACGCAGGCTGCGCGCGAGAACAAGCTCGACCCGGTGATCGGGCGCGAGAAGGAGATCGAGCGGGTCATGCAGATCCTGTCTCGCCGCTCCAAGAACAACCCCGTCCTGATCGGCGAGCCCGGTGTCGGAAAGACCGCCGTCGTCGAGGGTCTCGCGCAGGCGATCGTGAAGAACGACGTGCCCGAGACGCTCAAGGACAAGCAGGTCTACTCGCTCGACCTCGGCTCGCTCATCGCCGGGTCCCGCTACCGCGGCGACTTCGAGGAGCGACTGAAGAAGGTCACCAAGGAGATCCGCACCCGCGGCGACATCATCGTCTTCATCGACGAGATCCACACGCTGGTCGGGGCCGGTGCCGCCGAAGGCGCGATCGACGCGGCATCCATCCTCAAGCCGCTCCTGGCACGGGGAGAGCTCCAGACGATCGGTGCGACCACCCTCGACGAGTACCGCAAGCACTTCGAGAAGGATGCCGCCCTCGAGCGTCGCTTCCAGCCGATCCAGGTCGCCGAGCCGAGCCTGCCCCACGCGATCAACATCCTCAAGGGGCTGCGCGACCGTTACGAGGCGCACCACAAGGTGCAGATCACGGACGGCGCGATCGTGGCCGCCGCGAATCTTGCCGACCGGTACGTCAGCGACCGCTTCCTGCCGGACAAGGCGATCGACCTGATCGACGAGGCCGGCGCCCGCCTGCGCCTGTCGATCCTCTCGTCGCCGCCCGAGCTGCGTGAGTTCGACGACAAGATCGCCGATGTGCGCCAGCAGAAGGAGCAGGCGTCCGAGGACCAGGACTTCGAGAAGGCCGCGTCGCTGCGCGACGAGGAGAAGTCACTTCTGGCCGAGCGCCTGCGCCTGGAGAAGCAGTGGAAGAGCGGCGACGTCGCGACCCACGCCGTGGTCGACGAGGGTCTGATCGCGGAGGTTCTCGCTCAGGCCACCGGCATCCCGGTGTTCAAGCTCACCGAGGAGGAGTCCAGCCGTCTGGTCTTCATGGAGAAGGCCCTGCACCAGCGGGTCATCGGCCAGGAAGAGGCGATCTCGGCGCTCGCCAAGACGATCCGCCGCCAGCGCGCCGGGCTCAAGGACCCGAAGCGCCCGAACGGCTCGTTCATCTTCGCCGGGCCCACCGGCGTCGGAAAGACGGAGCTGGCCAAGGCGCTCGCGGAGTTCCTGTTCGACGACGAGGCCGCGCTGATCTCGCTCGACATGTCGGAGTTCGGCGAGAAGCACACCGTGTCGCGGCTCTTCGGTGCCCCTCCCGGGTTCGTCGGCTTCGAAGAGGGCGGTCAGCTCACCGAGAAGGTGCGCCGCAAGCCGTTCTCCGTGGTGCTGTTCGACGAGATCGAGAAGGCCCACCCGGACATCTTCAACTCGCTCCTGCAGATCCTCGAGGAGGGTCGTCTGACGGACGGTCAGGGTCGTGTCGTCGACTTCAAGAACACCGTCATCATCATGACGACCAACCTGGGTGCGCGCGACATCGCGGGCGGCCCGGTCGGGTTCCAGGTCGAGGGCGACACGGCGACGTCGTACGACCGCATGCGGGGCAAGGTGCAGGAAGAGCTCAAGCGGCACTTCAAGCCCGAGTTCCTCAACCGTGTCGATGACATCATCGTCTTCCCGCAGCTGAGCAAGCCCGAGCTGATCCAGATCGTGGACCTGTTCACCAAGCGCCTCGGCGACCGGCTGCTGGACCGCGACATGACGATCGAGCTGTCGCAGGCCGCCAAGGAGAAGCTCATCGAGATCGGGTTCGACCCCGCCCTCGGCGCGCGGCCGCTGCGTCGTGCGATGCAGCGCGAGGTCGAGGACCGGCTGTCGGAGCGCATCCTGCACGGCGAGCTGAACGCGGGCGACCACGTCAAGGTCGACGCCGTGGACGGTGAGTTCGTCTTCGAGAACGGCCCGCGCGGCGACAAGGTCGCCGTCGGCATCACCTCGGCGGGCGAGATCAGCTCGACTCCCGACCTCGCGGTCGCGACGGGCGAGTAAGCCTCGATCCGGCGGAGCCCGGAAAGCGAAGAGCGGATGCTGTGGGCCCACGCGCCCCGAGGCTCCACGCAGCGCGACGCGATGCGTGGAGAGGGCGTGGGGAGCATCCGCTCTTCGTCGTCGTGGGTCCGCGCGAGCCCGTGCCCGCCCCGTTCACTTGCCCTGTTTGTACGCCGGGAGCGCCTTTCCGCGTACAAACAGGGCAAGTGAACGAGGGGGGCGATCCTGGGAAAGGCGGACGCGGCCGTAGGCTGGGTCGGTGAGCGAATACACGGTGCGGGCGGCGCGGGCGGCGGATATCCGCGGCATCCGTGATCTGCTCGAGCCGTACGTGCAGAGGCGGATCCTGCTCGGCAAGGACCTCGTCGTCCTGTACGAGGCCGTTCAGCAGTTCGTGGTCGCCGAGGATCCGGCCGGGGAGCTGATCGGATGCGGCGCCCTGCACGTCATCTGGGAGGACCTCGGCGAGGTCCGCACCCTGATCGTCGCGGACGAGTGGCTGCACCACGGGGTCGGCGGCGAGATCGTGACGGCCCTCGAGGCGAACGCGCGCGGTCTCGGCCTGACGCGCCTGTTCTGTCTGACGTTCGAGGTCGACTTCTTCACCCGCCGAGGATTCACCCCGATCGGCGAGCAGATCGTCGATCCCGACGTGTACTCGCAGCTCATTCGCAGCCCTGACGAGGGCGTCGCGGAGTTCCTCGACCTCGCCCACGTCAAGCCGAACACGCTCGGCAATACGCGGATGCTCAAGCACCTCTAGACGGCAAGAGCGGCCGCTCAGCGCCCGACGAACACCGCCGGCCGCTTCTGCTGGAACGCCGCGAAACCCTCTCGATAGTCGTCCGTATCGCACAGCGCGGCCTGCGCGGCGTTCTCCAGATCCACGGCATCCCACAGCGCGAGGCGCTCGTCGCGGATCCGCGCCACGAGTGCCTTGCTCGCCTGGAACGCCGCGGTGGCGCCGGAGGCCGCACGGGATGCCGCCTCCACCGTCGCGGGCAGCACGTCGTCGCCGGGGAACACGCGTGAGAAGAGACCGGACTGCACCGCCTCGGTGCCGCTCATGAGGCGCCCGGTGTAGATCAGGTCGAGGGTCTTGTGAGCGCCGAGGCGCTCGTAGAACAGCGCGTGTCCGCCCGAGTCCAGGGTCGCCCCCAGGGCCGCGAACGGGGAGCCGATCTTGGCGGTGTCGGCGACGTAGACCACATCCGTCGCGATCAGCAGCCCCAGGCCGACGCCGAGGCACGCGCCCTGCGCGGCCGCGAACGTCGGGGCGGGAAAGGCCGCCATGCGCCGCAGCAGCGGGGTGACCAGTCCGCTCAGGTACCCCAGCACGTCGTCGTCGCGCGGATCGACGTCCGAGATGTCGCGGCCTGCGCAGAACGCGGGCCCCTCGCCGCGCAGGATCAGCGCGCGCACTCCGGCGGCTTCGGCGGCGTCGTACGCGCGGCCGAGCTCGCCCAGCGCCGACTCATCGAGCGCGTTGCGCTTCGCGGGGGCGTTCAGCACGACGTGCGCGACGTCATCTGCGATGGTGAGGTCGATCATTGCGGCTCCTAGACGTCGTAGTCCACGACGACACGATCGGTCGTCGGATGGGACTGGCAGGTCAGCACGTACCCGCGCTCGATCTCGTCGGGTTCGAGCGCGAAGTTCTGCGTCATGCGCACGTCGCCCTCGACCAGGCGGGCGCGACATGTGCCGCACACCCCGCCCGCGCAGGCGAACGGCACGTCGCCGCGGACGCGGAGCGCGGCATCCAGGATCGCCTCGTTCGCCGCGACGGGCGACTGCACGGTCGAGGACAGCCCGTCCAGGGTGAACTCGACGGTGCGCGTCTCGTCGCCCGGGCGCACGTCGACGGGTCGGCCACGGTCGACGCGGGGCTCGTCGGCATCCGTCGTGAACAGCTCGAAGCGGATGTCGCCCGCCGGCACTCCGCGACGCGCCAGGGTGTCGCGGCACAGGGTGACCAGTTCGAACGGCCCGCACAGGAACCACTCGGTGACGGATGCCGGATGCACCAGCTTGTCGAGGATCGCGTCGAGCTTCTGAGCGTCGATGCGACCCGACAGCAGAGGGGCCGCCCGCTGCTCGCGGGAGAGCACGTGGTGCAGCGCCAGGCGTGCCGGGTAGCGGTCCTTCAGATCGGCGAGCTCCTCCAGGAACATCACGTCCTGCGTCGCGCGGTTGGTGTAGACGAGCGTGAAGCGGGCGGTCGGCGATGCGGCGAGGACCGATGCCGCGAGCGACATCATCGGCGTGATGCCCGAGCCGGCGGCGATCCCGGCCAGGTGCGCGCCGTCGAGGTCGGGGAGGTTCGAGGTGAAGGTTCCCTCGGGGCTCATCACGTCGACGCGGTCTCCCGCCTTCAGGTTCTCGTGGGCCCATACCGAGAACAGGCCGCCGAGGTCGCGCTTGATGGCGATGGACAGCTCGGTCCCCGAGCCTGGCGATCCGGCGGACGACGGCGGCCGGCAGATCGAGTAGCTGCGGCGGACTTCGCGCCCGTCGACGTGCGCGCGCAGCGCGACGTACTGGCCGGGCAGGTAGTCGTAGTCGCCCTGCAGCTCGGGCGGGACCGCGAAGGTCACCTCGATGCTCTCGGCCGTGAGCGGGCGCACCTCGGCGACCTCGAGTTCGTGGAAGCGTGCCCGGCGGCGCGTGGCGGTGTTCACCGGCGCGCTCACAGCACCTTGAAGAAGTCGAACGGCTCGAGACACGCCCGGCACTCGTAGAGGGCCTTGCAGGAGGTCGAGCCGAAGCGGGAGACCTCGTGCGTGTCGAGCGATCCGCACCGCGGGCACTTGACGGCCAGGCGCAGACGGATCGGCCCCTGCCCGAGCGCGGCACGGCCGGATGGCGGCGCGATGCCGTACTCGGTCAGCTTGCGCTTGCCGGCATCCGTCATCCAGTCCGTCGTCCACGCGGGTGTCAGCGTGGTGCGCACGTCGACGGTGTCGTATCCGGCTGCGGTGAGGGCGAGGACCACGTCGTCGCGCATCGCCTCGAGCGCGGGGCATCCGCTGTACGTCGGCGTGATCGTGACGGTCGCCCGGTCGCCGTCGACCTCGACCTCGCGCAGCACGCCGAGGTCTTCGATCGTGAGCACGGGCACCTCGGGATCGGTGACGGTCGCCGCCACCGTCCACGCGTGCTCGCGCGAGTGCACGGGGTGCGCGACTGCGGGAGGTCTCACCAGGTCACCCCCGGATGCTGTCGCGCGAGCACCTGCATCTCGGCGAGCAGATAGCCCAACGTCGAGAAATGCGTGCCGCGCCGCCCGCCCCCGGCCGAGACGAAGCCTTGCGGCACGTCCAGCTCCGCCTCTGCGAAGACCGTCGCGATCACGGCGTCGAAGCCGTCGCGCAGGGTCGACGGGCGCACCGCGATGCCCTCCAGGCGGTCGAGGACGGGCTCGTCGCGGAAGAGCTCGTCGACGTACGGCCACACGTTCTCGACGGCGCGGATCATCCGGGCTCGGGACTCCTCGGTGCCGCCGGCCAGGCGCAGCACCCACTGGATGGCGTGGTCGCGGTGGTAGTCGACCTCTTTCAGGGACTTCTCGGCGATCGCGGCCAGCGTCTCGTCCCGCGAGTGACGCAGCCCCGAGTACAGCTCGAACATGTAGGTCGCGACTACGAGTTGCCGGGCGATCGTCTGGGCGAAGTCGCCGTTGGGCTGCTCCACGATCCACGCGCAGCGGAACTCGTGCTCGTCGCGGAAGTAGGCGAGATCGTCCTCGGTGCGGCGGTCTGCTGTCCCGGCCGTCCCGGCACGTGCCGGCATGCCGCTCCCGGCATACCGCAGCAGCGAGCGGGCGTGGCCGAGCAGGTCGAGGGCGATGTTGGCCAGCGCGACGTCCTCCTCGAGCTCCGGGGCCCGCGCGATCCACCACCCCAGCTGCTGGGACAGGATCAGCGCATCGTCGCCGAGCCAGAGCGCGTATTCGGCGACATCGGGGGAGGCGACCGCGTCGCCGCTCCCGGCGAGCTCGGCGGCGAGCTCGATCTCGTCGACGGTGACCGACCCGTGGACGTGGGATTCTTCGTCTGCGCCAGTCACAGGTGCGGCACCCCCTCGGAGGCCTTGTAGTACGCCGCGTGCCGGTAGTTCTTGCCGGCTGGGCTCTCGAAGAACGCGCCCTTCGCATCAGGGTCGCTCGTCGTGATGGCGTCCGCGGGCACGACCCAGATGGAGGTGCCCTCCCCGCGTCGGGTGTACAGGTCGCGGGCGTTGCGCACGGCCATCTCGGCGTCGGGGGCGTGCAGCGACCCGGCGTGCACGTGGCTGAGTCCGCGGTTGGCGCGCACGAAGACCTCCCAGAGCGGCCACTGCTCGGTGGGCGATGCGCCTGGGCCCACGCGCCCGGAGGCTCCGGCCGGCGCGTCGGCGCCGCCCGGAGGGGGCGTGGGGAGGGTGCCCATCACGCCCCCGCCCCTTCGGCATCGCTCGGTGGTCGCGGAGCGCGCGTATCGAGACGCTTGCGTGCATACTCGGCGGCGGCCTCTCGCACCCAGGCGCCGTTCTCGTGTGCCTCCCGACGCGCCCGCAGGCGCTCGGCGTTCATCGGTCCACGCCCGGCGAGCACCTCGAAGAACTCGGTCCAGTCGATCTCGCTGTGCGCGTACTGCTGTGTCTCCTCGTCCCAGCGCAGGTGAGGATCGGGCAGCGTGACGCCCAGCGCCTCGGCCTGGGGAACCAGCATCCCGATGAATCGCTGCCGCAGTTCGTCGTTCGAGAACCGCTTGATCTTCCACGCCGTGGACTGGGCGGAGTTCGGGGACTGGTCATCGGGCGGGCCGAACATCATCAGGCTGGGCCAGTACCAGCGGTTCACGGCATCCTGGGCCATCTCCCGCTGGGCGGGGGAGCCCTGCATGAGAGTGAGCAGGATCTCGAAGCCCTGGCGCTGGTGGAACGACTCCTCCTTGCAGATCCGGACCATCGCGCGGCCGTACGGACCGTACGACGCGCGGCACAGGGGCACCTGGTTGCAGATCGCGGCTCCGTCGACGAGCCAGCCGATCGCGCCCATGTCGGCCCAGGTGGGTGTCGGGTAGTTGAAGATCGAGGAGTACTTCGCCTTGCCGGTGATCAGCTGCTCGGTGATCTCGTCGCGGGTGATGCCGAGGGTCTGGGCGGCCGAGTAGAGGTACAGTCCGTGGCCCGCCTCGTCCTGCACCTTGGCCATCAGGATCGCCTTGCGCTTCAGGCTCGGTGCTCGGGTGATCCAGTTTCCCTCGGGCTGCATGCCGATGATCTCGGAGTGGCCGTGCTGCGAGATCTGCCGGATCAGAGTCCGGCGGTAGGCGTCCGGCATCCAATCGCGCGGCTCGACGCGGGAGTCCGCCGCGATGATCTCCGAGAAGCGGCGCTCTTCGTCGGTGAGCTCCGGCTCGACGGTGCTGAGCTGTGCGGTGGTCATCGTCGACTCCTGCCTGGACGGAACGGTGGTTTACAGAACGATCGTTTAGTTATTATGGCAGACATGGAGCGACCCACGAAAGCGATGATGCAGCGAGACCTCGCCTCGGCGGCACTCGGGATGGTCGTCGAGCACGACGAACCGGGTCGAGCGGTCGTCTCGATGCGAGTCCGCGACGACATGACCAACGGCTTCCACATCACCCACGGCGGGCTCGTGTTCGCCCTCGCCGACACCGCCTTCGCGATCGCGTGCAACGAGGACGAGCGCATCACGGTCGCGCAGGGCGCCGATGTGACGTTCCTCAAGTCGACGACGACCGGGCAGACGCTGACGGCCACCGCGGTCCGGCGTGCGCGCAACGGGCGGTCCGGGCTCTACGACGTCACCGTCACCGACGAGACCGGCGACGTCGTGGCCGAGGTCCGCGGGCGGTCGCTGGTTACGGACCGCACCCTGGCCGACCAGTAGCAACGCCGTGCACGCCGACCAGTAGCAACGCCGTGCACAACGTCGCCGATCGGCGCCGATGGGCTGGCCCGGCGCACCTCAGGGTGGCGTGACGGCCGGATCAGCGACGTTGTGCGCGGGGACGGCCGGCAGGCTCGGCCTCAGGCGGCGGCGAGCTGCTTGGCGACGAGGGTCAGCACGTCGTATTGCGCGACCACCTCGTCCTTCTGGTTGCGGATGACGGCATCCCAGCGCACCTCGCCGTACTCGTCGGTCTCGCGCGGCGTGATCTGCTTCGCCGTGAGCTCGACCCGGATCTCATCGCCGGGCGAGACCGGCGTGAGGAAGCGCAGGTTCTCCAGTCCGTAGTTGGCGAGCACCGGACCCGGCTCGGGATCGACGAACAGTCCGGCGGCCCACGAGACGAGAAGATACCCGTGCGCGACCCGGCCAGGGAAGAACGGGTTCGCCGCTGCGGCCTCTTCGTCCATGTGGGCATAGAACGTGTCGCCTGTGAAGTGCGCGAACGTCTCGATGTCGGCGAGGGTCACCTCCCGTGAGGCCGACACGATCTGATCTCCGATCCGCAGCTCCGCGAGGGACTTGCGGAACGGATGCCGCCCCGCGGAGTTGGCGGCAGCACCGGCGTGCCAGACGCCGGTGAGCGCGGTGAGCATCTCGGGTGAGCCCTGCACGGCGGTCCGCTGCATGTGGTGAAGGACGGCGCGGATGCCGCCGAGCTCTTCGCCGCCACCGGCGCGACCCGGACCGCCGTGCACCAGATTCGGCAGCGGCGAGCCGTGTCCGGTCGAGGAGCGGGCGTCGTCGCGGTCCAGCAGCAGCACGCGGCCGTTGAACGCCGAGATCCGGCTCATCAGTTCCAGTGCAACCTCCGGGTCGTGCGTCGCGATGCTGGTGACGAGCGATCCGCCGCCGCGCGCGACGAGATCAGCGGCCTCGGCGACCGTGTCGTAGGCGAGGACGGACGCGACCGGACCGAACGCCTCGAGCTGGTGCACGGCGTCGGCCGCGGCATCCGCGAATCGCAGCATCAGCGGCGTCACGAAGGCGCCGTCGGGGGACTCGCCCACCGAGCCGTCGGCGCGAGTCACGGACGGCGTGCCGGTCGAGCCGATCACGACCTCGCCACCGGCGGCTTCGAGTCGCGCGACCTGCGCCAGCACGTCGTCGCGCTGCGCGGTGGAGGCGAGCGGGCCCATGGTCACACCGTCCGCACGCGGGTCTCCGACGACCACGCGCTCGGCGATGCGGGCGCGCACGGCCTCGATGACGGCGTCGACGGATGCGGCGGGGACCAGTGCCCTGCGGATCGCGGTGCACTTCTGTCCGGCCTTCGAGGTCATCTCGGTGACGAGCTGACGGACGTAGGCCTCGAACTCCGGTGTTCCGGCGACCGCATCGGGTCCGAGCACGGACGCGTTGATCGAGTCGGTCTCGCTGGTGAATCGCACTCCACCGGTCTGGACGCTGTCGTGCGCGCGCAGCATCTCGGCCGTCGTCGCGCTGCCGGTGAAGCCGACGATGTCGCCCAGACGCAGGTGATCGAACAGACCGGGCACACTGCCGCTCACCAGCTGAAGCGCCCCGTCCGGCAGCAGTCCCGAGTCGACGAGGATGCGCACGAACGCCTCGGCCAGGTAGCCGGTCGGCGTCGCGGGCTTGACCAGCGTCGGCATGCCCGCGAGGAACGCGGGGGCGAATTTCTCCAGCGAGCCCCAGACGGGGAAGTTGAAGGCGTTCACCTGGACGGCCACCCCCGGCAGCCGCGTGTAGATGTGCCGGCCGAGGAACGAGCCGTCCTTGGACAACGGCTCGACGGGCCCGTCGACGAAGACGCGCGTGTTCGGCATCTCGCGTCGCGCCTTGCCCGAGTACGAGAACAGCACGCCGATGCCGCCGTCGATATCGACCCAGGAGTCGGCCTTCGTGGCACCGGTGCGCGCCGACAGCGCGTACAGCTCGTCCTTGCGCTCGGTCAGCGCCAGCGCCAGCTTCTTGAGCAGCACCGCCCGCTCGTGGAACGTGAGTGCTCCGATGCTCGCCTGGCCGACGGTCCGGGCGTACTCGAGCGCGGCGCCGAGATCGAGTCCTGCCGTGCTCACCCGGGCGACGACCTCGCCGGTCGACGCGTCGCGCACGTCCGTCGCGCCCGCATCGTCTGCGGGGGTCCACCACGCGCCTTGTATATAGCTGGGCAGGATGCCGCTCATCAGTGTCTCCGTAGGTGTAGGTCGTCGCACTCGCCAATACCTTACCGATCGTTCAGGAAAAGCGCTCGCCGACGGATGCGGGTGCCACACTGGAGGCGTGCCCGATATCACCGCCGCAGCCGCCCTCGCCCCCGCACGTCGGGGGCGACCGGGATACGACCGGCGGCAGATCCTCGAGATCGCGGTCGAGGTCTTCATCACCCAGGGCTACGACGCGACCTCGGTGTCGTCGCTGGCCGCCCGGCTGGGCCTGTCGAAGTCCGCGCTGTACCACCACTTCGATTCGAAGGAGCACCTGCTGGGTGTCGCGCTCGAAGAGGCCCTGGGCGGACTCGAGGGAGTGCTTTCCGAGCCCGGTGCGCGCGAGGGCGGCGCCGGCGAACGGCTCGGGTACGTGCTGCGCGGCGCGGTCCGCGTCCTCGTCGACAAACTTCCCTTCGTCACGCTTCTCCTGCGGGTCCGCGGCAACAGCGATGTCGAGCGGCAGGCGCTGGGGCGTCGCCGTGCCTTCGATCATGAGGTCACCGGAATGGTGCGTGCCGCGCAGGAGGAGGGCACCGTACGCGCGGACGTCGATGCCTCGGTCGCCACCCGCCTGCTGTTCGGCATGGTCAACTCGATTGTCGAGTGGTACCGACCGACCGGTCCGGAGGGTGCCGCCGAGCTCGCATCCGACGTGATGTCGGTCGCGCTGGACGGCCTCCGCACCCGCTGACGACGGCCGCTGCGCCGCGGTCGCGAGGCCGATGTCCGAAAGGGGCGCGCCGACCCGGAGCGGCTCGCGACGCGGGCTTAGCCTGGAGGCATGAGCGCCGCACCTCCCCGCAGACGGCTGTCGCCGGCGGTCTACCGGCGCCGGCGCATCGTGCTGCTGCTCGCGCTGCTGGCTGCCGCCGCGCTCGTGTGGGTGCTCATCGCACAACCGTGGCGAGGAGCATCCGCGACCGCACCGGACCCGACACCGACCTCGGTGCAGGGTGGCGTCAGCGACCTCCCCGTACCCGGGACGTCGACCCCGACGCCGAGCGGAGCGCCGACCCCGGAAGGGACGGCGGATGCTGTTCCCTCGCCCTCCGCGGCACCCTCCGACACCGCGACCCCCACCGCCAAGGCCTGTATGGCGCGGGATGTCACGGTCGAGCCGCTCACCGATCAGGACACCTATGACCCGGGTCAGAATCCGCAGCTGTCGATCCGGCTGACCAACGCCGGCTCGACGGACTGCACGCTGAACGTGGGCACGAGCAAGCAGTCGTTTCTCATCGTCAGCGGCGACGACGTCTGGTGGCGCTCCACGGACTGTCAGACCGAACCCAGCGACATGCTCGTGCTCCTTGCGGCGGGTCAGTCCGTCTCCAGCGCCGCTCCGCTCACCTGGGATCGCACCCGCTCCTCGGTCGGCGACTGCGGCGCCGGCGACCGGCAGGTCGCGCCCGGCGACGGGGCTTCGTACCATCTCAGCGTCGAAATCGGCGGCATCCCCTCGACGCAGTCGAAGCAGATCTTCCTCTACTGAACCTGTCCCCCGAAGAGGGGACAGACGGTTCTTCGACACCCGCGTAATCTTGAATCAGCTCCCGGTTCTATCGGCTCCTAGCTGTCCCCAGCAGCATTTCGTCCCCAGCGAGAAATACGAGCCCACGGTGAGCATGTGGCCCTCTCGAGTCATCCCCCGCGCAGGGGGTGGTCCGAGGGGGCCATGTTTTTCCCCTCAGGCGGGCGCCGGTGTGGTTCGACGGACGGCGCTCCAGAGGCGAGCGGCGACGGCTCCGCGTCGCGCACCGGTCACCGAATACTCCTGATGAGAATCGATTTCCCGTCGCTCGGACGGCTGATCGTCACGCTCGGGAAAGAACGCAGGGCCGGAGTATCCCCCCGGACCACTCCGACCCCGCTTCCCCCATGCTAGGACTTGTCGCCGAAGACTTCCGACTCCATCGCGTCATATCCCTCTGCCTGGGGGTCTCGATGCGTGCCGCCGGACAGCGCGTACTCCTCCTCGGGAGACAGAACGAGGCGGTGGCGGAACGACACGGCGAAGCCGACGAGGATCACGACGTAGACGATTCCGATGGCGATGATGGCCGGCAGGAACGTCGGGTTGAGGAGGAAGCCGACGAAGATCAGCGCAGCGATGACCGCGGCGATGACCGCCCCGGGGATCCCCCACGGGCTGACGTACGGTCGGCTCGCGTTCGGGAACTTCTTGCGCAGGATGATGAACGAGATCATCTGCAGCAGGTACGCGAGCACCGCGCCCCAGACCGCGATGTTCAGCACGATCGCGCCTGCCACGGCGCCTGCGCCCTCGTTGACGGCGGCAAGGCTGTCCAGCACGACCAGGGCGATGAACCCGATCACCGCGCCCACCGCGAGGGCGACCCACGGGGTCTGCCGCTTGCCGGTGAGCGAGAGGAACTTCGGGTAGTAGCCCGCGCGCGAGAGCGAGTACATGTTGCGTCCGTAGGCGAACATGATGCCCTGCAGTGAGGCCAGCAGCCCGACCAGCGCGAACAGGGCCAGCAGCGCGGCGAGCTGGTCGCCGACGATCGCCCGGAATCCGTCCAGCAGCGGCTCCGCGGCCACGCCCGTCGCCTCCGCGCCGATGACTCCGGTGTTGAGGAACAGCACCAGCAGGCCCGTGACGATCAGCGTGCCGCGGGCCCAGAATCCCGCCTTCGGAATGTCGCGCACCGGGTTGTGGGATTCTTCCGCCGCGAGCGGCAGCTCCTCGATCCCGAGGAAGAACCACATGGCGAACGGCAGCGCGAACAGGATCGGGAAGAACCCGTGGGGCAGGAATGCCGTCTGCCCCGGATCGGGCTCGATGTTCCAGAGCGCGTCCCACGAGAACGCGCCGGTGAACAGCGACATGAGCGAGAAGACCACGATGATGCCGATGGAGATGATCGAGACCACGATCGCGAACCGGAACGAGATGGCAGCGCCCGAGGAGTTCAGCGCGATGAATGCGACGTAGAGGATGATCCACCACACCCAGGTCGGCATCGAGAAGTTCAGCAGCTCGGTCGTGATCGCGTCGGCGTACGAGGCGGAGAAGTACACGATGACCGCCGTGGTCGCGACGTACTCGATGGTCTCGGCCGCTCCGGTGATCAAGCCGCCCCAGGGTCCCATCGCCGATCGCGCGAACGAGTAGGCGCCGCCGGTGTGCGGCATCGCGGCCGCCATCTCTCCGATCGAGAAGATCATGCCGTAGTACATCGCGACGAGGATCACGAAGGCGATCAGCATGCCGCCGAATCCGGCGAAGTCGATGCCGAAGTTCCACCCGGAGAAGTCGCCCGAGATGACCGCGGCGACCGCCAGCCCCCACAGGCCCCAGATTCCCGCTGACCGTTTCAGCGTCCTCTTCTCGAAGTACCCTTCACCCGCCCGTGTATAGGTTGCTCCGGCGACCTTGGCCGAGTCACTGCGAGCGGGCACATTGCTGGACTGAGTCATCGATCCTCCGAGCAGTCGGGTGCGGCGCGGAGCGGGCGCCATGGGCATGATTGTGATGCCTAAAGGTGGGTTCTGTCTACCTTTGAAACGAACTTTCTGATTACAGTGGACGCAGCGCGGACGCCCGGAATCGCGCTCGTGCCGCGCGCAGCCTGCGCGCTCAGGGAGGGTGACGGATGCCAGGAAACCTCAGCGTCTCGGAGTTGAACGCGGCGATCGCGGCCGACGAGATCGATACCGTGATCGTCGCCTTCCCCGACGCCCAGGGCCGGCTGGTCGGCAAACGGGTGTCGGCTCGCTTCTTCCAGGAGGAGGTGCTGCCGCACGGCGCCGAGGCGTGCAACTACCTGCTGTCGGTCGACGTCGATATGAACACCATCGACGGCTACGCGATGTCCAGCTGGGAGAAGGGCTACGGCGACATGATGCTGCTGTCGGACCCCGACACCCTGCGGCGCATGCCGTGGCTGGAGGGCACCGCGCTGGTGATGGCGGATCTGGCGTGGCAGGGCGGCGAACCGGTCGTGCAGTCGCCGCGCGCGATCCTCACGCATCAGCGGGATCGCCTGGCCGAGCGCGGGCTCACGGCATACGCCGGCACGGAGCTGGAGTTCCTCGTCTTCGACGACACGTATCGGGATGCCTGGGCGCGGGGCTACCGGGACCTGAAGCCCTCGACGGACTACAACGTCGACTACGACATCCTCGCCTCCGGCCGGCTCGAGCCGCTGCTGCGCGACATCCGCCGTGGGATGGACGGCGCCGGCATGTACAGCGAAGGCGTCAAGGGCGAGTGCAACCTCGGTCAGCAGGAGATCGCGTTCCGCTATGCCGAGGCCCTGGAAACGGCCGACCAGCACACCATCTACAAGAACGGCGCGAAGGAGATCGCCGAGAAGCACGGCAAGTCGATCACGTTCATGGCGAAGTTCAACGAGCGCGAGGGCAACAGCTGTCACGTCCACCTCTCGGTGCGCGACCAGGGCGGGGGGCCGGTGATGGCCGGTGACGGCGAGTACGGGTTCAGCCCGCTGATGGGGCATTGGATCGCCGGCATCCTGGCGACCCTGCGCGAGTTCACCCTGCTGTACGCCCCGACCATCAACTCGTACAAGCGCTTCCAGAAGGGGTCCTTCGCCCCCACCGGCGTCGCCTGGGGCCTGGACAACCGGACGTGCGCTCTGCGCATCGTCGGACACGGCCCGTCACTGCGGGTCGAGAACCGGGTTCCCGGCGGCGACCTCAACCCCTACCTCGGCATCTCCGCGATCATCGCCGGCGGGTTGCACGGCATCGCGAACGAACTCCCGCTGCCCGAACCACTCGCCGGCAATGCGTACACGGCGGGTGTCGACCACCTGCCGACGACCCTGCGGGAGGCGGCGCAGCTGTTCGAGCAGTCCGCGATCGCCCGGGAGGCCTTCGGCGACGAGATGGTCGATCACTATCTCCACCAGGCGCGGATCGAGGTCGAGGCGTACGACGCGGCCGTGACCGACTGGGAGCGGATCCGTGGTTTCGAACGCCTCTGACCCTTCGACGAGCTCAGGGACCGGGCGGGTGGACTCGGGGACCGGGCGGGTGGACTCGGGCACCGGGCGGGTGGGCTCGGGGACCGCGGGGTCGCACCGACGCGCGCCGGTCATCGGCCTGACGACGTATCTCGAGCAGGCCAAGCAGGGCGTGTGGGATGTCCGCGCCGCGTTCCTGCCGCACGTCTACTTCGACGCCGTCGCCGCCTCGGGCGGGGTCGCGGTGCTGCTGCCGCCGCAGCCGAATCCCGAGCTCGCGGCATCCGTTGTTCTGGACGGACTGGACGGCCTCATCTTGACCGGTGGGCTCGACGTGCAGCCCGAGCTGTACGGGGCGGAGCGGCATCCGCGCACCGACCCGCCCCGCCCGGAGCGGGACGCCTGGGAGCTGTCGCTCTTCCGCGGCGCGGACGAGCGGCGCATTCCGGTGCTGGCGATCTGCCGAGGCCTGCAGCTGGTCAACGTCGCACGCGGAGGGACTCTCCAGCAGCACCTGCCCGAGTCGCTGGGCACGGAACGTTACCGCGTCGGCGGGGGCGTCTTCGCCTCCAACACCGTGGCGGTCCACGACGGCACCGCGCTGGCCGACATCGTCGGCGAGGGCGACCTCGTGGTCCACAGCTACCACCACCAGGGCGTCGACCGGCTCGGCGACGGTCTCGTCGTCACCGCGCGCACCGACGACGGGCTCGTCCAGGCCGTAGAGTCCACCGAGGCCGGATACGTGCTCGGCGTGCAGTGGCACCCCGAGCAGGACACCGAAGACCGGCGGCTCTTCGCGGGACTGGTCGCCCAAGCATCCATCCATGCCGCGTCCCGGTACGGCGCCGCGCGCCCATCCGAGCACGAGCCCACATCGGAGGCGATGCCGTGAGCACGTTCACACTGATCAATCCAGCGACGGCTGCGCCGATCCGCGAGGTGCCTCGAGCCGGGGTCGGCGAGGTGGACGCGGCGATCGCTCGCGCGGTCACGGCGCAGAGATCCTGGGCAGCGCTGCCCCCCGTCGCCCGAGCGGACGCGCTGCGGTCGTTCGCGCGCGCCGTGGAGGCTCGGATCGAGGAGCTCGCCCAACTCGAGGTGATGAACTCGGGGCATCCGATCAGCTCCGCCCGTTGGGAGGCGTCCCATGTCGCGCAGGTGCTGAACTTCTACGCGGGAGCGCCCGAGCGGCTGTCGGGGCAGCAGATCCCGGTCGCCGGCGGCATCGATGTCACCTTCCACGAGCCGTACGGCGTCGTGGGGATCATCGTGCCGTGGAACTTCCCGATGACGATCGCCGCGTGGGGCTTCGCGCCCGCGCTCGCCGCCGGCAACGCGGTGGTACTCAAGCCCGCCGAGCTGACACCGCTGACGGCGATGCGGCTCGGTGAGCTCGCCCTGGAGTCCGGTCTGCCCGAGGGGCTGTTCGAGGTCGTCACCGGGTCGGGGTCGGTCGTGGGGCAGCGATTCGTCACGCATCCCGACGTGCGCAAGGTCGTCTTCACCGGCTCGACGGAGGTGGGAACGGATGTCGCGGCCGGCTGTGCCCGCGCGCTCAAGCCCGTGACGCTCGAGCTGGGCGGCAAGAGCGCGAACATCATCTTCGCGGACGCCGATCTGGAGCGGGCCGCCGCATCGGCCCCGGGCGCCGTGTTCGACAACGCGGGTCAGGACTGCTGCGCCCGCAGCCGCATCCTCGTACAGCACTCTGTGTTCGACCGCTTCCTCGAGCTGCTCGAACCCGCCGTCGCCGACTGGCGCGTCGGTGATCCGCGCGACGAGGCGACCGAGATGGGTCCTCTCATCTCGGCAGCGCACCGTGACTCGGTCATCCCGTTCGTGAAGCACTCACGCGTCGCCTTCCGAGGCTCGGCACCCAACGATCCGGGCTTCTGGTTCGCGCCGGCCGTCGTGCTGCCCGAATCGCCGCGGGACCGCGTCGCCCAGCACGAGATCTTCGGCCCGGTCGTCGCGGTGCTGCCGTTCGAGGACGAGGCCGACGCGATCCGCCTCGCCAACGACACGATCTTCGGCCTCGCCGGGTCGATCTGGACCGAGAACCTCGGCCGCGCGGTGCGCGTCTCGCGCGCCGTGAAGAGCGGCGTCCTGTCGGTCAACTCGCACTCGTCGGTCCGCTATACGACGCCCTTCGGCGGTATGAAGGCCTCAGGGCTCGGCCGCGAGCTCGGGCCCGATGCGGCGGAGCACTTCACAGAGACGAAGAACGTCTTCTACGCGACGGGCGATGCCTGATGAGCATGGCACTCTCCCGCGCCGATTCCGTGTCCCCAATTCGCATCCTCCCGAGGGCCTTTCCGCCGCCTTTTCGGGACCTCACCCACTCGGGAGCAGCGCAATGACCGTCGATCTCACCCAGCGACTGAAGGACCGCGTCGCCGTCATCACCGGCGGCGCGAGCGGGATCGGACTCGCGACCGCCCGTCGCTTCGCGGCCGAAGGCGCGTTCGTCGTGATCGCCGACGTCGATCCCGCGACGGGGGAGGCGGCGGCATCCGAGGTCGGCGGTGTCTTCCGTCGTGTCGATGTCGCCGACGAGACGCAGGTGAACGCGCTCTTCGATGGGGTTGCCGCCGAGTTCGGGCGCCTCGACATCGCGTTCAACAACGCCGGCATCTCGCCCGCGGACGACGATTCGATTGAGACCACCGAGCTGCCGGCGTGGGATCGCGTGCAGGACGTCAACCTCAAGAGCGTCTACCTGTGCTCGAGGGCGGCGCTGCGTCACATGGTGCCGGCGGGCAGAGGCTCGATCATCAACACCGCCTCGTTCGTGGCGTTGCTGGGCTCGGCGACTTCGCAGATCTCGTACACCGCGTCCAAGGGCGGGGTGCTCGCGATGACCCGCGAACTCGGGGTTCAGTTCGCGCGCCAAGGCATCCGCGTGAACGCGCTGTGCCCGGGCCCGGTCAACACGCCGCTGCTGCAGGAGCTGTTCGCCAAGGATCCCGAGCGGGCCCAGCGTCGCCTCGTCCACGTGCCGATGGGCCGGTTCGCCGAGCCCGAGGAGCTGGCCGCCGCGGTCGCCTTCCTCGCCTCGGACGACGCGTCGTTCATGACCGCGACCGCTTTCGTGGTCGACGGTGGCATCACCAACGCCTACGTGACCCCCCTCTAGGCGCGGGCATGTGCACAACTTCGCCAAATCGGCGACGGATGCCGGGGATCGACCCCGTTTTCGTCGCCGCGCGCGCGGATTCGCGGAGTTGTGCACACGACGGTGCGCGGACGGGGGGCTCACGATGACCGAAACACCGCTGCGGGAGGTGCGCCGGGCCGTCTACCGACCCCTGCGAGCAGGGAACGCGCTGGAAGACACCGTCGCGCGGCTCGTGCAGACCGTCCGCCTGGGCGTGGTCGCGCCGGGGGAGTCGCTGCCGCCCGAGCGCGAGCTCGCGAGCCGGTACGAGGTCAGCCGCGACACGGTGCGGGAGGCGATCCGAGAGCTGGCCGACACCGGGTACCTCGTCCGTCGCCGGGGTCGTTACGGCGGGACCTTCGTCGCCGATCCGCTGCCGCAGGCGCCGCACCCCGGCGTCGTGCCGCTCGACGAGCTCGAGGACGTTCTGGGTCTTCGACGCGTGCTCGAGGCGGGCGCCGCGAGGACGGCGGCGGGGCGCACCCTGACACCCGAGGCCCGCGCCGAGCTGTGGGCCCGCTATGAGGCTGCCACCGCGGCCGACACGGCGGAGTACCGCCGCCTGGACACCCTGCTGCACCTCACGATCGCGGAGGTCGCGGGCATCCCCTCACTCGTCGCCCTCGCGGCCGAGAACCGTGCGCGCGTGAACGCCTGGCTCGACACGTTCCCGCTGCTGCCGCGCAACATCGAGCACTCCAACGCTCAGCACGAGCGCATCGTGACCGCGATCCTCACCGGACGAGCGGATGCCGCGGAGGCGGCGATCCTGGAACACCTGGCCGGGTCCGAGGCACTGCTGCGCGGCTTCCTCGCCTGAACCGGAGCTTTCCGGCTGTGTTCCGCGCGACGACCGGTCGACGCGAGCGACGGGACGGAAAGCGTTCGGTAGCGTGGAGCGATGGCATCAGCAGACCAGACCGACGCCGCCGAGGGCGACGAACTCCCTGAGTTCCGCAACACGGCGCTCAGCGATGCGCTTCAGACGCAGGATCTGGCGGCGGTCGCGTTCGCGCTGCGGCACGGGCCGACCGTCGTACCCCTCATTGCGGCGGATGCTGCGGCCGACGAGTCGACGCCCGACGCGTCTGGTGCCGACGAGGTGTGGACCTACCGCGACCCGAAGACCGGCCAGGTCGCGCTGCTGCTGTTCAGTGACGCTGCGAACAAGCCGGCATCCCTCCCCGCCAAGGTCGCGCTCAACAGCCCGGGCTGGTTGCGTGCGTTCCTGGGACTGCACGAGGAGACCATCACCACCGTCTTCTTCGACATCGCCGGACCGCATCCGATGCAGGCGAGCCCGGCGGCGCTCATCACCGCGCTCGACGCCTGAAGCGGCTCGCCGTCGTCCGCCTCGACTTCGGCGACGCGGCCTGGCATGCTCAGGCGATGGAGTTCCTGATCGTCGGAGTCGTGTGTACCGCGGGCCTTGTGATCCCCATCGCGTTGGCCCGCATGCAGAGTCAGCAGCGCGGCAGCCATCCGCAGACACCGGGTGGTCGCAGCGCGGTGCGGGGCCGGCGCTAGAAGTCCGGCACGTCCGCGCCGGGAAGGGATCGCGAACGCGCACGCACGTCGTCAAGCGCCCCTCGCAGGGTGCGCGAGCGGTTGTCGATGAACTCGCTGTAGCCGAGGCGCGCGGCCTCGCTGCGCCGCTGTGCGGTCTGCGTCACCGGGCGGATCTCACCCGCGAGGCTCAGCTCGCCGATCGCGGCGAGCGTCTTCGGCACCGACTCGTTCCGCACTGAGCCGGCGACCGCGATGGCGATGGCGAGGTCCGCGGCCGGTTCGGTGAATCGCACACCGCCGACGGTCGAGACGTACACGTCGAGGTTGGAGGTGACGATCTTGGCCTTCTTCTCGAGCACCGCCAGCACCATCGCCACGCGCGCGCTGTCGACGCCGTTGACGATGCGTCGCGGGTTCGGAGCCGAGGTTTGGATCGTGAGCGCCTGCACCTCGACCGGCAACGCGCGCCGTCCTTCGAGGGCGATCGCCACGCAGGTTCCCGGTTCCGGGCTGCCGTGGCCGAGGAACAGGGCGCTGGGGTCGGCGACCTCGGCGATTCCCGCACCCGTCATGTCGAAGCATCCGACCTCGTCCGTCGGCCCGAAGCGATTCTTCAGCGCGCGCACGAAGCGCAGCGACGTCTGCCGGTCACCCTCGAACTGGCACACCACGTCGACCAGGTGCTCCAGGATCCGGGGCCCGGCGATCGAGCCGTCCTTGGTCACGTGACCGACGAGGACGACGGGCAGCCCACGCTCCTTCGCGACGCGAATGAGGGTGGAGGCGACCTCGCGCACCTGGCTGGGGTGCCCGGCCATGCCCTCGGACAGTGACGAAGACACCGTCTGCACCGAGTCGACGATCAGCAACTCGGGCTGAACCTGGTCGATGTGGCCGAGGATCGTCGCGAGATCGGTCTCGGCCGCGAGATACAGCTCGTCGTGCAGCGCCCCCGTGCGTTCGGCGCGGAGTCGCACCTGACCGGTCGATTCTTCGGCGCTCGCGTAGAGCACGCGTCGTCCGGCGCGTGCGCTGGCGGCGGCGACCTCGAGCAGCAGGGTCGACTTGCCCACCCCGGGCTCGCCGGACAGCAGAATCGCCGCGCCGGGCACGATCCCGCCGCCGAGCACTCGATCGAACTCGCCGACGCCGGTCGTCCGGCGTGGGGTGTCGCGTGAGTCGATCGCCGTGATGGGGCGGGCCATCCGATCGGTCCCGGGCGAGACGGCGGCGACGGAACGGTTCAGGCCGGTCGGCTCGGATGCTTCGACCACCGTCCCCCACTGCTGGCACTCACCGCACCGACCGACCCACTTCAGCGCGGTCCAGCCGCACTCGGTGCACCGATACGGCGCGGTCGCGGTCGTGCGTCGGGTGGCCATGCTCCCAGGGTAGGCGCGGCATCAGACAGTCGGATGCCGCGGCCCGCCGGTCCGCGGCATCCCGTCGTCACTGCCATGACACGCGGACGGTGCCGCGCTCAGCGGAGGGAGGCGGCGACCTCGCGAATGGCGTCAGCCGAACGGCGCAGCAGCCCCAGCTCGCTCGCCGAGAACGGGGTCTCCCGGATGGGCACCGCGCCGGAGGCGCTGACGACCGAGGGAACCGACAGGGCCACGCCGTCGATCCCGTGGTAGTCGTGCAGGACGGTGCTCACCGGCATCACCGCGTGCTCGTCGCGGAGGATCGCCTCGACGATCCGCGCACTCGAGAGCCCGATCGCGTAGTTGGTCGCGCCCTTGCCCAGGATCACTTTGTATGCGGCATCCCGCACGTCCACGGCGATGGCGTCCAGTTCGTCCGGGGTCATCCGCGGGTGGCCATCGGTCTCCCATTCGAGGATCGGGACGGTGCCGATCGTCGCTTTCGACCACAGCGGGAACTCCGTATCGCCATGTTCGCCCACGATGTACGCGTGCACGCTCGAGGTGGAAACCCCCGCGCGCTCGCCGAGCTTCCACCGCAGGCGCGAGGTGTCCAGCACCGTGCCCGAGGCGAAGATCCGCTCGGGCGGAAGCCCGGTGTCCTCCCGCGCCAGCACCGTGAGCACATCGCACGGGTTGGTCACGATGACGTAGATCGCGTGCGGTGCCGCTTCCAGCAGCTGCGGCAGCATCGTCTTGAGGATGCCGGCATTCACGCCCGCGAGCTCGATCCGCGTCTGCCCGGGGTTCTGCTTCGCGCCCGCCGTGATCACCACGACATGCGAGCCCTCGACGACGGAGATGTCGCTGCCGCCGACGATGTCGCTCGAGCCGGTGAACTGCGTGCCGTGGGCGAGATCGAGGACCTCGGCCTCCACCTTCGCCGTGGCGATGTCGTACAGCGCGACGTGTCTCGCGGAACCCCGGATCAGCGCGGCGTACGCGGTGCTGGAGCCCACGCTGCCGGCGCCGACCACGGTGAGTTTCGAGTTCTCGATGACGGTCATGCGTTCAGTCCGACGGGCGACGGATGCCGGGCACGATAGGACCGGGGTCAGCCGCCGGGGTCTGGGCGGGCGTGTCGTCGCCGGGTTGCGGCATCCCGTTGCGGATCCCGATGAACGAGACGACGCCGCCGATCGCCATGAAGACGGCGGTCACGATCGCGGCGCGGTGGAAGCCGGCGAGATCGAGTGATCCGCCCACGATCGCGGCGAGCATCGCGATCACGAGCAGGCCGGCGACCCGGGCGACGGCATTGTTGACCGCCGACGCGATGCCCGACCGGGCGCTGTCGACCGCGCCCAGGATTGCCGCGGTGAGCGGCGAGACGGTCGTGGCGAGGCCGAGTCCGAACACGATCATGCTCGGAAGGACCTGGGTCCAATAGTCGAAGTCCTCGTTCACGGTCAGCAGCAGGAGGGCGCCGAGCGCCATCAGGATGGGTCCCACGGTCATGAACAGGCGCGGCCCCCACTTGCCGGCCAGGGCTCCCATCCTCGAGCTGAGCACGATCATCAGGATCGTGGTCGGGATGCTCGCGAGCCCCGCGAGCGTTGCGGGGAGCCCCGCGCCCTGCTGAAGGTAGACGGCGACGACGAAGCCGTTGAGCGACAGGGCGCCGTAGACGAAGAAGGTCGCGACGTTGCCGGTCCAGAAGTTTCGGATCTTGAACAGGCCGAGAGGCAGAATCGGGGCGGCCGCCGTGTGCTGGCGCACCAGGAACCCTGCGAACAGCAGGATGCCGGCCGTCAGGGGGATCCAGATTCCCGGGGCCGCCCACCCGAAGTTGGGCTGTTCGATCAGCGCGTACACGGCCGCGCCCAGGCCGAACGTGCACATCGCGCCACCGAGCCAGTCGATCCGCGTGCCGGGCTTGCGAACGTCGCGCGCCTTCAGGCGCGTGAGCAGCCAGAGGGTGATGGCGATCGGCACGGCGTTGATGAGGAACACGAAGCGCCATGAGAGGAGGTCGACGAACAGACCGCCGATGAGAGGACCGGCGATCATCGCGCTGGTCGTCAGCGCCGTCCAGAGTCCGATCGCTTTGCCCTGCAGCGGGCCGCGGATCGTGGAGGTGATCAGGGCGAGCGAGCTCGGCACCAGAAACGCGCCGGCTGCTCCCTGCGCGGCGCGCGCGATGATCAGGAAGAGAGGATCGGGTGCTGCCGCGATCGCGATGGAGGCGATGCCGAAGCCGATGAGGCCGATCCTCATCACCAGGACGCGGCCGAATGCGTCACTCGCCGAGCCGGCCAGCAGGATCAGCGCGCTGAGGGTGATCAGGTACGCATCGACCGTCCACTGCTGCGTGACGAGGCCGCCGCCGAGTTCGCGACTGATGGCGGGAAGCGCGACGTTCACAACTGTGCCGTCGAGGAAGGCCACGAATGATGCGAGCGCTGCGATCCAGACGACCAGGCGCTGCTGCGCGTCCAAGGTGAGGCTCACCCCGCCCAACTTAGTCCTGAGCGAGGGCGTCCGGGCGGGTCGGTGCGGTCGTCACGGAGCCCGGTTCTGTCGATTGGCGGCTCGGCGCGCCGTGACGTAAACTCATCGGCGGTGACGTGTCCGAGCGGCCGAAGGTACAACTCTCGAAAAGTTGTGTAGGGTAACCCCCTACCGTGGGTTCAAATCCCACCGTCACCGCCACTTTGGGCCGGATCGAATTCCTTTTCAGTAGGTTTCGATCCGGCTCATTACTTTTGGTTCCTTCTCGTTCCTTCTGAATTGTGGGCACGACCTGATCAGGGGTTTCCTCGGGCGCCACATGCTCTGGGAGGAATTGGATCGAGAGTGATCGAGCAGGAACGAGACCGAACGAGGACGAGCTTTCCAGCTGCCGGAGTCGCCCGTGCCCACCCGTTTGCCCACATCATTTCGCGTGGGCACGCTGCCCACCGAAGGTCGGGCCATGACAGGTTCGAGGGCCGCCACGCCACGAACGGACGGGGCGCCCTGCACCGTTCGTTCGGGCTACCGCGAGTCAGGACCCGCGCCATCAATGAAGCGGTTGTCCAGCGAGCCGATGCCGTCGATCGTACTTATCAGGCGATCGCCGGGCTGCAGGAAGATCCCGCGAGTTCCGCCTACACCTGCCGGCGTACCAGTGAAGATGAGGTCGCCGGGATACAGCGTCACCACTTGCGAGAGATCGTGGATGACCTGCTCCACCGAGAAGATGAGGTCGGCCGTGGATCCGTCTTGCAATGTGAAGGGAGACGCACCCTGTGCCTCAGCGGTGGGTCCCGTGATGCGGGCGGTGATGCGGAGCGAGTCCGGATCGCCGAGTTCGTCGCGGGTAACGACGGCGGGTCCGAACGGTGCGAACGCCGGGTATGACTTGCCCAGGCTGAACTGCGGCACGGGTCCGCGCAACTGCACGGCGCGCTCGCTATAGTCCTGCCCGACCGCGTAACCTGCGATCGCTAGCCGCGCGTCCTCGAGGGAGCGGAGGCGATGCGATTCGCTGCCGACTACGACGACGAGTTCCGTCTCGAAGTCGACGAATGCGCTCGGGAGCGTCACCTTCGCCTCGGGGCCGGCGAGCGACGAAGCGAACTTGGTGAACACGACGATGTGCTCCGGGTACGCGAGCCCGGCCTCGTCGGCGTGATCGCGGTAGTTCAACCCGATCGCGAAGATTTGTCGGGGGTCGGGGATTGGTGGTCCCAGCGCGGCAGGGTCGAACTCATCGCCTACGGGGAGCTCGGTGCTTGCCGACCAGTGTGTGAATTCGTCCCACGCGTCGAAGATCGCGCGAGGCGCAGGACCAAACCGCCCGCTGCTAGCGCCGGCGATGTCAACGGCGTGCCCTTGGTGGATGAGTACCGCTCGACCCGACAGATTCGCGATCCTCATGCCTCAGCCCTCCGTGCCGGGCAGGAGCACACCAGCAGCCAGGCCGGGTTCGATGGCGATCCGACCCGGCCACGGGTCATCGAACCACATACCCTGCCGCGGATGCTCGGGGAGGAACTCACCATTGCGCGCGCGTTCGTGGATCTCCTGGGCGGTCGCTCCCGCCCGATAGGCGGTGAGCACCTTTTCGGGATCGAATTGCGGTCCGATCTGGTCCTCCGCGAACTCCTGGGAGGCCCACATCCACTCCTTTGACATGGCCCAGTCATTGAAGGCATCCACTTGGATCTCGACACCATTGCCGTCGGGATCCTGGTAGTACATCGAGATGGTCATGCCATGGTCAACACACACAGTGGGCGCGACACCCGCATCGCGAAGCCGCTCGTAGTTGTCGATCCATCCGTCGAAGCTGTCGTACTCGAAAGCCGTGTGATGCAAGCCGGCGCTATGCGGCTTGTCGACAGGTGGGTGCACTCCGGGAATCCTCAGCAGCGCGATGCGGTGGTTGGCATCGTCGTTGGTCAGCCACGCCGCGTGCTGCGAGTAGTACACCGGTTGCAGACCGGCGACGAGTTCGTAGAAGGCGACCATCGCGTCAACATCCATGGTCATGAACGTGGCGTGGTGGAGCTTTGGCGGGCGGATTGGTCGGGGTCTGGCTGTCAGGAAGTACTGACTGTGATCGATGGTCATGCTGCTGCTCTCTTCTTCGATGAGGTGATGATGGCGGGATCGGCATCGCGCGGGTCGTTTCCGCGCCATGCGATGTGCTGATCCGGGCGGATCAGCAGAAAGGGCGCCTCGGTGTCGACCTGGTCGGAGTCGACCACGATCATCACGAGCGGCACGCCGCACGACTCGAAGCGGGCGGTCGTTTCGGCAAGAAGCACCGCATCGGCATCGCGCGGGTGCAGCAGGGACAGCGAGGGCCCGAGGTCGTCGAAGATGGAATGACCGGGTCTGACCCATCGGTGGGGGAGACGCGCGCCGACCTGAGTCGACGGTCGATACGCGGTGACATCGATGGGGTGGTTGGTGTCATAGGTGTAACCAAGCACCAGCCCGAGTGAGTGGAACTCCTCGAACTTCGTCGCCTGGATCATGTCCGCCTCAGACGTCAAGGCGGGGCCGGTCGCCGCGAGGTTGCGCGCGGCGGATGCGATGGTGGCGGCTGCGATCCCTCGGCGCTCCGTTTCGTAGGTGGCGAGAAGCGACGGATCGGCCCAGCCGTCCAGAACAGCTGCCAGCTTCCACCCGATGTTCACCGCATCCCCGATGCTCGTGTTGAACCCGTGTCCGCCTAGCGGCGGGTTCACGTGGGCGCTCTCGCCGACGAGGAAGATGCGGTCAGTCGCGAATCGATCGGCGATCAGCATCCGAGGTGTCCACGGGTCCGTGGCCAGGACGTCGACCGCGACATCCGCTCCCGCGGGACCGATCAGCTGCTCGACCAGTCGGCTGATCTGGTGCGGATCGTCGCATTCCCCTGCACCGCTCAGCGATGCCCACCAGAGATCCTTGCGGTCGAGCGGGCCCACGATGCCGGGCGTCTCCGTGCCCAACACCCAATAGTGGAGGGCATCGCCCATCGGCGGGTGAAGGTCGGGTGCACGAAAGACGACATTCAGGTTAGGAACCGGCGCGCTCGAACCCGCCAACACGACACCGATCTGCTCCCGGACGGTGCTCCTCGCACCATCGCAGCCCAGCACGTACCGAGTCCGCATCCGATATGTCGAGCCGTCGAACCGGCGCACGACGAGCTCGACGCTGTCCTGATGCTCGACGAGTTCTTCCACTGCGTCGCCGAGCCGCAGGTCCGCGAATCCGCTTTCGCGCACGTGACGGCGCAATACCTGCTCTACGACTGGCTGGGCGATCTGCTGCCCTGACTCGGCCGAGAGCCCATTCTCGGCAGCGCTGAGCCCGAAGATGTCGTCGAACTCTGTGATCACCGCCCCTGTGACGGTGTCGCAGAACACCGCGCGTCGACACCACGTCGACGGGAGCGCGGCCGCGCGGCGGATGTCCTCGGCGATGCCCCACCGACGGAAGTGCTCCATCGTGCGCACGCTGGTGGTCTTCGCTCGCGGCCGGGTGTGACTGATCTTCGTGCGTGGTTCGATCACGGCGCAGCGTCGACCGTGGAAGGCCAGCTCGGCGGCGACGGCGAGCCCTGCGGGGCCCGCTCCGACGACGACCACATCCGCGTAGTCGTATGAAGTTTTCATTGGGCTATCGTTCGGGGTATGGGAGCACCGACGCACCAACGATTCCGATGAGCGGAACACAAACCTCTCGCCCGACCGGGGGACGCCCAAAGTCGGGGGAGCCTGTCCTGGAGCGTGCTTTCCGACTGCTGCACGCCTTCGCGGATGCGCCGACCCGATCGCTGACGCTGCAGCAGCTTGCAGCTCGTGCGGACCTGCCGAAGACGACGACGTTCCGTCTGGCCACGCAACTTGTGAGCCTCGCAGCGCTCGAGCGACTCGACAACGGCGAGTTCGTCATCGGACTGCGGATGATGGAGATCGCATCCCTCGGCCCGCGAGGCTACGGGCTACGGGCCACCGCTCTGCCCTTCATGGAGGACTTGCACCGGATCACGGGGCAGCACGTCCTTCTCGCAGTCCGCGACGGCAACGAGGCGGTGCTCGTGGAGCGCCTGTCCGCTCGAGACGCCACGACCGTGAAATACCGTGTCGGTGGACGTCTGCCCCTCGACACGACTGGAGTCGGCGTCGCGCTGCTCGCACACGCGCCGGAGTCACTCCGGGGTTCGTTTCTCGCCCGGCTCGAAGTCGACGGCCGCACGTCCCGACTCCGCGAGCTGCTTGCGGCCGTCCGCACCGAGGGCGTGTGTGAGATTACGGGGGCCAACCCTGCCGCGGCGCAGCCCGCGGCGATGTCCACTGTTGCCGCACCGATCCTCACGCGGCGAGGGCGACTGTTGGGTGCGATCTCGCTCGTCGCTCCGGCGGCAGGAGGCTCAGTCGCCGCAAATCGGGTCGCGCTGCGAACGGTGGGGCTTGCGATCGCTCGCACGATGGATGCCGCCGACCCGGGCTGATCGCCAGGAAATGTCGTTCCGATGGTCGGAATAGCGGATGCGAACCGCGGACGACTGCGCCGACGATGGCGGAATGGGATCCAGCGCGGCGCCGCATCATGATGCTTGCCTCGATGAGGCGACATCGATCGGCCGCTTTGCTGCGCAGGTCGCCGAATTCCACGGCGTCGACGCCAGCACTTACGCGCAGCTGCACGAGTGGTCTGTGACCGAACCGGAATTGTTCTGGGCTCGAGTGTGGGACTTCTTTTCCGTCGTCTCGTCCGCGCCGTATCGGCAGGTGGTCGATCGGCACTCAATGCCGGGCGCCCGGTGGTTCGCCGGCGCGAGGCTCAACTATGTCGACCAGGTCGCGCGCCACCGCGAGCTGCCTGGCGCGGCGGTCGTGTCGCTAGCGGAGGATGGCACTCGTCGCGAGCTCTCCTGGCCTGGGCTGCTAGACAGCGTCGCCGTATTCGCGGATCTGCTTCGGACACTCGGCATTCGCCCCGGAGATCGAGTGGCCGGGTACCTGCCCAACGCACAGGAGGCGATCGTCGCGTTCCTGGGATCGGCTGCGGTTGGCGCGACCTGGGCATGCTGCGCGCCCGACTACGGCGCCCAAGCCGCAGCCGAGAGGCTTAGCCAGCTCTCGCCTCGCGTCCTCGTCGCCTCGACCGGCTACGAGTTCGGAGGCCGATCGCACGATCGCCGCGAGGCAGTCTCCGAGCTCGCCACGCTGATCGGTGTCGAGGCTCTGATCGTGGTCGACTCGCGACCGACGATTGCGGACGCCCCGGCAACCGATATTCGCGTCGAGCGCTGGGCAGAGGTGGTCGATGACCGTGCGGCGGTCGGCGGCATCTGCCTCCGCACCGAGCAGGTCTCCGCAGAGCATCCACTGTGGGTGCTCTTCTCTTCTGGGACGACCGGTAGGCCCAAGGGCATCGTGCACGGCCACGCCGGGATCATCGTCACCCATGTGGAGTTGTTCGGTCTGCAGATGGATCTTGGCCCCGGTGATGCGTTCTTCTGGTACACCACGACGAACTGGATGCTGTGGAATATCGTGGTGGGGGCGCTGTTGAGTGGCGTCACCGCGGTGGCGTATGAGGGCAGCCCTGTCCAGCCGACGGCGGACCGCCTTTGGCAGATCGTCGCGGACGAGCGCGTGCGCGTGTTCGGAACCAGCCCCGGGCACCTGCAGGTTTGCGCCGCACGAGGACTTCAGCCCGGGCTCGCCCATGACTTCTCCTCGCTCCGGATGCTTGCGGTGACCGGCGCGCCAATGTCACCGAACCTGGCTCAATGGGTGTCGGACGCGGTGTCTCCTGACATCCCCGTCGTTTCCAGCAGCGGCGGAACTGACGTCGCAAGTTCGTTCGTCGGTGGCGCCCCCTCGCTTTCCGCAGAGGCCGGCCGGATACCCGGACCCATACTCGGTGTCGCGGTCGCCGCGTTCGACGAGAATGGTGAAGCGGTGCGCGACAGCGTCGCCGAGCTAGTGATTACGCAGCCGATGCCCTCGATGCCCCTGGGGCTGTGGGGCGACGCCGACGGTCGCCGATACCGAGAAGCCTATTTCCAGAGGTATGACGGAGTCTGGCGACACGGCGACTGGGTGACTCACGCCAGCGACGGCAGTTTCGAGATTCACGGCCGGTCCGACTCCACTTTGAATCGCAACGGCGTGCGCATCGGCTCGGCCGATCTCTACACCGTCGTGGAGTCACACCGCGCGATTGCCGAGGCCTTGGTGGTCGGAGTGGAGCGACCTGGCGGCGGATACCGGATGCCGATGTTCCTGGTGGCGAGCCCCGGGTACGAAATCGACCAGGCGACGATAGACGAGCTACGCCAGCGGTTGCGCGCCGAGGCCTCGCCCAGGCACGTTCCCGACGAGTTCCACATCGTCGACGCGCTTCCCCACACGAAAACGGGGAAGAAGCTCGAAGTCCCCATCAAACGCATCCTGCAAGGCGCGCTCGCCGACGACGTCTGCAGTCCCGGATCGATTGATCGGCCCGAACTCATCGACTTCTATACGACCCTCGCTCGGCAGTGGGATGCCGAATAGGGATCACCCCAAAACACCCAACACCTATCGCTCGAAGGAGAGCAAAATGCCTGTCATGCACGCACCCGACGACATCTTCGTCCCCCACGCGTTCCCAGAGAAGCAAGTCAATCTCGGTGAGATCACGATGAACTACGCGGAGGCGGGCTCCCCCAAGAATCCTCCACTCCTGCTCATCCCTGAGCAGAGCGGGTCCTGGTGGGGATACGAGGTGGCGATGGGGATCCTCGCTGAGCGGTTCCATGTCTTCGCCGTGGACATGCGTGGTCAGGGCCGAAGCACCTGGACACCGAAGCGCTACAGCCTCGACAACTTCGGGAACGACCTCGTCCGCTTCATTTCAATCGTCATCCGGCGTCCCGTGATTGTCGCGGGCAATTCCTCAGGCGGTGTTCTGGCGGCGTGGCTGTCCGCGTTCGCGATGCCCGGTCAGATCCGTGCGGCCCTCTGCGAGGACGCTCCCTTCTTCGCATCCGAAGTTAATCCCTCGATCGGGCACTCGGTGCGTCAGGCCGCAGGCCCCGCTTTCGAGCTCTACCGCGATCACCTCGGCGACCAGTGGAGCATCGGAGACTGGGCCGGATTCATCGCTGGAGCGAAAGCATCCCCGGCCAAAGTGATGCAGCTCTTCCCGCAGGCGGACGAGCCGCCGCAGAACCTTCGGGAGTACGACCCCGAATGGGGGCGCGCGTTCATCGAGGGCACGGTTGCGGTGAACTGCCCCCACGAGGTGATGCTAAGCCAGGTCAAGACACCCATCCTCATCACGCACCACATGCACATGGTCGATCCGGAGACGGGTGAATTGCTGGGCGCCCTGAGCGACGAGCAAGCTGAGCGTGCGCGGGAGCTCATGGAGTCTGCCGGCGTCAGGGTCGACTACACACTGCTCCCGGATGCCTTCCACATGATGCACATGTTCGACCCCGAGCGGTACGTGGCTGTGCTCACAGAGTGGGCAGCGAGCCTGCCCGCCGAGGCGCAGCTCACTCGCTGATACTCAGCGCGAACAGGCGGCCGGGGGGTTCCTCCCCCGGCCGCCTTTTCCGTCGCTGACACGCACGGCTCAGGGAACCGAGGCGCCGCCGTCGACGTAGAGTGTTTGGCCCGTGACGTATGACGACTGATCTGATGCGAGGAACGCGGCAACTGCGGCGATGTCTTCAGGGGTCCCGACGCGTCGGACGGGAGTCGCCTCCGCGTTCATGCGTCGAAACTCGTCGACCGGCACGCCTAGCCGAACGGCGGTGGCGTCGGTCATTTCGGTAGCGATGAACCCGGGAGCGATGGCGTTGACATTCACGCCGAACGGACCCAGCTCGAGCGCGAGCGTGCGGGTGAATCCCTGGATGCCCATCTTCGCCGCGGAGTAGTTCGCCTGGCCGCGGTTGCCGAGCGCCGAGATCGACGAGACGTTGATGATCTTGCCATAGCGCTCTCGCACGAAGTGCGCTTGAACGGCGCGGGAGAAGAGAAAGGCGCCCCGGAGGTGCACGTTCATCACCAGGTCCCAATCGTCGTCTGTCATCTTGAACAACAGGTTGTCTCGCGTGACCCCGGCGTTGTTCATGAGGATGTGCACACCTCCGAGTTCCTCGACGGTGCGCGCGACGGCGGCGTCGACGTCGGCGGTGACGGAGACATTTGCGCCGATCCCTACGTGAGGGACCGCACCCGGAAGCCGAGCAGCAGCTGCGGCCGCGGCATCCTCGTCGATGTCGATCAGCGCGACCGATGCGCCTTCCTCGGCGAATCGGTTCGCGACGGCGAATCCGATCCCGCGCCCGCCGCCGGTGATCACCGCGACGCGGCCCTTGAACTGAGCCATGGGGGGAGCCCTTTCTATGTTGTGATGTCAGGTAATAGTGGTGCCGCCATCGACGACCAGAGTCTGGCCGGTGATGTAGCTTGCGGCATCGGAGGCGAGGAACACGACGGATGATGCGAGCTCGCGTGGATCGCCCATTCGGTCTATCAGCAGGCGCCGTCGTGCGGACTCGAAGTATCCGTCGTCGTACTGGTCGGTCATCTCCGTCGCGAAGAATCCAGGGGCGATCGCGTTGACGCGGATGCCCTTTCGGCCGGTCCACTGTTGCGCCAGGTCCCGAGTGAGCCCCAGTAGGCCCGCCTTCGACGAGCTGTACGCGGCCTGGGGCAGACCGCCGGTGGTGATGCCGAGCACTGAGGAGATGTTGACGATGCTCGAGCCAGGGAGCATGACTCGCCCGCAGGCCTGCGCCATCCAGTAGCTGCCGTTGAGGTTCACATCGATGACGGCGCGGAACTGGTCAGGGGTTTCTCGTGTGGCGGGTACCGACGTGGCCACCCCCGCGTTGTTCACGAGGACGTCGACACGTCCGAACCGCTCCATCGCGGCATCCACGAGCGCCTGGCACGACGACGGGTCTGCGACATCCGTCGTCACCGCGAGCGGCTCCCGCCCGCTCGCCTCGACTGCCTGCGCCGTGGTGAGCAGGCCCGCCATGCGGCGCGCGCCCAATGCCACATCGGCGCCGGCCTCGGCGAGCGCGTCGGCGATCGCGACCCCGAGACCGCTGGATGCCCCGGTGACGATCGCCACCTTGCCGTCGAGGCGGAACAGATCATCGAGCCGACGTCTAGTCATGACACTCGCTCCAGGATGAGTGCCATGCCCATTCCGCCACCGACGCACATCGTGATCAGTCCAGTGGTCCGGTCGTGCCATTGCAGGGAGTTGATCATCGTGTTCTGCAGGCGTGCGCCGGTCATGCCGAAGGGGTGGCCGATGGCAATCGCGCCTCCGTTGACATTGAGACGATCAATGTCGATCCCGAGGTCCTGGTAAGAGGGGATTACCTGGGCGGCGAACGCCTCGTTGATCTCGACGAGGTCGATGTCATCGATCGTCATGCGAGCGTTGGCGAGCGCGCGACGGGTCGCGTCAACCGGGCCGAGGCCCATGATCTCGGGGGACAGCCCCGACACGCCAGTCGCGACGATCCGCGCGAGTGGGGTGATTCCCAGTTCGGCCGCCTTGCTGTCCGACATGATGACGACCGCTGCGGCACCGTCGTTCAGCGCACAGCAGTTGCCGGCTGTGACGACACCGTCGGCCCGGAAGACCGGTTCAAGCTGACTCATCGTCGCGTACGTGACCCCGCTCCTGGGACCATCGTCGGATGCGACGACAACGCCGTCCCGCGTCGACACCGGCGTGATCTCGCGCGCCCAGAATCCGCTTGCGATCGCCTGTTCGGTCAGGTTCTGCGAGCGGACAGCGAACTCGTCGAGCTCGCGTCGGTGAAGGCCCCTGGCTGATGCCAGGTTCTCGGCGGTCTGCCCCATGGAGATGTACACGTCGGGAAGCTCTCCCGATTCGCGCGGGTCGTGCCACGCCGTGCCGAGAGGGAGCGCTGCGGTCGCCGACGTGCGGGCCACGGCGTCGTCGAAGATCGGATTGAGCGTGTCCGGGAGGGTGTCCGAGGTACCTTTTGTATACCGCGAGACGGTCTCCACGCCTGCGGAGATGTAGATGTCCCCTTCGCCCGCTGCGATCGCGTGGAAGGCCATTCGGGTTGTCTGCACCGACGATGCGCAGTAGCGCGTCACGGTGGTCCCGGGCACAGAGTCCCACCCGTTCAGGACGGAGACAACCCGGCCCATGTTGTTTCCAGACTCGCCACCGGGCAGCCCGCATCCGAGGATCAGGTCGTCAATCTGTCGCGGGTCGAGCTCGGGGATCTTGTCCACCGCGGCGCGGACGATCGTCGCCGCCAGGTCATCGGGGCGGATGTCTCTCAGCGAGCCTTTGTAGGCTCGTCCGATCGGACTGCGCGCGGCGGAGACAATCACTGCTTCGGGCATGGTCTTCCTCTTTTCTGGTCGAATGTCAGGGAACGAGGAGAACGACAGACTCGACCACGCACCCGGGTTTGGTGAGTCCGTGGATCTCCACAGTCCCCGTAATCACGAGTTGATGTCCGAGACTCACGGGGGTCAGCGACTCGAGTGTCGCCGAGAGGCGAATGCGCGAGTCGACCGGGACCGCCGCCGGGAAACGCACCCGGTTGAGGCCGTAGTTGATGCTCATTGCAAAGCCGTCGACCCGCACGAGCTCGTCGAGGAGCTTAGGAACGAGCGAGAGCGTGAGATAACCGTGCGCGATGGTCGTTCCGAACGGTCCGGTTCTTGCACGGATCTCGTCCACGTGGATCCACTGATGGTCGCCGGTGGCATCAGCGAAGTCGGTGATCGTGGCCTGAGTCAGCCTGTGCCAGCGCGATGGCCCCAGCTGACGTCCGATCGCCCGGGTGACACCGTCGACACCTGAAAGCACTTCCACCACCTGCCACCTCCATCGATGCAACGAATCGTGATGTGTTGCAACGGTGACACGTCCCTCCGCGACGGATCAAGACAGAATCCGCTAGTCGGAATCGACGCGCACGACGACGGCGATCGCCGCCTCGACTTTCTCGGCATTCGGCTCGTCGCCGGTGATCAAGTCGGAGTAGACGAACGACTCGATCACGCGCACGACGAGGTACGCGAGGTCGTGCGCGTCGAGCGGGTGCCGAAGCAGCCCGGTTTCCCGCTCGTGCGTGATCATCTTCTCGAAGCGGTTGACGACGTGCTGCTGCAGGTGAGATTCCTTCGTCGTGATGAGCCGTAGGGCGCGCTCGGGCTCGCGCCGCAGGAAGACGCGGTAGTAGCTCGCCGAGAGCAACGCCTCGGCGTATGCGCCGGCCGCACGAGCGATCCGACGGGCGCCTGTTTCGTCGAGCGACGCCTCAATTCTTGCGAGAGTGGGGTCGGTAAGAGATGTCAGAACGCTGACCAGCAGGGTGTCACGATTGCCGACCCAGCGGAACAATGTGCTGCGATCGACCCCCAGGTCGCGCGCGAGATCTTGCATGTCGATGCGTTCACCCGACATGAACCGGCGCCGAGCTATGCGGAAGGCTTCCGCAGGACCAGCGTTGGGAGCCCCGCTCACATGCGCTGCATCGTCGCCGGTCATCGCCGTCATCCTACCGACCAGGTCAGAGCGAGTTCGGGTCGAGATCGAGGAAGAGTCGGTCCCGGCGCCGCAGGGTGTCGAGCAGCGGGGTGACAATCGGGAGTTCGTGCGCAAAGAAGTACTCCGCTGCACTGCGCTTGCCCTCATAAAATGCACCGGTCCCAGACCTGGCAACACACTCCTGCTCGAGCCACAACCAGGCCACAACGACATGTCCGATCGCCTCGAGACCACTCGTCGCATTCGCAAGCAGCGCCTCTACCTCCCTGGTGTCCTCGAGCGCGGCCTTGACCTCAGCGATGTGATGCGCGAGCGCTGCGGCGTGACGCGCTGGCGCACCGCCCACGGCTGTCGCCGCCGCGATCGAGCGCTCCATCCTCGTCCACAGCGAGCGAAGGCCGTCCGAGGACCTGAGGATCTTGCGACCGATCAGATCGACGGCCTGGATGCCGTGGGTGCCCTCGTGGATCATGTTCAGCCGGTTGTCCCGGTAGAACTGCTCCACCGGGAAGTCTCGGGTGTACCCGTATCCGCCGTGCACCTGGATCGCAAGGTCGTTCGCAGTCAGACACCACCGCGACGGCCACGACTTCGCGATGGGCGTGAGCAGGCCGAGGAGTAACGTCGCTTCCGCGGCGGCGTCATCCGTGGAGGCCGTGAGCTGCTCATCGACGAGTAGAGCGCAGAAGAGGACGAGGGCGAGACCGCCC